>VMDB01000084.1 GCA_008081075.1 Halieaceae bacterium
TACCCGACTCATCATCCTTCAGGGCAAAGAGGCCGAACCCAGCAAATTACTATTTGAGGCCGGAGCAGTTCTCCTGCTCGCGGTCGCTCTGGCCATCTTGAGCTGGGCATCACAGCGCTCCCCCGGCATCGGTGCCAGCAAGGATTCTGAATCCTGAGCGGAGCGGAAAAGAGACGGCTGCCGATCGAGTGCGTAGGCGGACGAAAGAGAGTCCGTACGCGGGCAGTGCTACCATTTCTCTATGGCTTTCCAACCGCTTTTCCCTGATCTGACTGGGCCCGGCCTGGCCGCAGGCTGGGCATCGATCGACGCATTACAAGGGACGCTAGACCCTGCTGAGTGGCAGGATGTCGCCGCTGCGGCCGCCCCCAGACAGAGAGAATTCGTTGCTGGAAGATTACTGGTAACCGCGCTGGCTGATTCCCTGTCTCTCGTTGCCAAACCGGTGCGTCGCGCTGAAGATCGGAGCCCCATTTGGCCCGCCGACCGACGCGGTAGCCTCTCGCATTGCAAGGAACTGTGTGCGGGGGTCGTTGGGAGACCTGATGCGATCCAATCCGCTGGAATCGATGTTGAGGCGCTGGGCCGCGTGCAGCCGAAGCTCTGGCCAACCCTGTTTACCGAGCGCGAACGCCACTACTTTCGCTCGATCGATCCAGCGCACGTCGCTATCGAGACAACCACTTTCTTTAGCGCTAAAGAGACATTTTACAAATGCCAGTTTCCTCTGACCGAGAGCTGGGTGGGTTTTCAGGATGTCGAACTTGAGCGCACCAGCGACACCACGCTGGCGGTGACTCCCACCACCTCAACACCTCGCCCCTGGCATGGCTCACCCATCCACACGGTGCTTCTGGATGAGTGGCACGTTGTCACCTTGATGGTGTTCCCCGCATAGCTCACTAGAACAAGCGCTGTTCACCCCGTTCAGGAAGCGGTAACTCGCCTGAGCACACTTTGGCATAAAATCCTGACAACGTATCCGTGCCAAATTCCGGGGTATTGCGAGCGTCGTAGCGCTGGCTCGATTCATCCCACACCAACATCGACTCCGTCGCATAGAACTTGGCAATTCTGAGAAATTCCGCTCGATCCCTCATGCCTGAAGAAAACCAGGCCAGCGGAGCGATCAACCAACGCATCCAGTCAAACATTTCGGGAGGAACCGAAGTCGTTCTAAAAGGCTTACCCAAAGCCTCGCAGAGTAGTCGGCCCTGTTCTTGGGGCGTCAAAGCGGGTCCCGGTCCACCAATAGGGTAAACATGGGTTCCCTCGCTGGCGTCCATCAGTTTCAAAACCATGAATCGGGCCAAATCGCGATCCGATATGGGCTTACAGGCCGTGAGATGTCCGCTGCCAAATAGCAAAAAAGGCTTCCCGGCCCGCACGCGTTCTATCTGGCCGGCGAGAGAACGAAAGAATGCGGTGGGTCGGATAATCGTGCCTGGCACGGAAGACTTGCTTAAAAGCGCTTCGAATTTGAGCTTTTCGCGCTGAAACGCCAGTCGTGGCTTCTGCACGCAGATAGCCGATAGCAAGATAAAGCGACTCACTCCTGTTTGCTCCGCATACTCCAGAAGCGCGCGATTGAAGCCAAACTCGACCCGCTCGGCATCGGCCGGGGCGCCGCTGCGGCTCGCAACACAGGAAATCACGGCATCCACTTGGCCCAGAGATCGCTGCCACGTGGGGTCGGCAAGAACATCAGCCTCGATCACCGTGAGCGCGGGGCTCGAAGCCACGTTCCCTCCACTACCCGGGCGAACGAGTACCAGCACCTCGTAGTCCTGCGCCAGCAATTCATTGAGCACCGCCCGACCGATGTAACCCGTTGCTCCCGCCAGTAATACCCGCATGGAGATCTCTGCCTTGCGTTTTACTTCACCCTAGGCGGGCAACGACATTCGGTCAATGGCGAAGTGAAGCAGTCGCAGTAGCAGACCCGCAGCAAGCGGTAACGCCCCGTGGTCGGCGTCACCCAACCCATTCGCTAAACTTGCTCGGTTTCCCATTGAGGCAATTCACAGATGCCAGGCTCCGGTACCACGCTAAGTCCCGCAGACCAGTCACGAATTATCGAAATGGCGTGGGAGGACCGCACGCCCTTTGAGGCAATCACCGCGCTCTACGGGCTCCCTGAGTCACAGGTTATCGCGCTGATGAGGGCGTCGCTGAAACCTCGCGCGTTTCGCAACTGGCGTCAACGCGTGTCTGGGCGCCCGACCAAACATGGTTCGCTGAGAGACCCGTCGATATCCAGAGGCTACTGCAAAACACAATATAAAGTGCGTTCAAAATAGGATCGATCGGATGGAAACTGCGGCTATTGTCAGCATCTCGGCTACCTTGGGCGCCATGCTGTTCTTTGCCATTGCGATAGCACCCGCGGTCTTCCAAGCCCTACCCGCTGATCAGGCGGGCCTATTTTTACGCAGGCTGTTTCCGCGCTACTACGCCGCTTTGATCTTCGGTTCTTCTACGGCGGGCCTATTGTTGCTGACCAAATACCCGCTCTACGCGGGCGTGTGCTTTTTGATCGCGGCTTCAACCTTGTGGGTTCGCCAGATCCTCGTACCTCAGATCAACGAACTTCGTGACAAAGAGCTCGCGGGTGATCCGCTGGCGGGGGCGCACTTCGCCCGATGGCATCGGGTTTCAGTGGCGATTAACCTGCTGCAGATCCTCGCGCTGGCACTCCTGCTGGTATGGCTGTAACGCGACCGGTTTCTTTTCTGGCCTACTGCCTATCCGCTACACTAAAATCGGCCCCCTCGGGGAAACGGCGACGCAATCCCGATCGCAGACGACAATAGAGCACCCCTGAGTATGCAGCAGAAAACGATTGCCGTATTGGGTATGGGTGACGCCACCGTCGTTGAAGACAATATGCCGCCACCCGGGCCTCTTGTTCTCCCCAGCGTCGATGCACAAGTCTTCGCCGTTCCCAACGCGGTCTTCCCTGCCACGATGGCAGATCGGGAGATTTGTGAGGAAGCCTATTTTGAAGCGGGCCTGAAGGCCGCCGCCGCGGGTGCCGACGCCCTTTACATCAACACGGTGGGCGACTACGGCTATGCCATGTTGGGGGATGCGGTAAGTATCCCAGTCGGCGGTGCGGGTTGCGGTGCCTTTCTTTCAGCACTGGCAACTGCTGAACATTTTGCTGTGGTCACGCTCTGGCCGCCCGCGATGCGCTTTATCTATGACGCCGTGCTCACCGAAATGAACCTGCAGGAGTACTGCGACGATATTGTGCATCTGACCGATGACACCTTGCTCAGCGTGGAGGACGGGCCCAACACTGCAATGGCGGACATGCAAAGTTGTGCTGTGACCACCGTCGACGCAGTCGCTAACGCCACATTGAGCTTGCAAACGCGATACCCCGGTACACAGGTCATTTTGGGGTGCACCTGTATGTATCCGCTGGCTGACTCCCTGCGGGCACGGGGCATTTCGGTTCTCGAGCCCATGTCCGCAGGGTTTTGCCAACTTGCCAATCAGACGCTCGCGCTCAACTAGGCCCCTCCCCGAATGGATCCTGAGCTACTTTGGGTTTTCATCCCAACGATTGCCGCGATTTCACTGACCCCCGGCATGTGTATGACGCTGGCCTTCACCTTGGGCTTATCTCAGGGCTATCGGAAAACGCTGTGGATGATGTGGGGTGAGCTTGCGGGCGTCGCAACAGTGGTCACCAGCTGCGTGCTGCTGCTGACCTGGATACAGTCGCTGTCTCCGGTTTATTTCACTGGGCTCGCACTGATCGGGGGCAACTACCTGCTATGGATTGCGTACAGGCTCTGGACGCAGCCCGCCCACTTCACGGGCAGTGAAAACCGACCACATTTGTCGGCCAGCGCGTTGCTCATCCTGGGATACGTGACGGCAGTGGTGAACCCCAAGGGCTGGGGCTTCATGGTTGCGCTGTTACCGGGCTTTATGTCCGTCGACTATTCAACACCGCAACAATTAGCTGCATTTTTAGGCGTGATGCTGCCCTCGGAGTTTCTGTCCATGACGCTCTACGCCACTGGCGGGAGCGGTCTCAGGCGATTCCTCACCACCGAGCGGAGCCTCGCTAACTTGAATAAGGTCGCGGCAGGGTTGATGGTGCTGGTTGCCGCCTTGATGCTCTTCAGGATCTGAGCCTCAGCGACGCGAAAGGCTCAGTGTAAACACTTACGGTTCCGAGAAACTGACATAGGCACTCCACGGTTTCGCGCAGGTCTATTTGCCAACAAGTTACTGTACGTAGACCCCGCCATCAACGATCAGGGTTTCGCCGTTGATAAAACCCGAGGCAGGCCCCAATAAGAACAGGATTGGGCCCGTCATATCAGAAGCCGAGGCCATGCGTTTCATGGGCACCTTTGGCGCATAGCGCGAGGGGTCAATTCCCTCGAAAATTTGCTCCCTGCCTGTGCCACCCACAAGAAAGGGCGTGTCGGTCAATCCCGGAGCCAGTGCGTTGCAGCGAATGTGGGGCGCATTCTCGCGCGCCATGCCCTTAACCATAGCCACCACACCCGCTTTTGCCGCAGCATAGTGTGTGTAATTGGGAATCACATCTATCGCCTGAGTAGACGCCACACAGACCATCGCACCCTGCACGGACTGCCGGAGTAATGGCATTGCCGCTTTGGCACATAGGAAATGACTTCGGAGATTACCCGCAATGATGTCATCAAAAACCGAAACATCAAGGTCACCGAGCGGAGACAGGCCTTTAAAATATCCCGCAAGATTTGCCAGACCATCCAGTCGCGGCCATTGCGTCGCCAAAGTCGCAAAGGCTTCCGCCACCTGTGCCTCGTTGCCGCCATCCATGGGTAGCACCAGCACTTCAGGAGGAGGTGGGTGCTGCTCAACAGACGAGGGAAGGTCAAGAACAGCAACATGAACCTGCGTTTGAATGAGTGCATCGACGAGCGCCCTACCCATGCCACCGCAGCCCCCTACGACCGCCACATAGGCCCCTGATGGGGGGCCTAATCTTGTCGGGTCAAGCACCATACAACTCTCTCTGATTCGTCTTAGAGGTGGGGGCTTTCGCCCCCTTCAGTTTTACCCTCTTAATCGAAGAAGTAGTTTGCTGTAACGCCATAAGTGCGTGGCGGAGCAAATAGCTCGACTGAGCCTCCAAAGCTACTCACGATAGAGTGCGAGGTAACCAACTCATCGCTCAGATTCTTGCCCCATAGCGTGACCTCCCAATTACCTCCGCTGGAGGTATAGCGCACACTCGCGTCAACGATGGAATAGTCATCCATATAGGACACGCCTTGGTTGGTCGCTTCCATATACCAGTTATCCGAGTAGGACACACTGGCATCAAAATCGAGAATAGCCCCATTGCCCAGCGCGGCGTTGTAGTTGAGGGCCACCGAGTACTTATAGTCTGGCGATCGGGGCGCAACATTACCCGCAAACTGACCACCCACAATCTCTGCATCAAGCGACGCATACATACCGGAAAGAGTCAGGTTTTTCCCCAGCGCCGCAATGAAGTCAAGCTCGATACCACTAGACTCCGTACCAAAGTTCTCCGATACCAGTGTGAAGTTTTCCAGCCGGAACAATTGCTGGTTCTCGTTTTCAAGGTCGAAGTACACCAGGTTGAATTGCAGCCGATTATCGAACCAACGGGTTTTTGCACCAATCTCCATATTGGTAGCCTCCTCGGGCTCCAAGGGGGTTTCTGCCAGTGCCGCCGTGGTGTTTTGTGAGATAAAGACACCGCTTTTGTAGCCCTTGGACCAGGTCGCAAAGAGCATATGATCATCCGTAACCTGCCAGTCAACCGTAACTCTTGGCGTAAATTCGTCCCAGCTCTCCTCGAGACCTTTAAAGTTATAAACTTCATTCCCCGGTGATGAGTAATAGGCGTTATCCATTTCCTTCTCATCCCAGGTATGACGACCACCCAGCGTCAAGGCCAGCGCGTCCGTCATAGACCAAACGACCTGCCCAAAAAGCGCCATACTGGTATTGGTCGCGCTCTGCAGCCAGGAGCGGTCCAACAGTGCGCCCGGGGCTACTGGAGAACCGGGACCAAAGAAAATCGGAACGTTGGCGAAGCGATCCACGTTCTCTTTGAAGTAATAGGCCCCTGCGACCCAGAAGAGTCGATCACCGTCTTTAGTCAACCTGAACTCCTGAGAGATCTGATCGGCGTCATCCCCCTCATTGTCCTCCACACTGAGGAGGTTGGGTGGTGAATCCAAGCCACCCAACTCCTGTAACCAGGAGTACTCCAGCTCCCGGTAAGCGGTAATCGAGGTGAGCGATAGATCATTGGTAAACTCCATTTGCAACCTGGCCGACAACCCAAACACATCGCGTTCCGCATATTGCTCGATTGTCATGGCACAGGTCCGTGGATCCTCGCTGTTGGTATCGGCTTTGATTTGCTGTAGCACCGGAACAAACACACCACCCGCATTATGGTCCCCGGCCGGATTATCCAGCTTGGTCAGGTTACGGCATTGCCCATTGTTATCATCTGTTGAGTAGTCAAAGCCCAGTAACAACTCAGTATTATCGGAGATATCCCAGAGCAGCTTGCCGCGCAGACTAAAGTTATCCGCATCATCCAGCTCCTGACCACTGCGATTACTGTAGGCGTAGCCGTCCCGGTCGCGCTTGCTGAAGCTTAAGTTGCCCGCCAGATTGTCCCCTATCGGACCGTCGACCAAGCCACGCAACACAGTCAGGCCGTAATTGCCCACAGTGACACCGAGTTTAGCTTCGAACTCGTTAGAAGGCCTTTTTGTGACGATGCTAATAGCACCCCCCGTCACATTACGGCCATAAAGGGTTCCCTGGGGGCCCCGCAGGACCTCAATACGCTCAAGATCATAGAGGTCGCTGGTCGCTCCCGCTGATCGACCGACATAGACATCGTCAATAAAAACGCTGACGGTTGGGTCGGCCCCTGCCGAGTCGATGGTGGTGCCCAGCCCTCGCAGAAACAACTGGGGTTCACCAATGTTAAATTGGGTGAAAGTGAGGTTTGGCGTTTTCAGCGCCACATCCGAAATACTTGAAATGCCAGAAGGGGAAATCTCGCTGCCTCCGATGATCGTAAGTGCGATCGGCACGTCCTGCGCGTCCTGCGCTCGCCGCTCCGCCGTGACGATGACTTCCTCAAGTGCAGAGGACTGAGAAAACGCTACCTGTGGTACGGCAACTGCCAGTGCAGACAAAACAAATCCGGCCCCGGCAACCACAGCTGAATGATTCGTATTTTGCTTATCGCGCATGGGAAAACCCCCTTCCTGTAGTTTTCATAGGTTACTAATTAAAGTTTTTGGTTAAGAATTGAAGCATGTGTTTGTTGTAAACCTCGGGATCTTCCGCCCAGCCAAAGTGGCCAACTCCTGGCATGCAAACAAACTCGGAAGACTGAATCTTACTGGCCATTTTCTCCATGACCGCAGGTGGTGCAGCACTCAGGTCATGCTCCCCTGCCACACACAGCACAGGGATATTCATCTTAGGCAGCACATCGCGGCCCTCGTAATGGGTGACCGCCTCGATAGCCGCACGAAATGTTTCTTCGCGCATTCGGGATATGACCTGAACCACCAAGTCTGTATTTGAGTTCGCCGAGCCCGGTCCAAACATGTTTTCGAGCATGAGCGGGGCGTACTCCGGAATCGACTTTCCTGCATCGAGGGGCGCGACGCGGTCGGCTACAAATTTTTTCTGCCATTCGCCACCACGGCCGCCAAAGGCGGCGCTGGTCGATGACAGGATTAAACCGTGGACACGCTCTGGGCAGTAATCGAAGGTGCGTTGGGCGATCATGCCTCCCATGGAGTGGCCCAACAGAATATTGGTGTCCGTGCCACGGGCTTCGACAAGGGCAACGCAGGCTCGCGCCGCAGATTCAATGCTGAAGTCCTCTGGCATTGGGCTCAGACCGTACCCTGGGGCATCCCAGGCGATCACTCGATAGCCTGCTGCGACCAAGGCCTCGGTCTGTCGCAGCCAATATTCCTTTGCACCAAAGGCGCCGTGCAGTAGAAATACTGATGTTGCCCCATGACCTGTGACGCTGTGGTCCGGTAATCGTTGGGCGCCATAGACATTAGGATGGTTCATTCGGATGTGACCTCCTGTAAGACAGCACTGCCGGGTACCAGGGCATACCTTGCACTCAACGCCTGCCTCAATACTTTCTGCATCGGGTTACGGGGCAGGCTCTCTACCGCCACCACACCTTCAGGGAGCTTAAACGTGGCTATGTGCTTGCTCTTAAGGTGCCGCACCACATCCTCGAGGGTAATCTTCGCGGCCTCTCTGGGCACAAAAGCCACACCGACTCGCTCTCCCAGCCGCTCATCTGATACGCCGAATGCCGCAACCTCACTAATCCCAGGGTGATCCGATAACAGGTTGTCAATCTCAGCGGGCGCAATATTGAAGCCGCCACGGATGATCAACTCTCGACACCGACCCACAAATTTGTAGTAGCAAAGTGAATTTCCGTCGCCCTCGATCTCAAACAGGTCACCAGAGCGGTAAAACCCCGCATCATCAAAGGCCGCGCTGGTAAGCTCCGGCGAGCCATAGTAGTAGGAGAAAATGGTGCTGCCCTTGATCAGCAGTTCCCCCGCCTGCCCGGGCTCGGTTATCTCTTCCTGAGTTTTCGTATCAACCAGCTTTGTTTCCAATTGCGCCGCATATTCGAAGTCAGGCCAAGCAATATCGGGTCGCCCCACCCGCGCGAAATGGGTAGCACGAAGCCGTGTATCCGGCACGGTAGCCGTCGTGCTTTGCAGCGTGACGCCCTCGTTGGAGCCAAAGAAGTTGACTATTTCAACCCCAAACTGCGACGCCATTTCGAGGGTTGCCCACGCTGGAAGAGCGGCGGATCCCGACCCCATGATGCGCAGCGAGGACAGGTCAGCACGCGAGCGAAGCGCGGGATCCTTGAGGAGAGCCACAATAAATGCAGGGGGCATGAAAGTGACTGTCACCCGGCGCTCACGAATCTGATCGACCACCAGCGTCATATCCAGCGGATGCTGCAGCACCAGCGTACCGGCTGCCAGTAGCCAGGAGTAAAAGCCACCACCAATTGCCGCCATGTTGACCATCGGACGGACGTTCAGAATAACGTCGCCATCGCGAAGCCGTGCACCCCAGCCCACCATTCGACCGATTGACAGCCAGAGATTATGGCTACGAAGCACGCCTTTCGCCTGCCCCTCCGTGCCCGACGTCCAGCAAATTGTCAGCACCTCGTTGGATGCGGTTGCTGACCAATTCTCGTCATCAGGCGATCTCGCAAGGCTCGCGCCATCTTTAAATTGGGCTTCAAGGTCAAGAAGGGTAACGTTGTGTTCATCGCACAGGGATCTGAAAGACGCTGCCATGTCCCGCTTTTTGAATCGCTGTACCGTGATGTAGGCCGCTGGTTTAAGCTGAGAAAAAATCTCGCTGAGCTCGGCCCTGTCGTACTGCATCACGACCGGACTCGCAATAGCGCCCATGCGAGCACAGGCCAATAATATGACCGCAATTTCATGGATGTTGGGAAGCTGGAAGACAACAATGTGTTCACGCCGGACACCTGCCTCGTGCAGTGCCGCTACCTGAGCGTTGACGCGATCATTTAATTCGCCGTAAGTCAGTGACTGCGGCTCGGTACCTATCAATGCCCGACGGTCTGGCGGGTCTGTAATCGCCAAACGATTGGGGTGTGCTTGCACGTTACGAAAAAAATGCGCATCCAGGGTATCGTCACCCCACCAACCGAGTGCTGTATGACGCTCAATTGACGCCTGATCTGAGGCCATCATGACGCGACCTCCAAATTAAAATAGTGACGCACCCGCCAGAGCACGAACGCAGCCGCTGGCAGGGCAAGGATTAAAACTACCTGAAGGGATTGGCCGACACTTTGCTGGTCTGCAAAGGCATAGTCGGTTATCAGCGCTACCGTCAGGGGACCGACGCCCAAGCCCAGTACATTACCAACCAGAAGAAAAAGAGCCCCGGCCTGTCCTCGATATTGCACCGGGGTAATGGTCTGCAGCGATGACGCATTAAGACCTCCGGGAAGCGCCATGAAGAAGATGGCTCCACCCAAGCCAACTAGCGCCAGCTCTGGCATGACAGCGCGGGCCGCCAATAGCCCGGTCACCCCCAGGCCGAGGCAGGAGAGCGCTCCGAGTTTGACATCACTCGCTTGCATCCCCTTGCCAGTCAGATAACGCGCCAGAAAGCCGCCGAGCAAGGCGCCGATGGGGCCGCAGGTGATCAACAAACACCCCATGGCCAAGCCGATTTCCCCGATACCCCAGCCATGATTGCGCAGGAAGATCACCGGCACCCAGGAAATCAAAGCATAAGCGCACAACATATGCAGGCCGAAACCCATATTGTGGCCTACGTAGGGCCGCCAGCAATTGCGGTAATGTCGGGCGAAGTCAGCGAAACCCGCCCGATGAGCATCGTCGGCACCGGCATTCCCAGGGCCGTCCATACTGCCGCGCACGGGTTCGGGTATCAGCAATACGATAGCCAGCGCCAGAACAAGCCCTGGCAGGCCCACTATGAAAAAGGCGAGCTGCCAGCTGAACAAACTCCCCAGAATGGGCAACTCAAAGGGCGGGATGCCCTCCAACCATTCAACAAGCTTTCCCCCCACCAAAAACGCTGCCCCGGTACCAAAATAAATACCCATGGCATAAATTCCAAACGCACGGGCACGCTCTTGCGGGCGGAATAAGTCCGACATGGCAGAGAATACACCTGGGGTCAGGCCCGCCTCGCCAATGCCGACAGTCATCCGCGCCACAAACAGGGTGGCAAAATTTCGGGCCAGCCCACAGAAGGCGGTCGCCAGACTCCAGAGAGCAATCGACCAGCCGATCACACGAATGCGACTGTGGTTATCCACAATCCGCCCCATGAACAGGCCTACAAGGGTGTAAAACAATGCAAACGCGGTGCCGTGCAACAGGCTGAAGGTGGTATCCGTAAGATTCAGATCGCGCTGGATGGGCTCGATCATCAGCACAAGAATCTGCCGGTCAAGGAAAGACACCAGATAGGCCAGCATAAAAAGTATGGCCGCCAGCGTGGGGCGCGAACCCACCGATGTCCCCGCGACAGGCTGAGCTTCGGCAGTAATCAATACGATCTTCTCGGTCCCGACATAATTTTTACTATTATTAGTGTAGTCTATATCAGTTTAAAGTAACTATTTTGAAAAAGTAAAGCGCTGCCGATGCGGAAACCTAACCCTTATGACCCATTGGAGACGCTACTGTAAGTAACCTCTCCATGGCAGTGCCCGCAGCGCATGACACTTTCCAACGGCTGTCCACAGGATCTATGTATGGCCTGGGTGCGCAGCTGAATCGAATTAGCCAACCATTTATTACCCCACTGCATAAGCTGCAATGAAAGCGAGAGCAGGTCGCGACCTGCCGCGCTGGGCTGGTACAGCGCCCGATCCGGATTCTCCTGATACAGTCGCGTATGCCCAAGACCCAGCAACTGGATACGGCGCAGGCGGCTGGACACTGTGGCGGGCGGCAGGCCCGTGAATTGCTGAATCGCATCGAAGCGATGGATCCCGCGCAGAAGGGCCGCCATGACCGCGGTGGTGCGCGATTCGCCCAAGACATCAACAACCTTAGGGCGCTGCGCCGCATGATTTGAATTGCCTTGCTCTGGTTTGGCGGACACATAGCGATAGCGCTGCGCGGGGATAACCGCGTCGTTACCGGGCAAAGCCTTGTCGTCAAGCACGACCTCATCGCTACGCACCGCCTCACCACAGCTTCGACAAAACGGAGCGCAGCGCAGCACCTCACCGCAGCTATGGTGCCAATTGGTCACACGCGCCTCAGGACGGGCGTCCCAACGCAACTGCCATTCCCGAGCCGCCATCAGAAAGGGAAAAAGCTCAAATCCCTGTGCCGTCAGTTCGTAACGAACCTGCTTTTTACCTGCTTCCTGATTTCGGGTAACGCAACCGGCAGCGATCAGCAAGTCAAGGCGTCGCTTCAATGTCGCGGGCGAAATGGCCAACGAGTCGGAGAGGCCCTTCCAGGTTGACACCCCGGCAAACAGGTCCCTGATGATCAACAGGGTCCATTGGTCAGCGACAATATCCAAAGCCGCGCCGACAGAGCTCTGAGCACGACTGCGGCCCATATTGAGTCTCGTATTTTAACTATCGTATCTGTAGTATATACATTTTTATCCGCTCTGGCTGTGACAGGAAACGAGGATTTTTGGATGACGAAGACCACTATAGACAGGGAGTGGCAGTTGAGCGCCCACGAAGCGGACAATGATTATCTGCATCACGAGGCTTTTCGCCCCGTGGACAAAGAAATTACCGCCGTGGATCTCGACAGCATGGGCGATATCCCCAGAGATATAGACGGCGTCTACGTGCGCAACGGACACAACCCTATCTACCAACCCAGAAGCGGGCGCTATCACTGGTTTGACGGCGACGGCATGGTCCACGCCACCACTTTCAGCGACGGCAAGGCAACCTTTCGCAACCGTATGGTTATGACCGAGGGCTTGCTGGCTGAAATGAATGCGGGCGAGGGTTTGTATCCGGGATTGAGGGATGGTTTTGCCGCAGAAGAACGGCTCAAGAACAGCTCAGGCACCGACGTATTACTTCACAACGGCGAATTCAAAACACTGTTCTCACGTTGCGGGCAGCCGTATCGTCTCGATCCTGACGATTTCAGAACACTGGGGCCAGACGACTTCGGCGGCAGCTGGTCACGGGGGGTCTCGGCACACTCGAAGGCCGATGAGCGAACAGGGGAATTGATTTTCTTTAATTACAGCTTTAATTCAGAGCCCTACATGGAATACGGGGTAGTGGATAGTGACAATCAATTGTCATCGGTAACCAACATCGAACTGCCGGGCCCGCGTCTGCCACACGATAGCTGGATCACTGAGCACTACACCGTACTGCACGACCTGCCCCTGTACTGGGATCCGGATCTTCTCGCGATCGGAAAAAAGAAATTGAAATTCAATCGTGACATGCCGAGCCGCTTTGGGGTCATCCCGCGCTACGGCTCGGGTTCAGATATTCGCTGGTTTGAATGCGAACCCACCTACATGCTGCACACAGTCAATGCCTGGGAAGACGGCGATGAGATTGTCGCGTTTGGCTTTAAACAGCTGACACCCATACCCGATATACCGCGGGAAACACCGAGTGCGCGGGTTCAGAACTATTTCCTGTCGTTTCAGTTCAACCAGCCCAGGCTCACCGAGTATCGATTCAACCTTAAAACCGGGCAGTCCAGCGAGCACATCATTGACCAGCAATGCCTGGAGATGCCCACGATCAACAGTCGCTATTTGGGCATCAAGAATCGTTACGCCTACAACACAATGGCCGCGGAAATTCCCTACTTCCTGATGAGCGGCATCCAAAAATTTGACCTGCAGCAACAACTGGAAATTGACCGCTATGAGTTGCCCAAGGGGAAATACATGGGGCAACCCGTTTTCTCCCCTCGGCTCGGCAGTCAGAGCGAAGACGATGGCTATCTCATTTCCTACGTGAGCGATGGCGCTTCGGCCGAAATTTATATTTGGCAGGCACAGACCGTTGGCGACGGTCCCATCACTCGAATCCCGCTGCCACAACGCGTTCCGGGCGGCTCGCACGCTTACTGGGGCAATGGCGAAGACATTCGAAACGCGCAGGCCCGCCGAAGAAACGCTGGGGCGTAACGCCCAAGGAGCTCTAAGACCATGCAAGCCTACCTGCTAGACGCCATTCGAACACCCAGGGGAAAAGGCAACGACAAGGGCCGGCTTCATGAGGTCAAGCCCGTTGTGCTGCTCAAAGGACTGTTTGATGCATTGGCAAATCGGGCACCCAACGCCCCTGAAGCCGTGCGCGAAGTCATTCTGGGGTGCGTCACCCAGGTTGGCGATCAGGGAGGGAATATCGCGCAGACCGCCTCCCTGTACGCCGGCTGGGAACCACTGGACTCTGCCACTACTGTGAACAGTTTTTGCACCTCATCCCTGACCGCATTAGGTCTTGCAACTGCCAAAGTTTCAGCCCGCATGGGTGATCTATATGCCGTGGGCGGGATCGAATCAATGTCCCGCGTGCCGCTCATGTCAGACCGGGGCGCATTATTTGTCGATCAGGACATCTCTCCGCGCATCCCTTATGTGCCCAACGGGGTGATCGCAGATTTCTTTGCCAGCCGCAATGGCTTCAGTCGGGAGGATCTCGATCAGTATGCCGCGCGCTCTCACCATCGAGCATGCTCCGCCAGCGAAGAGGGACGCTTTGCCCGCTCACTCATTCCTGTGCTTGACTCAGAGGGCGGGACCATCATCGATCGCGACGAACTGATTCGCGGCAACGCCAGTCTGGAATCACTGAGAAAACTCAATCCATTGTTCGGTGAATTAGGTGCCGGGGGCTTCGATCGTCTGTTGCTGGACGCTCACCCAGACCTCGAGTGCATTGCCCATCACCACCACGCAGGGAACGCGCCCGGCATGGTCGATGGCGCCTCTTTGGCGCTCGTCGGTTCCGCGGCTGCAGCAGAAAAACTGGGATTGCCGATGCGGGCCCGAATCAGGGCCCTATCCTACAAACGGGGTCCGGCTATAGAAGGGTTGACCGGTGGATTGATGGCGGCACGGGACGCATTAGAAAAATCCAACCTTGCCCCCTCAGACATCGACCTTTGGGAGTTCAATGAGGGGTTCGCGGGCATTGTTATGCACTGTGCCGGGCAATTGGGGATCGACGATGACCGGCTGAACGTCAATGGCGGTGGCATCGCGATGGGGCATGCCATGGGCGCCACCGGTATCAATTTGCTGAGCACACTCACAGACGAACTGGAACGGCGCGACCTCAGCACCGGCGTCGTAGCTATTTCTGGAGCAGCAGGCATTGGTGCCGCCGTCGTCATTGACCGAGACCTCTGAACCGCCGCAACGCCGAACGATAATCCCCGATAATTGCGCTCCGCTATGGCCTGCTCAGTCAGACAAGTTTTAAAAAACGTTGCCGCAGATTCTGGGAGCAAAGCTGCGAGCGCGAGCAAGATGGAATCAGGCAGCCGTCCATCCAGCGGCATGATCGCCGCAAGGCTATTGAAGCGTGTCGGGAAAAGTTTACTGCGATCGGATATTCCCTCTCTACCGCCGTCGCTATTATAGTAAGTGAGGTGTCGCATAAATTGGGCTTGATAACCACGGGTAGTCGCCCGTGCACCGCGCGACGTCGCCAGCTCGTGAACAGGGGGTGCAATCTGCCAATTAACAGCATTGTCGGCCACCTTTCGGAGGAGGTTCTGAGTATGGAGAAGCAACAAATACCTGGCCCCGAGCAGCTGCCCATTACCTATAAAAATATTCATGTTACGACCCCCGAAGGGGCGCCAACGCCTGGCGTGCCACCCTGGATTTGGGAAGTGGATCATCCCTACCTGCATGGTCTGTTTGCGCCGGTTGCCGATGAGCTCTCTTCCGATGAACTGGTCGTCGAGCAGGGCGAGGTACCGAAAGATCTCGACGGTATTTATGTATTGAACGGGCCGAACCAACGCTACAAACCTTGGGGCAGATACCACTACTACGACGGAGATGGCATGCTCCACGCGACGTATTTCTCTAACGGTAACGTGTCGTACAAGTCAAAGTGGATCCGAACCGATGCCTTTGTTGAAGAGGAAAAGCAGCAGCGCGCTGTTTGGCCAGGACTGTGCGGCCCGTTCAATCACGACTTACCCGGATCGCCAATCAAAGATAACTCCAATACCGATATTATCTTCTATCAGGGAAAATTAATGAGCCTGTGGTACCTGGCTGGTTCGCCGCAGGCGATCGACCCAATAACCCTCACCACGCTCGGTCAGGAGACGTTGAACGACACGCTGACGCATAATTTATCGGCGCATAGTAAGGTTGATCCGCGAACAGGTGACTTGGTTTTTTTTAATTACCAAGACGTTGAACCTTTTATGACCTATGGCGTGGCCAACGCCGAAACCGGTCAGCGCACCGAGGTCCCGATAGATTTACCCGGACCCCGGTCACCCCACGATATGGGGATTACGGAGCGCTATTCGATTCTTCACGACTTGCCTTATTTTCACGACGCTGAAGTCCTAGCGCAGCATAAAAAGCGAGTGGTCAGATTTCATTCCGATATTCCCGCACGCTTTGGCGTCATCCCCCGATTTGGAAAAAGCGAGGATGTTCGTTGGTTTGAAGCAGCACCATGTTACGTGCTGCATCTCGTAAACTGCTGGGAAGAAGATGACACCATTGTGATGGTGGGCTGCCGGCAAAATAATCCCGGCGGCAAACGCGATAGTGAAGAAGGACCCCTCGCTTCGCAGCTGGCAGAACGCAGGCGCAGCCATGAACTGCACGAGTGGCGCCTGCACATGAAGACGGGTGAAACCACAGAGCGGGTGCTCAATACGCTCAATCTGGAGTTTCCTACCATCAACGGTCGGTTCGCCGGTGTGCCGAATCGCTTCAGTTATCTCCAGGTACTGCCGGAGTCACCTAAAGAGGGCGCCATTGAGGGTCGCTGCCAAACCTTTGATGCCCTGGTCAAATACGATTATCAAACCGGAGAGATCCAACGCTTTGATTATGGGTCGGGGGTGAGTGGCTCGGAATCCTGGTTTGCTCCAAAGGCAGGATCCGATGTTGAGAGCGTCGAAGACGACGGTTACGTTATTACCTACACGCACTCGCGTAATGATTGGGGTTCGCGCTGTCTGATCTTTGACGCCAGAAACATTGCCAAAGGGCCCATCGCAACGGTTCGAATGCCCCGGCGCTTTAACATCGGTTTTCACGGCGTTTGGGTTCACGGCGAGGAACTGGCAACCGCTGAGGATTAGCTCGCGGCCAGTCGCCAAGGCCTGCGCCGGGATTTCGTTTAAAAGGCGGCCTCCTCCCAGATTACGGTCTGGTTTTGCAGTTCGGCCCTGACCACTTTGTTGAGCGCGTTGCGCGGCAGCGTCTCGATAACAACAATTTTTTCTGGCCACTTGGTTTTTGCCAGCCCTTTTGCCTCCAGAAAAGAACACACCCCTGACAGTGAGGTCGTTATGTTTTCCCGGAGTACCACGTAGAGGCACAGCCGCTCCCCAAAATGGACATCGAAAATGCCACCACAGGCCAGCTCGACAACGTCGGGAAATTCGGCCAGCGCGGCATCTACCTCCAGTGGCGATATGTTGTAGCCGCCACGAATAACCAGCTCTTTTTGTCGGCCGACGACTTTCAGATAATGGGGCTTGCCGTGGCGCTGGGTAATTTGAAAGAGATCGCCGGTTTTGAAGAAGCCATCCCCTGTGAACGAGGAACGATCGAGAACGCCATTGCCGAAGTAGCCAGGGAAAATGGACGGCCCTTTTACCAGCAGCATTCCAGTGCGGCCCGGGCTGGTAATTTCTTCTCCGGTTTCGACGTCCAGCAACCGAGAACTCAGCCAGTTCGCCGCGCTGTTGGGCCAGATGACCTCGGACGTACCGACGCGAGGAAACAGTGTCGCTCTGTCATTCGGGTCGGAGATTAATGTCTTGTCGCTGCAAAGTAACGTGCCCTCGTTGGCACCAAACATATTGATAATGCTGATATTCAATGTCTGCTCGTAGTGCCTCAGCAATGAGGGGCTTGGTGCCGCTGAGCCGCATCCGACCGCGCGCAAGCGCAGTGCGTCACCCGCCTGTTGCACGGCAGGTGAGCTTAGAATAGCCTGCAGTGCGGTCGGGGCAGCCAGCATGACGGTGATTTTTTCGCTGATAAGCTGCTCCACCAACACATCTAGTTCGAAGGGCTGATGCAGTACGAGAGTGCCGCCGTTATACAACCACGGCATGGTCACTCCGCCGATAGCGGCGGTGTTAATCAATGGAAAAGGCAGCAAGATCTGCTCGGGTTCAGTGCCCATACCAAAACCTTCACTCACCCCAATCGCACTCGCGTTCCAGTTGTTGTGCGTACGTGGCACCGCTTTTGGAGAGCCTTCAGTACCCGAGGTCCAACAAATAGTCGCAATATCGTCGGCGCTGGGTTGTTCTTTAACAGGGGCGCCCGTAGCAAGGTCAGGCGAGCCGCCGGGCTCGGTCAGTTCAGGCAGGTCTTCAATGGCCAGAACGGTGCCCTCGAATGAGGGCAGGTGGTCCTCGAAATACGCCGCATAGTCGGTGCCCTTCAGGTTTCGACTGCAGACATATACCACCGGATGAAGACAGGCAATCGCGTGGGCCAACTCAGCTTGACGGCTTTGGCTGGAAATCGGACTGACGATGCCACCCAAACGCGTGACGGCAAAGAGGATAGCAACACTTTCCCATGTGTTGGGAAGCTGCACCATGACGACGTCACCGTGTCCAACCCCGAGGCGTTGCAAGAGGCGACTCAGGGCATTTACCGCGGCGAGCAGTTCACACCAGTTAAGGCGCCGTGGAGACACCCCTTGGTAATCCTCTTTATTGGGGGGCTCAATTAACGCTTCGCGCTGGGGGTACAGCGCAGCGTTCTTGGTCAGATAGTCGTAAAGCGTGACGTCCAGCCACGCACCACAGGAACGATACCGGTTCGCATCCTCCGTATCGATGTAGCACGCGTGATTAACGATCGGTGGCATCCGCACTGGTACTCAGATGGGTCATAAGAAACTTCAAATCCAAAAATGACTCGTTAGCCGAGGCATACGCTGCCTTGGGCTGGTCTCGCAACTGCGCGATCGTCGCCGTTATGTCTGCCTCAATGGGCAGGGCGGCCTCCTCCGTCATATGCGCCGCTCGAACTAGACCACCACCGGCAATCAGGATTTCACCGGACAAGTCGCACTCGGCACTGGTCAAGTAATTGACCAGGGGCGCCACCTTCTCCGGCGCCAGCAAATCACTATCTGCCGAGTCCAGGTAATCTTTTGTCATGGCGGTATGTGCGTAGGGCGCCAGGGCATTCACCTTAATGTTTCTCGATGCGCCCTCGATGGACAGGGCTTTCGTGAGACCTATGACGGCGGCTTTGGCAGCGCTGTAGGCGGATTGGCCATGATTGCCATACAGCCCGGCCCCCGAGGTGGTGAGCACGGCCCTACCGGCACCGGTGTTCAGCCAGTGCCTCCAGGCTGCCTGCACCAGGTAAAGATTGCCAAAGAAACTGGTATTGAAGACCTGCTGAAAATCATCGAGTGACAAGTGTTCAAAACGACTGATTTTTTCTATGCCCGCATTTGCGACCACGGCGTCAACCTGTCCGTAACAGTCCATGGCATGCGCCACCATACTCGGACCACTGGCGGGGTCAGATACGTCCGCATAGTTTGGCTCGGCAGTGCCGCCGCGCGCGCGAATGGCCAACACCGTTGCCATGGCTGATGTGTCTTCATCACCCTCCCCCGGGTGGCGCCGGTTATTGACCAGCACGTTGGCGCCCTCGGACGCGAGGGCAACGGCATAAGCCCTGCCGAGCCCCTTGCCGGCGCCAGTCACGATCACAGTCTGCTGGGTCGGCGATGGCATCAGGGCTTTAGCTTGGGAAAGAATTCCGGCACGCGCGCAACATAGGCTGCGTACCCCGGTTTCTTTTTGGCCAGATACTTTTCTTGCATGGGCGTAGCCGAGCCTCGCGCCATAAACCACGTCACATACAGCGGCGCCAACAACCCGATTGGCCCCAGTTCGTGGGACAGGCCAAGGCAACCAAAGCTCCACCAAATCAAACTTTCACCGAAGTAGTTAGGGTGGCGGGAGAGTGCCCACAGCCCATGGTCCAATATTTCCTCTGGGCTGTGCCGGGTCTTCCGAAACCGCTCTAACTGATAGTCCGCAACGGCCTGAAAGTAAAAGCCAACGGCAAACAGGACGACGGCCAGAATATGATGAATACCAAGTGTTTCCGATCCGGCATCCATCGCCAACACCAAGGGCACTGACCAGAGTGAAACTAAAATACCCTGCAGCGCAAACACCGAGAAAAAGCTCCACCACCACCACCGCTTGCCAAAACGTCGCCGCCAGGCCGCATAGCGGGCATCTTCCCCTTCAGGAAGATTTCGTATCCCAATGTGCAGCGATAGTCGGCTAGCCCAAAGGCCTATGCCACCGACCAGGAGCAGCTGCTGGGGAGACCAGGAGGGTTGGCTAAGTGTCATAAAAACAACGGGTATCGCGGCCGTGAGTGGATAGGCGATATCCATAATGCTGGTATCTTTCTTAATGAGACTGACCAGCCAAACAAAGGTCAGAAAAAGTCCGATATAACCCAGAAACTGCTGGTGCAACGCAATGAGGCTGGCATATGGCGATGAGGCCGCCGATGTGGCCCAGAGCAGAATGTAGATACCCAATACGCCGGGGTACAGCAGCTGTTTGGGTCCTATCCCGCCCACCATCGGCCGCTCAAAAAAGAAAATGGCAAACAGCCAGCCGCAAAAAAGTAGTAGCGGAATTCCAAGCCCCATCGACACTGACCCACACCCTCCTATTCCGTCACTGCGGCCTGTCGTTTGCGTGACATTGCGTTATGACGATGGAAGATTATACTATCCATCACTTGCATAAAAAAACTATATTGTGCCGGGCGTGGTAAGGTCGCTGGCCCGGATCTTTGGTGGGATATCCCTGCTGCCCGTTTGGCGATGAATCATGGCAACACTGAGCCCAGAACAAGTTAAAGCGACCGGCCAGTTAGTATTGAATAGCCTTGTGGCACAGTGCCTGGGGCTTCTTGGCGATCGTTGGACGTTGCTGGTAATCCGCGATCTGTTCCTGAGACGGCACCGCTTTGAAGCGCTGCTGCAGCATACGGGAGCAGTGCGCTCGACATTGGCTAACCGACTGAAAGTTCTGGTCCAGCAGGGCATTGTCTACCGAAACCCTTATCAGATGTCGCCAGCTCGCTACGAATACCGACTGACCCCCAAGGGGCTTGGGCTCTACGATTTCGCCCTGGCGATTTGGTCATGGGAGCAAAAGTGGCTTGGTGATGAGGTCGTGGACCTGCCCCCCGTTCTAGTTCATCGCTCATGCAAAAAACCGTTTTCTCCGATCTGCAAGTGCCTGAGTTGTGATGAAGCGATTACGTCAAATTCAGTGACGAACCGACCGAACTCGGCTTACCTGGCTACAACGCGGGCTACCAATTTTTCAAAACGTCGATCCAAGATAAGTGCGGGCTCCCACACCGCAAGAGACGGCTCGTTGTTTCACGCGACGGATATCCTGGGGGACCGGTGGAATAACCTGATTCTCGGCGGTGCGCTATATGGCTTGCGTCGATACGACGATTTCCAGCGCGGCCTCGGTATCTCGACCAATATTTTGGCCGACCGGCTCAAGCTTTTGGTCGAGGCGGGCTTGTTCAACCGTGTGGCTTACCAGTCGGGGCCTAAACGGTATCAATACAACCTGACTGCAAAAGGACAGGATTACTTACCCGTTGCGATGGCCTTGCACAAATGGTCTGAGCGATGGTTGACCCAGGGAGAGAGGGGGAACGTGATACTGAGTCATCATTGTGAAGACGCGCCGGTTCAATTCGTTTTCTGTTGCAGTGCCTGTGAAGGCGTATTGCATCCCCACGACGTGACCACCGCCCCACCGTGCTGAGCGGTCATGTCAACGACACCCGGCCTGCTTGATAGCACTGAAATCCCAGAACGCTTCCTTTAGCTGGTATGTAGAACTAGGAGAGGTAACCCATGAGCCGCCCGACTGATTTGCAAATGCGATTGCCCGTTATTTGTGCCCCCATGTTTCGAATCTCCGGTCCGGAAATGGTCATTGCCGCCTGCAAAAGTGGCATTGGTGGCTCGTTTCCTTCGACGAACGCCCGCACTGTTGACGAACTGGACCAATGGATGGGGCAAATCAGCGATGCGGTGACAGCAGAGGATGGCCCCTGGATATCCAATCTGATTACCCACTCCACCCGAACCCGATTGTTTGACGAGCTTAAACTGATCGAGCACTACAAGCCGCCCATTGTCATTACGGCCCTCGGCTCCCCTCGCCCTGTCATGGAGGTCGTCAAGGCCTATGGCGGCCGCGTTTTTGCCGACGTGGTGAACCTGCAGTTGGCGAAAAAGGCCGTCGACGCCGGCGTCGACGGGATGGCTTGTATCAGTGCGGGTGCGGGCGGCCACACGGGCCATTTATCTCCTTTTGCGTTTATTTCAGCCATTCGAGACATCTTCGATGGCGTCATCGCCGTGGGTGGCGGTATTTCAGATGGCGCTGGCATTGCAGGTGCGATCGCCGCAGGCGCCGACTGTGTTTACATGGGTACACGTTTTATCCCCACCGAAGAAAGTCTCGCTGATGATCGCTATAAGGCTATGGTGATTGACGCTCAAGCAGATGACATTGTGGTCTCAGCGGCGGTCACGGGGACGGCGGCATCCTGGTTGAAAGCAAGTCTCGACGAGGCCGGCTTTAGCGAGGAGGACCTCGCCGCCAAAATCCCTCGCGACTACTCGGGAAGCCAATCAAAACGTTGGCGTGATATTTGGGGCGCAGGACAGGGGGTGGGTCGCAGCCGAAAAATCGAGACGATTGCTGAGGTCGTGGACGATTTGGAGCAGGAATATGACCAAGCGGTAAGGCGCTTCCTGGCCGTCAAGGGGGACTAGGGATGCCGAGTGCTGGCCTGGCCCTTGGGCTATTGCCCAACAACATAGCATTACGATATAGCATTACGATTGATAACCCAGAGACGGCCGGCCCAACAGTTCGATTCTTGTTTACCCATAGACCCATTTTCTGCGCCCGGCCAGACCTGCAGGTGCTCATAAGCACCCGGTTCCAGGACCGGTGACGATTGCATCTCGGGGGCTTTTCATTTAGCCTTCCTGTTAGTTTTATAATGCAAGCTATAGGATCGTGCCCCGCTCTGCATTGCTTTGCTCCATAGGGCAAACCGTGCGCTGCTTGAACGCAAGGAGATAAGACGCCAATGAACAAACCGGTGCACATCATAGGTGGGTATCAAACCGACTTCGCCAGAGTCTGGTCCAGAGAGGACATGGATATCTCTGACATGATCCGGGACGCCAGCTTGGGCGCCCTTGCGGCCTGCGATCTGGAGGCGTCTGCCATCCAGTCCATTCATGTGGGCAACGCCTTTGCTGAAGCGCAGCGGCAGCAGGGTCACCTAGGTGCCATGGTCTCGCAGGTTGTGCCCGAGCTTTGGGGTGTCCCCGCGATGCGCCATGAAGGCGCCTGTGCCTCGTCGTCACTGGCGGCGCTTACCGCAATGGCGGAGATCGAAGCGGGGAGGTATGACTGCGTGCTCGTGCTGGGTGCGGAAGAATTCAAAAACCTTCCCGGTGACCAGGCGTCGCAGAACCAGAATTCTGCGGCCTGGCGCGATCGAGAAGATATCGACTGTCGGTTCATGTGGCCCGCCGTATTTGGTCTTCTCGCCGATGAGTATGAGCAGCGCTATGGCTTGGATCGGCAGGTGCTCAATCGAATTTCCGAGATCAACTATAGCCATGCGAAGCGCAACCCAAAGGCGCAAACCCGACGCTGGGAATTTGCCGAGGGGAGTTTTCGCGACGACGACGCGCTTAATCCGGTCATTGAACCCGGCGTCAGGCGTTTACACTGTGGGCAAATCACCGACGGGGCCTGCGCTATTGTATTGGCGTCGCCGGAATTTGCTGCCGAATACCGAAAATCACGCGGGTTAAACGGCGCGGACGCCAAAATAAAGGGTTGGGGCCACCGTAATGCCGGACTGCGCTACAAGGACAAGGTCGAGCGAAGTCGGGACGCCCCCTTTGTATTTCCCCATGTGAGAGAGGCCATTCTCGACGCATTCAGTCGAGCCGACATCAGCGACGTCAGCCAGATCGATGGAATCGAGACACACGATTGTTTCTCCATGACGGAATACATGGCGATTGACCATTTCGGTCTCACCGCTGCAGGTGAGTCTTACAAGGCGGTAGAAAATGGCTCAATTGAACTGGGTGGTACCCTACCAATCAACCCAAGCGGGGGACTGATTGGCTGTGGCCACCCTGTTGGCGCCACCGGGGCGCGCATGCTGTTTGATGCGGCAAGGCAGGTCACCCACTCAGCTGAAGATTGCCAAGTAGACGGCGCAACGACCTTCGCAACGTTAAATATTGGCGGTTCCTGCGCCACGGTTTGTAGCTTTATTGTGGCGGCTTAAGTGAGGGGCTTAAAGCTCCTCCCCTGTATGAGCCCGATTGGAATCAAGGTGTTATTGAGAAGGCAGTCGCTACTTGCCTGGAGAGCAACATGAATCAGCCTGTAAAAGACCCTGATGCCCCCTTTGGCCACAAGTATGGCCCATATATAGAAGGAGTTTTTTCGCCCCTTGCGAGTGAATCGACCTTTGAAGATTTACCGGTGACGGGAACGATTCCAACGGACCTCAACGGCGTCTATCTGCGCAATGGCCCCAATCCGCGTTTCGAGCCAAAGGGTGAATACCACCCTTTCGATGGCGATGGGATGCTCCACAGCGCGCACTTTGACCAGGGGCGTTTGGTTATTCGCAATAAATGGGTCCGCACCGAAGCCTGGGAACACGAGGATTCCTCGGGAGGTGCGAGGTACTGGGGTATCCGACAAACCCTGAAGGGGCGTGAGGACCAGCCCCTCAAGGACTCTGCGAACACCGACGTCATCGGACATGCTGGCACGGCTATCGCAACCTGGTACTTGGCCGGTGTTCCCTATGCGCTAGACCCCATAACCCTGAAGACGCTTGGGCCACTCAATAGCTATCTTGATGAGCCTGGCTCAGGCATGTCGGCCCATTGCAAGGTAGACGAAGTGACCGGCGAGCTGATGTATTTCGATTACGGCGACGAGTGGCCTTATATGTGGTACGGGGTCGTTGACGCCGAGGGACAGATGACCCACCGCGTACCCGTAGAGCTTCCGGGCAATCGCCTGCCGCATGATATGGCTATTACGGAAAACTATTCGATTCTGCACGACCACCCCGTCTTTCATGATGAGGCCGCTCGGGCGGCGGGTCGACATAAAGTTGTTTTCGATTCCACAATGCCAAGCCGACTGGGTGTCATTCCCCGTAAAGGTGCGGCTGATGCCATTCGTTGGTTCGAATTTTCAGGCGCCTTCATCTACCACGTTATTAATGCGTGGGAAGAAGAGGATGAGATCGTCATGGTGGCTTGCCGCTACCAACCGGCAACCCATGAGGATGGCCGCTTTAACGATAGCGCTACCGCGAAGATGATCGCTCGCCTCGTAATGGACGCGCGTTTATGGCGCTACCGCATGAATCTGACGACCGGTGAGTGCACTGAAGAGTGTCTCGATCCTGATCACAACATTGAATTTCCCAGCTACGACACCCAGAGAACGGGGCGTCACAGTCAATTTGCCTACCTGGTCGACCACCATCCGCAATTGCTCAAATGGGACGGCATCTGTAAATACAATACGGATACCGGTGAGCGTTTGTCCTCTTGGACCGATAGCGCAGAGCATTGTTGGTACAGCGAGCCCTGGTTTGCACCGGCCGACAACCAGCGTGCCGAGGATCACGGCTACGTGGTTGTTTTTGTCTGGAATGACGACACCCGGACCCAGGAATTACAGATTTTCGACGCCGCAGATTTGAGTATTGGCCCCATTGCACGGGTTCACATGCCGCATCGGATTCCACCTGGGTTCCACGCCTGCTGGATGAAACCAGAGCAAATTGCCGGACAGTAACCATCGGCTCGCTGTCCCGAACCCGGTGAAGGCCCGCCAACAAAATAAGAATTTCTGAGGACGCTATGGAGCATGAATTCGATGCAATCATTGTAGGTGCCGGCATGGGTGGCCTGTGTGCGGCGGCCTACCTCGTTGCGGGTGGCATGCGCGTTGCCGTAGTCGAGAAGTCACCTCATCTTGGGGGCCGGTGCTCGCATCGGGCCAGAGAGGACTGCCTGGTGACAACCGGAGCGCTCATGATTCCCATGGGGCCAAGCAGCGCCATTCGACAAGCCTTTGACGCGCTGGGCGTTGATATGGACATGATTAACCTGACCGGGAAAATGCGCTATCGACTGGCCCATGGCGATTACGATATTTCACCCAAGGGCGGCGGCCTGCTGGGCATGATCGAATTTGCGATGCAGGACCCTGCTGCAGCGGCCCAGTTTCACCAGCGAATTATCGATGCCCTGACTACCTGGACACCCCTGGGATCCATCACCATCCTCGATTGGTTTGATCAATACACCGACTGTCAGGAAGTCAAAAACCTCTTTCAGGGTTATTGCGCTGCCCTCATGGGGGTCAACATGCATGAGATCCCCGCCAGCGAGTTCTTTAATTTTCTGAAATACCACTCCAAGGGAAGCCAGTTTGGTATGGCCCGTCTGGGCAATGCGCAGTTGATGGGGGCGCTTGCGAGTGCAATAGAAGCGCGAGGCTCGCGGGTTATGACGCGCTCGCCCTGTCGAAAAATCCATGTCGAGAGCAATCGAGTCACCGGTGTTGAAATTAAAAATGCAGCGGGCGATGCAGAGAAGCTGGCAGCACCGCTGGTGTTATCGAATGCGGGGCCGCGGCGCACGATAGCGCTGGCGGGTGGTGGAAGTGTCTTTGAAGCGAGTTACATGGCTAAGTTTGAACAAGATGATATTGACGCACCCATCATGCACGCGAGTTTCGTTTTGAATGAGCCCGTCATGGCGGACTTTGCGGGCTGTATGGTCTTCGGTAACACGACCAATCTGATCTACCTGGAAATTCCTTCGGCGATCTCACCGGATATCTCACCCGAGGGCATCTACTTACACACGGCTTTCGGGGCCCCTGCGGATGCAGCAAAACCTGAGCTCGATCGTGAATTTGAGATGATGCTTAGCGAGCTCGAAGCCAACTTTCCGGGGATTCTGGACAAGGCAAAGTTTTTGGTCAAAGCCAAGCATCGCGGTGACTCACCCGGGATGCATCGATGGGTTGGTCGCGGCATGCCCGTGAACACCTCGGTACTTGGCCTGTATAACGTGGGCGATGGCTGCGCGCCGGTTGGGACGATAGGAACCGAATCAGCGGCGGCCTCGGGGCGTGAAGCGGCTCGAATGATTCTGGGTTGAATCCTGAGCACTGAGGCGGCGTGTTCGAATTGGAGCATTCGGCAGACACTCTCGTGCATGTGGTAAAAAAGCAGTTCGGTTTCTGAAATCAACCTGTGAGGTTTTGCGTTGAAGACATCAACACCCGAGCGCATTCAAAAACTGACTCAGGCCGGCCTGTGGGGCGATAAGACCCTCTGCGATTACCTGAGTATTCAGGCAGAAAAGTACCCAAATGCGATGGCGGCTGCTGACCAACACACCCGTGAGCAGCTTACAGACAGCCCTCCCCTCAGACTGACCTTTTCAGAACTCGACAACGCCAGTGACGCCCTGGCGATTGACTTGCTCCAACGGGGTGTCGCCTGCGGCGACCCGGTGATGTTGCAAATGCCCAACGTGGTCGACCTGATGGTGCTTTATTACGCGCTGAGCAAGCTTGGCGCCATCGCTTCTCCCTTACCGGTGCAATACGGGCGACACGAAATAGCGTCACTCGCCTCGGCACTGGAACCTGCATGGTTTATTGGCGCCGCGTCGTTTCGCGACGCCAACCTTGCTGACAATGGGCTCGCTGCGCTACCTGCGCAAAAGATCCTGGCCATGGGCGACGATCTGATCATCCGGGGCGCGACGGGTCTGGGCGACAGCGAGCGGAATGTCCTGCAACGCCACCGCAGCGACAACCCGGCGAGTGCGAATGACATCTGCACTATCTGCTGGACGTCAGGTACAACTGGGACACCCAAGGGCGTGCCGCGGTCTCACAATATGTGGCTGGCCTCCGGTCATATGACAGCTACGGGTAGCGAGTATCAGCCGGGTGACGTACTGCTTAATCCCTTTCCGATGGTCAATATGTCGGCTCTTGGTGGATTTCTTTTCCCCGCTGCAAAGCTTGGCTGTGGGATTGTCTTGCATCACCCGCTCGATGTGCCGGTGTTCCTAGAGCAGATTCAGCGCGACAACGTCACCTTCACCATCGCGCCGCCGGCCCTGTTAAACAAGCTTGCCAAAGAGCCGGCCCTCTGGAGCAGCTTCGACTTCCCTGCCCTGCGGGGCATTGGATCCGGGTCAGCTCCTCTAGCCCCGGAAATGATTGCAACCTTTGAAAGGGACTATGGCGTCAACATCTACAACATCTACGGATCCAACGAAGGTATCGCACTCATCTCCTCGCCAGTAGCCATACCCGATCCCGAGGAGCGGGCCGCGATGTTTCCCCGCAGTGGCACCCGCCACACACGCTGGACCGGGCCATTACACGAAACGGTTCGATCTACCGTGGTGGATCCCGAGACAGGGAACGAACTGACGCAAAAAGGTGACCGTGGCGAACTCTGCTTCTCCGGCCCCACGGTGTTTGACGGGTATCTCAATTCGAGCCGGGATGATTTGTTTACCTCGCAGGGCTTTTTCCGCACCGGCGATGTGGTCGAGATTTGCGGCGGCGATGGCGCGTTCTATCGCATTGCTGGCCGATTAAAGGACATTATCAACCGGGGTGGGATGAAAATTTCACCGGCCGAGCTCGACACCCTGCTGGAGGGTCATCCGGCACTGGCTGAAGCGGCGGTTTGTGCCTATCCCGATGCCATTCTCGGCGAAAAGATTTGTGTCTGTATCGTACCGACTGATGGCGGCACACCCTCACTGGAGGATATTTGCGCGTTCTTGATGCAGTGCGGTGTTGCCAAGTTTAAGTTGCCGGAGCGCCTTTTGGTCATTGAGGCACTACCGCGAAACCCATTGGGCAAAGTGTTGCGGCACGAGTTGGCTGAATGGGCGAGCGAAGAAGGGGTTGGCGCCTAGAGCGCACGACCCCAAGCTGTTAAATGAGCGGCCAGCCGCTGCGGCTGCTCCGCCGGAAGCATGTGTCCAGCACCGCCAATCGAATGGAACGCGGCACCACAGCGCTGGGCCAGCGATCGTTGCTCCGCCGGATCAATCACGAGATCAATTTCTGATGTAACAACGAGTTTTGCACCTGTGAATTGCCGCAGCACCGCTTCTCTGTCGGGGCGCCGGGCGCAGGCGCGCTGATGGGCGGCAAACCGTGCGGCACCATACCCGATCGCTTCCGCTTCCCGATGACGCATCAGATGACCGTTGGACAGGTTATCAGGGTGGTAGACCCGCTTCGTTACCGCCTCCACCAGTTGGCTGTACTTCCCGGCGTCCGCAGCTTGCGCTGATTGTTCGCGAATCGCTTGCGCTGCCTCTGTGTCGGCGCGCGCATGCGAGTTGACCAGTGCTATCCCGGCAACCGCCGCGGGTCGCTGGGCAAGCATGGCGAGTGCTACATAGCCTCCAAAAGAATGTCCCACCAACACGGCGTTGTCTGGGCATTCGTCCCAGACCAACCGCGCGATGGCGTCAATATCCGCGGTTGCGGGATATTCGGGTGACAGGGATCGGGCGGTTATTGCCATGGCTTGGATAATCGGGGTCCAAACCCGTGGCGTGTTGTTGATGCCGTGAAGAAAGACCCAGTGCGCCGTCATTTGGACGTGCCATGACGCGCTTCAACGCGCAGGTCAACCCTCATGGGCAAGGGCGTTCTGCATTGAGGCGTTCGCCCTCAATCCAGCAGGCGTGCGTCCCTGTCTGGATGCGCTCCGGCAGGACAATGGCAGCAGTGGTCGATCGTTCTTC
The DNA here is from genome assembly GCA_008081075.1 of Halieaceae bacterium. Classification (GTDB taxonomy): domain Bacteria; phylum Pseudomonadota; class Gammaproteobacteria; order Pseudomonadales; family Halieaceae; genus Luminiphilus. Next base: position 29,759 of record VMDB01000084.1, read on the forward strand.
ATTGACAATTTCAAGCATTTTCGTTCTCGCGTTACCGATGCCTAGCTGGGAGTGCCGGTCAGAGCTCGATATTGACGGGCGGCGAGACTCAACATGAAGATGGCAATGGGAGTAGCGCAAGCACCCACCACCATCAGCGACGAACCGATAAGACGTTCATCCTGAAAAACAAAATCAGTAAGCAGCGCAACGATTAAAGGACCGCCACCCAGCCCAATCAGATTGATGACGAAGAGATAAGCCGCCGTGGCCTGACTCCGCATTGTCAGCGGCGTGGCAGTGTGCAGGGCAGCGACCGCCATCCCGGCATGAAAGCTCGCAAAAAAGTGCAGCGCCGCCAATAGGACGAGTGACAGCGTCGGCATGCCAATAAAGGGCGCGGTCGCCAGGCTCGCGAAGATCCACAGTGGGATGGCTCCGGCAATGGGGCCTTTTATAAAGGCGTCCTGTATGCCCGCTTTGGCCAATTTATCGCCAAACCAGCCGCCCGCCAGTACACCCAAGGGGGCGGCTATGATATTGATCGTGCCGTAGGTGAGGCCTATTTCACTGGCCTCCCAACCGTGGGTGCGGATAAAAAAGGCAGGGACCCAAGAGTGAAAGGCATACCCAATGGTCGTCAGCATGGAGAAGCCGATGAAGTGGGGGCCGTAAAAGCGCCAGTGCCTCGTGAAGTACTTTACCGAGTTGAACACGGTCACGTTCTCGACCTGCTCCCTCGCTGTATCACTATATCTGCCGCGCGGCGGCTCCCTGACAGTGAGGACAAGCAAGGCGAAGGGAATACCCGCTAATCCGACAATGATGAAAACAAGTTGCCACGCTTTGACTTCACCCACCAGGGGAAGCGTTGCAAGGGCAGGAATAGACGCGATTAGAGCACCGCCGACGACAAAGGCCAGGCCGCTACCCAGGAAGACGCCCACGGAATAGGTGCTCATGGCCCGGGCAAGCTTGTCTTTAGTAAAGTAGTCGCCTGTGATGGAGTAAGCAGCCGGGGACAAGGTGGCTTCACCGACAGCAACACCCACTCTCGCCATGAATAAGTGACTGAAGCTTTTGGCAAAGCCACACAATGCCGTCATCGCGCTCCACGCTGCAACGCCTAAAATAATCAGGTTGCGTCGATTGCGCGTGTCCGCAAGCTTGCCCATGTAGAGACCAACAAAGGTATAAAACAGGGCAAACGCCATGCCTTGCAGTAGGCTGAACTCTGTGTCGCTCAGCTCAAGATCGGCCTTTATGGGCTCAACAAGCAGGCTGAGGATCTGCCGATCAATAAACGAGAGTGCGTAACACAACATAAGCACGACAACGACGTACCATGAGTAAAGACTGTTGGGACGATCGCTGCCTTGAAATATCATGCGTGCACCTGCCTCTCAACACGGGCCAAAGACCGCGTCAGCGCGTAAGTTAGAACGCTGGTATTTTCGGCGCAAACACGGGAGAAAATGCCGCGAACAGAATCTTCAGGTTAATTGTAAACTGCGACAGATCTGCAGGTGAAATAAAAACCCAGCGCGCATGTCCGCTCTCGAAAGGCCGTTAATTTGCCATATACTCGACGGTCTCGAAACTCAGGATTGCTTTAGCGTGACGAAATATATGGCCAGTGACTACAGAAGGCTCACAACTCCGTGCCAAAGCTGGAAAGCCTTAGAGGAAGATCCTATTGCGCGCGACAGGGGCTTGCCTTTAAATGCTCTTGGCGGCCTGATTGAGTTGGGCCATCCGGTTGGAGCAACCGGCGTTCGCATGGTGCTTGATTGTGCGCGGCAGGTAA
>VMDB01000135.1 GCA_008081075.1 Halieaceae bacterium
GCTCTCCCAGCTGAGCTAATCACCCCCTGACAAGAGATCGGCATTATAGGGATCGAACTCACACTGTCAATGCGCTTTGGGGCGTATTTCAGGTCGTTAAGAGGCAGGCGCGCACCACTAAAGCGTGTAGAATCGCCGACGATTTTGGCTCCAGCCTCGAGAAAACCCCAACGATGGAACTCTATAAAGATTTTCGCTTTGAAGCGGCCCATTTACTCCCAGAAGTACCCCAAGGCCACAAGTGCTCGCGCTTGCACGGGCACTCATTTAAGGTGCGCATTACCCTCTCGGGCGAAATGAATCCCAAAACCGGTTGGATCCTGGATTTTGACGACATCCGGCAGGCTTTTGAGCCGCTTCTGGAGCAGCTAGACCATCACTACCTCAACGAGATCCCGGGCCTAGAGAACCCGACCAGCGAACATCTGGTTCAGTGGATATGGCAACGCCTTAAACCTGCCCTGCCCGAGCTGACTGAGGTGGAAATTAGCGAAACTTGCGATACCGGTTGCCGATATCGCGGGGATTAAATCGAGCAGCGGGCAAAATAATTTAAAAAAAGTGGCTCGAGGCTATTGCATAAAATTAACATTCTGTAGTAGAGGTCCCGCTTTTGTTATGCACAAAGATGGGGCGACAGTAATAACATTGTAATTTAACGATGAAAGCCCACAATCACGCTGATAAAAATTCTATAAGTAAATGTATTTATTGAATTAATTTGTCATGGTCAAAATTTAACCAATTTGACACCAGTGACGGGCTCCTTGCCTCAAGTGGCATATTGAACAAATTATCCAATGAGTTATCCACATAATCTGTGGACAGTTTTGATGGGGCATCAATCGCATACCGGGGCAATATCTTCCAGCAAATGCCGCCGTATCGCCTCATTCACCAGCCCCGGCTGATCAACGTGTAACCAGTGGCCTGCTTCTGGCACGGTCTGAACACTGCTATGCGGGAACCGGCGACTGATCTCGGGCAAGTGGTCTGACGTGATGTAACCGGATTTACCACCACGAAGAAACAGCGTCGGTGCTTGGCACTGTTGCTGCCCCGAGGGCGGTGCTCGCAAATGTGGGTATCCCGCAGTCAAGCCAGCGAGATTCAGGCACCATTCGTAACCGACTGAACCGCTCTTGAGACTCATCAGCAAATAAGCGCGCACCCCGGGCTCTGGGATTACCTCCGCCAGCAGCGCTTCAGCAGCCGCGCGCGTTTGACAGTGGCCTGCCTGCACCCGCGCCATCACAGCCAGGATTTCCGCGTGTTGGGCGGGGTACTGCACCGGCGCAATATCGGCAACAACCAAGCGCCCCACCTGTGCGGCATGATTCAGCGCCAGTTGCATCGCTATCTTGCCCCCCAGCGAATGTCCTATCACATCAGCCTCGTCAATGCGGTTGGCGGTCATCCATAGCGACACTTCCTCAGCGTAGGTATCCAGTGACGCCGCAGCCAGCCACGTCGAGCCTCCGTGATCAGGCAAATCCAGGCAATGCACTCTACAGTGAGGCTCAAGCGCTCGCGCTATCCCTCGTAAATTGCTCCCACGCCCAAATAGACCGTGCAATAAAATGACATCGCGGCCCAGTCCACCCGACACCGCTCGGAGCGAATTGTTCATGACTGCCCCTCCTTTGTTAGCATGGGCCTCTGTTTTAAAAGGATCGTCAGCATGCGCAGAATCTCTCTCTCCTCACTGTCCACCCTACCGTTACCACGAACGCGAGTAAAAATCCGGCGGCTGGGTCTGGTGGGCGCCTTGTATGCCGCCCTCACCGCATGCGGCTCAGCCACTGTGGGCGGGGGTTATAACGCGACTACGCCCAACAATGTTTTCGAGTCTACAGTCTTCAATCAACTGGATAGCCGTGTCGTTGTCATCGCCAGCGTCAACCTCGGCGTACCTTCGCGCAACTACCTCGCGAAGCGGGAGCCTTTTGTCGACGCCCGGGTCACCGAGTATCTTGAAAGTGCTGGCTACGACGTCCGCCCTCAAAGAGAGTTCTCACAGCGCTGGAATAACGCCGTACTGATCTACGGAGACCCCGTCGACCCCACCACGGGCCGGGTAAATCAAAAATCCTTCATTCAAATAGTGCAAGCAGTCCGAGACCAGCTGCGACAGCAAACCGACATCGGCAGCATTGTTTTCACCGATATCATTGAAAAAGATGTCTATTACGAGCAAGGACTCAACCGCGTGACCCGCTTCGACGGTGTCACGCGAAAGCCGGCTATCCAGGGCGCGGGTAGTGGAGTCACCGCAGAATTTGATTGGGCGCGGGCCGTATCAGCAGCCAGCATCCGAGTTGCCTGGTTCAATATGGATCTCGAGCGCCTGTTCTCTGGCGAAGGCGGCATAGAGGTGACCGACGCCGTAGACACCCGAAGCGGGACGGCTTTCGTGCGCCGCAGGGATGTGCTCGAAAATGAAAACCACATAGACGAGGGCATTGCGATTGCATTTCACCCCGTCATACCGATGAAGAACTGGCCAGGTAACCCCTGACTACGTCAGGACCTCCAACCCTCTCTCAATGCACCACATCGCGGACAGGCCGCCCAATACAAAAATGGGCACGGGACGCAGGGCGGCCATGCGGCTCGCGCCTGCTAATCTCGCGCCGGCAGCGAACAGCACAACGAGTAACGCGATAAAGGTCAGTTGACCCAGTTCGATCCCGATATTGAAAGCCAGTAACGCCAGCGGAACGTTCGACTGGGGCAAACCGGTTTCGGCCAAAGCGCCGGCAAAACCCATGCCGTGGAGTAGACCAAATCCCGCCGCCAACCACCAAGGTTGACGCCACAGCGCACCCCCGCCATCCTCACGCGCCAACTCCACCGCAAGCACGTAAATCGACAGCGCAATCATAAATTCAACCAACGCTACCGGATACTCAAATACGCCAAGCGTTACCATGGCGAGCGTAATGCTGTGCCCCACGGTGAAGGCGGTCACGGTGAGTACTAATCGACGGTTCCAGCCGACCAAAAAAAGAAGACCCATCACAAAAAGCAGGTGGTCCGGGCCCTCCCAGATGTGCTCTGCACCCAGCTCAATGTAATCGCGTGTGACGCTACCGGCGGTACCCTCAACGGGCACCACAAAGCGGGGCTCAGCCGCCGTGAACACGGCTTGATGAAAAATATCCTGCGTCAGATAGAGTCGAAGCAAAGCGGAAGACTGGTTATCCCCCAACCCACTCACCGATAGTGTCTTCCCCACCAAACCGTCAGTGCAGGACAAGTCCATCTGCATGAGCACACCGGTGCCCTCCTGAATCCACGGAGAAGTGGAGGTGATCTCACAATCAGCCGGAAAGACCGGCTCCATGGGCACCGCGGATACCTTCTGTATCGGCGTCTTCCAGGTCGCGTTAAAACTATTCTCGGAGAGCTGTCTAATTTCGAGAAGCGAGGGCGCGAAGCGGTGCGCAGATACCGCTGAGGAAAAAAGAGCGACGATCAGTAGCAACCAGATTCTCATGATCGCCTCACCTCATAGCGGGCCATCGCGCTTTCCACCCAATCCTGAATCGACTGTGCCTCAGCCTCGCGGATCAGATCTCGCCCTATTCGCTCGCGTACTTCCTCCAACGCGAGGGTGCGCGGAGCTGCAAATGCCTGCACATAAACGTAATGCTGGCCAAAAACAGACGCTATTGGGCCAAACCATTGATTAGTCTCGACGCTAAGCGCGCTCAGCTGCTCGGTAAACACGCCCCCAAAAACGCGCGTTATCTGATCTGGGCTCTGCCTCGAAAATTCATAACCCGATAAAAAAGGCGCACCGAGCAAGCGTGCTTCGGCGGGGCCCAGCTGTTTTGCCTCTATCTCAGCCACAACCCCGCTCATCTCGCTACTGCGATCCGGAGAGAGAAATACATGACTGAACGAGTAGCGCTGCGGCTCACGCCAGGCCGCCAGATCGCGCTCGTATCGTGCCTCCACCTGCTCGTTTGTGGGAGACGGCGCTGGACGAGTCGCCACAATCAAGCGCTCCATGATTTGCACCAAGCGGCGCCGAATCACCTCATCAGTCAGGTGTAGCCGCAACGCATAGCCCTGCTCTATCAGTTCGGCGTCGCTAGCCTGAGTGCGGGCGTCCAGAAAGCGCATATTGCGGATGATGCGCTGCTCAACCGCAACGTCGCGATAATGAAGCTCTCGCGCGAGGGCTTCTCTAAAGAGCAGTTCGTCTCGCAGTTCCGTGTCGATAAAGCGCTCCAGCACCGCGGGGCTCACCGAGCCTTGGGCAAATTGCGCATAGTTCTGAACCATGGCATCTAGCCGCTCGGCACTCGGAGGGCCCAGCACTGGCTTGGGTGGAGGGAAAGCCCATTGGCTTGCAAGAAACAAACCAATGCCCAGCAGGAGAAACTGCAGCCAGGGTCTTTTGAGCACGCTCATACTAGTAACACCGTGATAGTCAAGCGCAGGCTAAAAATGACTGACGAAGGCGTCTAAAGACTCCTCCGGCAACAGCTTGCTTGGACCTTCTCGCGTCCCCAAGTAAAGAAAACCCACCACCTGATCACCCGCAGCCCCCCCGAGCGTCTCGACCACGAGAGGGTCCGTCGCGTAGCCGCCCGTGCGCCAGATGCAACCAAAGCCAAGAGATTCCGCGGCGATCTGCGCAGCTGCCAGAGAGGCAGCAACAGCGTGCGCCTGTTCGTCACGACTGATGGTGTCGTGCTCTACCGCGTGCAGCAATCCCGCGATAATGAGCGGGGCTCGCATCGGCGCGTTAGCGGCTTTATCGAGCTTTGCTGAGTCAGAGACACCGCGCAACTTGAGGCTGTCGACAAAACAGTCGCCCAATGCCCGTCTACGCCCACCCTGAATCACGACATAACGCCAAGGCCGGAGCCGGCCATGATCAGGGGCCCGCAGCGCGGCATGCAGAATCTTTGCCACCGCTTCGGCGTCAGGACCAGGTTCAATCAGACGGGCGTGAGAGTTACGGTTTAGCAGTGTATCGAGAACAGACATGGCGGCTTCGTGAATGATGTTTGAGTAGCTTAACAAACTGCGAGAGGAATCAAACGATACGCCATTCCTCTGGCACTGAGGCGCGCACACGGATAGCGCGATCTCCGAACAAGACGCTGTTGTCGGTAACCGTGACATCAGCGTCGGTGAGCACGCCCTCGTCAAACCGGTACAGGGGTGACCATTGGCCCGACAGCCGTGAAGCCTCGATCGCGTCTTGGGCTGCGGTGCTTGCTTCTTGTTGGCGACGCCATGCCGTCATGGCCTTCTGTCCGTGATGCTTCGCGAGGAGTGCTTCGGTGGTTAGGGGGCTCAACAGTGCCGCCGTGGCATTATTGCCGCCGAATCCTTTGCTATTGATCAGGGCGTAGTCGATGTCTTCGCTTCCTCTCTCAGCCAGCGCAAACGCGAGTCTCTCCGTCACCACGTCTTCGGCAATCGCGTCAATACTCTGAATTCGCGGCACCCTATTGTGCTGCCAAATGCCCAGCATCGCGGTGAGTTGATCTCCGGCAGCAGCGCCCAGCGAATGCCCCACATAACTCTTAATGGCCGCCACCGGCCACTCATCCACGCCATAGGCTTGAGCCACTTTGCTCAGCAATGTCGATTCCGTGACGCGGTTCTGAGGCGTTCCCGTGCCATGGGCCTGTACCATCCCACGGCGTCGAAGCCGTTCGTCACCCAGAATGGCGCGCGTGGCCGTAACCGCCTCAGCCACCGTAAGGTAATTGCCGGCACCCGGGCCAGAGATCGATTTCTTGGCCCCGTCGGCCCTGACACCGACGTAGGGCGCAGCCGCCAGAATCGGCGCGCCGAGTTCCAATGCCAACGCATCGTCCATCAACACAACCACCTGCGCGGACTCCGCCATTGTGAATCCACAATTGTTACCAAACGGCCTGCAGGCACGACGATGGTCTATCGAGGCTAGGTCTGACTGACCGTCGAGCTGGCGCAGGCCCTTATCGGTCGCCAGCGCACCCATGGCAACGTATCCGTCCATAACCTCTACATTCACCGGTGCCTCGGCCGCACCCACCACCGCCACGCGGGAACGCCCGCTGCGGATGTCCTCAATGCCCAGCCTCAGGTTGTAGAGAAAAGTGGCGCAGGCGCCCAACGCCGGTCCCGTAGCGCTGAAACTGCCCAGCACATAAGCGCTGATAAAGTCGCCGGGCATTTCCGCGAAGCCAAAAGGGCACTGCTTTGACGTGACGCGACGCCCTAGCAAGCGCGATCGCAACATGCCGCCAGTGCCTGACTCATCCAGTTGCCCCATGGCGCTGGAGACATAGACGCTGATCGCATCTCCGGGCACTTTCGACGTGATATCGGACCAATCGATCCCGAGATCAGCAAGCGCGTCAGACATGGCAAAAATCGCCATCTGCACGGCACGCGGATGACTGCGAGAGGGGTATAAACGACCGGGATCAAATCCACTGGGGAGCTGTCCCGCGGCACTCACCTCAAAGGGTCGGGTACTGGGTAACAGCACCTCAGTCCGCTCTGGAACTGAGACTGTGACCGTTTTGCCATTTAGCTGCTCTGAGATCGCGCCCGATACCGTGCCGTCAACCATGCCTCCTGGATTGAACTCAAACGCCGCAGGGGCCGCACCCGGGAGCGTCTGTGCGCGTCGGTGCCAACTCACCGCCCGATGGTCAAACCACTGCGGCTCAATTTCTCTGATCAAAGTGTGCCGGAGAATGGCGTCGGTATCGGCCGCGTCCATCATTTGCCCAAGGGCACTCTCGGTCGCACTGCGCTCAGCCGCAGAGATCGAGTCCCACACCATCCTCTTATATGCGTGTCGGCGAGAGGTTCTGCCCGCGCTATTGACGCCGCCGGCGGCCACCATGATGGGAAGTCTGAGCATACTGTCTCCAAATGCAGTTACGACAAGCGCCTACGCTAACGACATTGGGGCGTCAGATGGCCGCTGATCGCTGCGCTTACAGTGCTGCGGGAGTGTACGCTGGACAAGCGCAAAAACTATGCGTATACAGCCATTTATTATGCACATATCGCCACTTTTAGCATCGCCCTTTCGCGTTGCCGCACTGGTACACGAGCACATGCTGGCGTCTTCCGTCACCCTGCCCATGGAAATTCTGACCGGTGCAGCGCAAACCAAAAGCCAGCGCTCGGTGCAGACTTTGCAGTTCGAGTGTTTTAGCTCTAGCGGTGGCCTGCTCGTTACGCAAAGTGGGCTCACCATCGCCACCCAACCACTGGACGCCATCGATCACATCGACCTCATGATCATTCCCGCTATCTGGCGTCATCCGGGTCGCGTGATTCGCAAGCATCCCGATCATATAGAGCGAATCTCAGCGCACGTAGCCCAAGGCGGGCTGACAGTGAGCGTTGGCTCGGGTACGTTTTTACTGGCAGAGACAGGCACCATGGCGGGTCGCTCGGTCACCACCCATTGGCAGTGGTTTGACACTTTCGCAGCCCGTTATCCCGCTATCCAGCTGGAGCGACAGCAACTTATTACCCAGTCCGGCCCCATCTATTGCGTCAGTAGCGTCAACTCGGTAGCCGACCTGATGGTTTACCTCTGCTCAGAAATTTTTTCTATGCGGGCCGCCAGGCACATCGAGAACCAGTTTTCTCCCGAAATCAGACAGCGCTTTTCACCCTCAACCGTGGGGGCTCCCCGCGAGCTGCATGGAGATGAACTGGTGGCTGATGCGCAAATTGAAATCGCCAAAGATCTCCGTGGCATACCATCAGTGCCTGATCTCGCTGCCCGATTCGGGGTCAGCGCGCGCACCCTGTCTCGCCGATTTAAAATGGCCGCGGGTCTCTCTATTGGCGATTACGCGCTGCGGCGACGCCTCGACGAGGCGCAATCGTTACTCAGACGGACTAACCTCTCGGTTACCGAAGTGGCGTTTGAGGTGGGTTTGACAGATCCATCGCACTTTACCCGCGTGTTCAGAAAACAGCTTGGCTTAACGCCCACCCGTTACCGAGCGGCCGTGCGCGAAAAAGCGTTTTCCCCGGACCCGCATTCGGGCTGAACTTGCAGGCATGCCGCGGTTGGGGCTAAATGCCCGCCCCGACGCACAACTATGAGGATCAACCGTGAGCGACGTATTGATTATTGGTGGCGCCCGAACGCCCATGGGCGGACTGCTGGGAGACCTCTCGGAGGCTACCGCAAATGAATTGGGAACGACCGCCATCGCCGCCACACTGGAGCGCACCGGGGTCGCACCGGAGGCGATCGATGAAGTGTTTATGGGATGCGTGCTCCCAGCGGGATTAAAACAGTGTCCTGCAAGGCAAGCGATGCTAGGGGCCAACATACCGAGCAGTACCGGCGCCGTGACGATTAACAAGGCCTGCGGTAGCGGCATGCAGGCCACCATATTTGGCGCAGACAGTATTACCGCCGGCACTAACCAACTGGCCATCACGGGCGGTCTCGAGAGTATGTCCAATGCCCCGCAATTACTGCTTACCGGCCGCAAGGGGCAACGGCTGGGACACTCCCAACTGTATGACCATATGTTTTACGACGGGCTCGAAGACGCTTACACCGGTGCCGCGATGGGCACATTTGCGCAGAAAACCGCTGACGAGCATGGTCTGACCCGAGAAGAGATGGACGCCTTCGCCATCGAGAGCCTGACCCGTGCGCAGCGCGCAATCGACCAAAGCCTGAACAGTCAGGAAATTGCGCCGGTGACAATACGCACGCGACGGGGTGAGCACTGTGTGTCGATTGACGAGCAGCCGCACAAGGCGAATTTGGAAAAGATTCCGCAGTTGCGCCCTGCCTTCGCCAAGGATGGCACGATTACGCCTGCTAATTCGAGCTCGATTTCCGACGGCGCAAGCGCATTACTGCTCGCCAGTGAAGCCGCAGCAGCGTCACACGGCTTGACGCCACGGGCGCGCATCATCGGCCATACAAGACACAGCCTGGCGCCGGAATCCTTTACCTTGGCGCCGATCGGTGCAGTGGAGAAGCTGCTCGCCAAAACAGGCTGGTCGGCATCGGACGTCGACCTTTGGGAGGTTAACGAAGCGTTCGCCATGGTAACGATGCTCACGATGCGGGCTTTGGATCTTGACCCCGCCTGCGTCAACGTCCACGGGGGCGCTTGCGCTCAGGGACATCCCGTTGGCTCAACGGGATCACGCATCATTGTTACGCTGATGCATGCACTGGAGCATTATGGCAAAAAGCGAGGCATTGCCGCGCTCTGCATCGGCGGTGGTGAAGCAACTGCCATGGCCATTGAACTGATCTAAATCCACAACGCGAATAACTGACATGCTGAGTGACATTCCAACTCTGCTCGACGACATCAGCGCAGGTCGAATGGTGATCCTGATGGATGATGAGGATCGGGAGAACGAAGGCGACCTGATCATTGCGGCGGAAAAAGTCACGCCTGAAATTATCAATTTTTTCGCAACAGAAGCCTGTGGTCTGATCTGTATGCCGATCACACCGGAGCGTGCCCGACTCCTTAAGTTACCCCTGATGGTGCGAGACAATCGATCGCAACACGAAACCAACTTCACCGTGTCAATTGACGCAACCGAACAGGTAGCGCCGGGCGTGAGTGCGGCGCAAAGAGCGCACACCATCCGGGCTGCTATTGCAGCGCACGCAACGGCCAAAGATATTCGACAGCCGGGTCACATTTTCCCCTTGGTGGCAAAACCCGGAGGCGTGCTCAAACGGGCGGGTCATACCGAAGCAGGTGTTGATCTAGCACGCATGGCCGGACTCGCACCCGCTGCTGTCATTGTCGAGATTATGAATCCAGACGGCACCATGGCACGCCGCCCTCAGCTGGAGGTTTTTGCAAAAGAACACGGCCTCAATATGGGGACCATAGCCGACCTGATTGAATACCGGTCCCTGCACGAGCAGTCGGTGGAGCTACACAGTGCCGAAGCAATTCATACCGAGTGGGGGCAGTTCCAGCTCCACACCTTTCGGGACCTCATCGACGATACCCTCCACTTTGCGCTGAGCCTCGGAAATCTTGAGGAAGCGGGTGCAGTACCGGTGAGAGTGCAACCGATCAGCACCCTGAGAGATTTACTCGGCACACAGATGGGCCCTTCTAATGGCGGCGGCTGGTCCTATCGCGCGGCCATGCGCTACGTCGCAGACGAAGGCCGCGGGGTGGTCGTTCTGCTGGGCGGAACTGAGACATCGAACTCCGTATTGGAGGATCTCAATCATTTACTCCACGAGGAGCAGCGCCCGCAGCCCCCTCAAAATTATCGCCTCATTGGTACCGGCGCTCAGATATTACGGCACCTCGGTCTTAGTCAGATGAAGCTGATGTCAGCGCCGCTGCACTTCAACGCACTCTCGGGCTTTAATCTCAATGTCTCGGAGTTCGTGGCCTCTCCCCCACAGTCAAGCTAACGCGACATGCCTCTCAGTATCAGCACCGGGGAGGCAAGTGTCCTCAGCGATGAAAGGTGACCACCTCCGCCAACCCAGCGCGTTCTGTCCGAACCTCGTTCACGGCCGTGTCCGTGGGGTACCCAAAGGACATACCAAACATGAGTTGCTCATGATCGCCGAGGGATAGCGTCGGCCGAATCACATTCGCCAGAAAAGCCAGTGCCGTTTGCGGGCAGGAACCGAGGCCATGGGCGGTAAGCCCCAACATAACGGTTTGGGCATACATCCCAAGATCGCACGCCTCTCTCAAACCGAAGCCGGTGGGGAGGGTAAAAAAAGCGACCGCGGGCGCATCGAAAAAACTGAAATTGCGCATGAACCAGGCGTTGCGCTCTGCCTTCTGTTCTCGCGCAATACCCAGAGAGTCATAGAGCGCCGCGGCCGACGCGTACTGGCGCTCCTTATAGACGCCGTCGTACTGGCCGTCGTAAGGGAAATCAAGGGCGATTTCGCCGGCGGCAAACTTGGCGGGGAGCTCGGCGCGCAGCCGCTCTAATGTCTCTCCGGTCACTACATGCACAAACCAGGGCTGAGTGTTGCAGTTGCTGGGCGCTCGCTGTGCCGCACCAAATACCGCAGATATCACCGCCTCGGGCACGGGATCGGACTTAAAGTCGCGCATCGAGCGCCGGGCATTGACGATATCCAGAAAGGTATTGCTCGTTTGATTCACATCTGACGTTTTCAAGTTATTTCCTCACACGGCGCGGCCACGTGCACATTGGCCGACAGACCACCATCAATAATTGAGACTAGCGCAGGTTCTCATCCACACGCTCCGGTATGAATTCTACCGGCAGCCAGGGCGCCAATTGCGAACGCTGCTGAGCCCTATTGGGGGGCGCCAATCCACTCACCGCGGAGGGGCAGGCACCGGATTCAAACCAATCCATAGCAGTTGCTACGAGGGTTTCCTCGGGATCCCCAAAAGCTTTGGATATATCCTCCTCAGCCGCGCACAGCGTAAAGCGCCCCGTGCCCGCAAGTCCGATCTGGTGGTAGTCCCCTTGGTTCTCCCCATTAACCAGCTCGAAAGCAGTCAGGCGGAGCGCAATATCGCAATCTGCCCTCTCCAAACCCTCTATTGACTCGTGCATATCCCAGCGGCCCTGCCCTACTTGCTTGCCGTAGGTATCGGCACCCACCAACACCACCTCAACATGGGGATCGAGTCCATTGATGACTAGCTCGCTGGCCGATGCAGTACCACCAGAAGTGATAAAAGCAATGCGAATGGGAGAGGCCGTGTCTGGCAATCGGTCAAAAATTCCCCAGTTACTCTCGTCCTCGTTGTAATCGGGATGCTGATCGTTGACTTGCACTTTATAAGAGGGGTCGCCTTCCCCGGTAATACCCGCGAGCAGATCCATCATGGTATCGGCAACGCTAAGCAATCCACCCCCGTTGTAACGCAAATCCACAATCAGATCGGTAACGCCCTCTTCATTAAATAATCGACTCGCATCAGAGAGCGAGAAGTAGCCGTCGGCGGGGTCCAACGCCGCGTCGATAAATTGTCTAAAGTGCAGATAACCCACGGGAGAGAGTCCTGCTCGCTCAATCAACAAAGGCTCACCCGCCAGTGCCGGTGGCGAAAGCTCCTCTTTCACCACCTCGATCTCTAACTCCTCTTCTTGATCAAGAAACCTAAATATCCTTGATACGCCAACCTCAGTGGCACCAAAAATCTCCTCATTTGAGGCGCCTCTCGCACTGAGCTCCTCCAGCGTTTCAAAACCGGCTCCTGTATCTACGGCAATGAGCTCCATTCCCCGCCGGACGCCGGCGGCGTAGGCCGGACCACTCTCAAACACGTCGATGATAAAAAGCCGCGTAGCGGTCGTTTGCGAACGGAAGCCAAAGCCGATATAGGCACCGGAGCTAATACTGGTCTCGTCTTCAGTAATCGTGGTCATGCGGGAAAACAAATCCCGCCTTTCGTCTATCAGGGGTGCCAACCGCGCATCGAGGTACCCCTGAGCGCTGTCATAGTCGGACTTATTAACCGCAGCCATTTCGTCGTACCAGAGGTACCAGCTGTCGACAACCTCCTCCACAAAATCAATCTGAGCTGCAGCGTCACAGGCGCTCGCGGTATCGTTGCTCCCCGAGCCCCCATTGTCGGCGATCGGAGGAGCGGCGGGACTGGAGCTCCCGCCCCCCGAGCATCCAGTGATGACTAATGCAAAAGTGACTTGCACCACACTGTGCAAAAAACGCATCATTTCTCTCTCGATTTATCCGTCAGCTTTAACGACACTGTAGCACTCTTAACGCGCGGTTCGCGGAGCAAGAAGGTCCGTAAGGCGCCGGAACACGTTCACTATCGTGTGTTGCCATCGCCGCCCACTGACAAGATTCCAAAACGTCCCGGGGAGAAACGACATCATGCAAAATTTATATGGGCCCGCTGCATTGTTGGGGCTGATCATTGGCGCGGCAATCATCGCGGATGACTTTATTAGGCCCCATCCTCATCACTCACCGATGACACGGCCAGCAGGGCATGCTGGCCCGTCGCCTCACGGAGAGAATCACAAGGTCTGGGTGATGAAGCAAGGCGGTGATGCCGATATGAAGATGCATCGTGAAATGCGCATCATCATGGATGACGAATCAGAGAGCGTTGACCACGAGAAGACCATCGTTATGGTCAAGGTCGAAGATGACGATCTGGATGCCACTGCGAGCGGTCAGGCACTTGCCGAGGCGATTCGCGAGGTGGTGGATGCTGCGCGCTCGGAGGGTCGCGAACCGACTGAGGAAGAAATCACGGCGGCGGTAACCGCCGTCAGTGGAGAGCCGAGCCAGATCGAAGTGGAGATAGATGTCACTGGTGCGCGACCGCAACCCGACTAGAGGGTACGGGCGCGGAACTTCTTGGTGCCAAAAGTGTCAGAGCTGACTTGCTCGCAAGCCAACGAGCGATGAGGCTGGCTAAACAGCCTCACAAACGTGCCTTGTGGAGTTGGAACGGTGTATATCGAAATCAAATCGAGACAGTCTTATGCGTATCATTCTGGTTGAGGATGATCACAGCCTGGCCACGGCCCTCGAGAAAGCGCTGTCAACAGAAGGTAATACCGTAGATAGCGTCAATACGGGTGAAGCGGCGCTCTTCCTGGTCGAAAATACCGACGCAGATGCGGTGATTCTCGATTTGGGGCTACCGGACATGGATGGTCTCGAGGTACTGGCGAGACTCAAGCGCATTAAACGGCACTTGCCCGTGATGCTGCTCACCGCGCGCGACTCGCTCAACGATAAGGTGTCGGGCCTAGATAGTGGGGCTGACGACTATTTAACCAAACCCTTCGATATGCCCGAGCTCATTGCGCGACTGCGGGTCATGCAACGCCATAATAACGGGCAGTCGCAAGACACCCTGACCCATGGTGAAGTAGTCATAGACGTCAGAGCCAATTCCGTACTTCGCGACGATCAACCAGTGTCGGTCTCCTCTAAGGAGTACACCCTGCTGACAACGCTGATGGAGAATCGTGGGCGGCTGCTCTCGCGCGAGCAACTGGAAGCGAAAATCATGGGTTGGGGTGAAGAGCTCACCAGCAACGCTATTGAAGTTCATATCCACAATCTGCGCAAAAAACTTGGCCGGGATTTTATAAAAACCGTTCGGGGCATCGGCTACGGAGTCGGTCTTTGATACTCTCGATCCGCCGATTCCTGATTCTGGTCTCTCTGGCGGCAACCGTTGTTGTCATTTTTATAGCCTCTTTTCAGGGCTACCGCGCGGGCACCATAGCTACACAATCACTGCTCGACCAACAGCTGGCAGAAAAAAGCCAGCTGTTGCGTTCTGAGGCAACGCTGGAAACATCGGAATCAGTCAATCAGCTTTTTCAGATTTTTGATCGCGATGGGCAACTCGTCAGAGGCTCACCAGGAGCCCCTGAAACTCCTATCAGCAGTGGATCTGACGGGTTTATCGACGTCAGTCACGACGGCATCTTGTGGCGAACGCTATCGACTACGACCCCTTCTGGAGAACTGATCGTCGTGGCCGAGCGCCGGGCATTGCAGTTTGAAATTGTCGAAGAGGTGGTGACCCAAACTCTGCTACCCATTGGCATCGGCATCCCCATACTGGCGGTGCTGATCGGTACCATTATTACCTTCGGTCTGCGTCACCTGCGACTGGTGGAGAGGGAGCTCCGCGCCAGGTCCTCGCAGAACTTGCAAGCGCTGACACTCGGCGCGGTGCCTCTGGAACTCCAACCCCTGCTGGAAACCACCAACTCACTGCTAGATCGGCTCGAAGCCGCCTTCGAGCGCGAACGTCGGTTTGCGGGGGATGCCGCGCATGAGCTGCGCACCCCTGTCAGTGCCTTAAAAATTGATGTCTTTAATCTCGGCAAAAAATTCGCTTCTGACGATCCCGATATCCGAGCTATCGAGCAAAACCTTGACCGCATGGGCCATATCATTGAACAGCTGCTCATGCTTTATCGCGCTAGCTCCGAACAGATTAAAAGCCAATTTCAGGAAATACAGATCAAGCGTTTATGCCAGGAAGTCATCACCGACCTCTATCCGCTTATACAGGCAAGGCAACAACAGATTTCCCTCGAGGGCGATGAAGTCGTGGTGAATGGGCATTCCTACGCGCTGAGCGCTCTGATCAAAAATATTGTCGACAATGCGAGTAAATATTCCCCCCGGGGTGCCACGATTGAAGTGCGCATCCTAAGACAGGGTCAATCTGTCACCGTTGATGTCATCGATTCCGGCCCCGGTATCCCGGACAGACTCAAAGAACGCGTTGCGCACCGTTTTGTCCGTGGCACGGACGTCGCTCACACCAAAATCCCCGGCTGCGGCCTGGGATTGTCTATCGTGGATCTCGTCGCGAAATTACATCAGGGGACCTGGGCATTGGCCGATGGCCCCAACGGTCTGGGCACAAAAGTGTCCCTTTCGCTTGCGCTACAAGGAAAGCTGGATGAATCGGTATCGATGGCTTAAGGCCCTGCCTCTACTCGCAACGCTGCCCCACGCCGAGGCGGCCGCCCCCACCGTTGAGTTGGAAATCATCAACCATGTGTTTCAGCCGAGCTCTGTGGAAATCCCAGCCGGTCAGAAAGTGCGGCTGTTGGTGGTCAATCGCGACGCGACGCCGGAAGAGTTCGAAAGCTACGAACTGAATCGAGAAAAAGTGATCGCCGGTCACGCCAAAGCGGTGATTTTTGTGGGGCCGCTGGCGCCCGGTGAGTACCCCTTCTTTGGCGAATTCAATCCTAAAACCGCCCAGGGCGTTATCCGGGTGACGGCGCCGTGATTTTGGAGGCTGTCGTTATTGTACTGCGCGAGGTTCTCGAAGCAGCGCTGCTCATCGCATTGCTCCTGCTCGTAAGTCATGAAACCAAAGTCGGGCTACGCTGGCTCGTTCCGGCGTTTCTGGTCGGGCTGACGGGGGCACTGCTCTACGCCTGGCAGATTGCGTGGGTGAGTGAACAATTTGATTATGCAGGCCAGGAAATTCTCAATGCCCTGCTGCAGGGCCTCATTTTTGCTTCAATTTGCGGGCTGTTTGTCGCGATGAGAGCACCTGGCGTACATCACTCTGTCATTGCCACATGCATGGGCATCCCTATCGCGCTGGCCCTGGCAAGAGAGGTATCCGAGATCTTTCTCTACCTGCAGGCTTTTCTGAGCACCGAAACAATGGCGGGGCCCGCCATGGCGGGCGCTTTGATTGGCGCCGTTACCGGTATGAGCACTGGCGTGCTCATCTACCACCTGCTGGGGTGGATGGATCAACGGCAAAGGGACGTCGTTGTGCCCATTTTGCTCGCGGTGGTGGTGGCGGGAATCCTGACGCAGGCCGTCTCGCTACTCGAACAAGTCGATCGCATCCCCTATTCGCCACCATTATGGGATACCAGTGGCTGGCTCCCGGAAAATTCACTGCTCGGTCAATTGCTTTATGCTTTGCTGGGCTACGAAGCGACGCCCTCTCGCTGGCACGCCATTATCTATATCGCCTCCCTGCTAGTGCTTTTCATGTCTTTCCGGCTCCCAGTCTCTACATCTCGCTCGCCTCAGATTTACGCCAATGAAGCGCCCTAGTCCTGCCCTGACCGCGATCACGCTCGGAGCGCTGGCCAGCAGTCAGGCACAGGCTGATGGGTCAGCGATCAGCCAGATCTATGCCCCCTATGTACAGCCGCTCGAGCGAGAGATCGAGGTGCTGTGGCTGGATGAAAATCGACCGAGTGGGCGCATTGAATCCAATACCTTGGGGAAATTGGGTTTCGGCACCTCACTTTTTGATGGGGTGTATACCGAATTAAGCGTGTCAACACTCGACACCGACACGAGCGAAAGCCAACAGGTTGAACTGGAGGTCATTTGGCAACTTACCGAGCAAGGGGAGTACGATAGTGATTGGGGGGTCTTGTTCGAAGCCGAGACTAATCTCGACACCCACAATCACGAACTCAGCGCTGGTGTGCTGAACCAAAAGGACTGGAACAAGTTCAGTTTGATTTCCAACCTTGTGGCGAGCTACGAGTGGGGCTCGGGCTTCGACAATGAATTCGAGAGTCGCCTTGGCCTGCAAACGCGATATCGTCTGCGCCCCGAGTTTGAGCCAATGATCGAGTTTTTTCAGGGCCAAGATACTACTGCTATCGGTCCCGGGGCGGCCGGCGTCATCCGTTTGAGCCCGGGCCAGCAGCTGCGCTGGGCTTTCTCAGCCTTAAAGGGCCTCAATTCAGAGCTGGATTACACGGTAAAGCTCGAATTCGAATACGAATTTTTCTAGTCCCAGCGCAAAAAGTTCCCGTCCATCGAGGCTATTCTCGCCGCAAAACTGCCATTTCTGCCTTAAGTCTTCCTTAAGTTTTCTCGCGGATTATGAAAGCTCACACAGAGTGAGTGATACCCATGCTGAATCAAACCTCCTTCACGGACGTGACCTGCTGGCAACACGAGGCGTCCTCGTTCATCGGCAGCTGTGATAACGGCTTTACTTTAGCTGGGATGCTCCCCAATCTTTCCAACGAGCCCTTGGCAACACTGGGTGCGATCAATGGTGCCAGACAATGGGAGGCGCGTTATCACGGAGAGGACTCGGCCGATCGACGTGCTATCGAGGACTTGATCCGAGAGAAATATCAGGCCGTCCACGGCGCCAAGATTGAGCGGTGTTTGCCGCACCTGTTCTCCATTCGAACGCCGGGAGAGCCCGCCGCTGGGGCCGTTGGCATTCGCATGATGGAGATGGAGGGCGGCCTACTGGAACGCTATCTAGACAGACCCATCGAAACCATTTTGAGTCATGTCACGGGCGAGGAGATCAAGCGCGACCGTATCCTGGAAGTTGGCAATCTTGCCGCCGAAAACATTCAGGTGGCCGTATTGTTAATCGCCTTTCTCTTTGAAGAGGCAGAGCGGCGGGCGCGATCGCACGCAGTTTTCACTGGCACCCACGCCCTCCGTATGGCACTAAAAAGAGCCAAGGTGCCCTACCACACCATTCAGACCGCCGACGCTGAAAAACTGGGCACAGAGAAAGACCACTGGGGTCGGTATTACAACTGCGACCCGCAGATCATGGCAGTCAATGTCAAACAGGGGCTCGAATATATACGGCGCCGATTCTGGCTGTCACGGGCATCGTCATGCGGCAGCTAGTCAAACGCATAGAGCAGTTCGCCAACCTCTATACGGATCGGGAGAGCTTGGTCAGTGCAGGGGCACAGCTTTCCTATCAGACGTTGGCACAGCGCATTCACAGCACACGCGACGAACTCCAAGCACTGGGGATCCGGCGGCTAGGAATCTACGCCACTAACTCATTTGATTGGGCCATTCTCGATCTCGCTGCTTCTTCAGCGGACATCGTAGTAGTACCCATACCACTTTTTTTCAGTGCTCATCAGGTGGAGCATCTGATGAACAACAGTTTCGTCGATCACATTTTTACCGACAGAGACTTTCCCTTTGCCTCGGGCCAAAATCTGGCATCGAAAACGCTGCAGGGGGAGTATGTCCAACGCAACATAACGGCCCCCAGAACACTGCCAGATTATTGCAAAGTCACTTACACCTCTGGCAGCACAGGACAGCCCAAGGGCGCCTGCCTCGGCGAGGGTACGATGATGTCGATCGTGACATCGCTATCGGAGGCATTGATTCCAAGCCAACTGGGTCGCCATCTGGCTCTACTGCCCTTTGCAACGCTGCTCGAGAATGTCGCGGGCATTTACCTCGCGCTATGGATGGGACGGAGCATTTTCATCGAGACGCCGGATCAGTTGGGCTTGTCTTCCAACCACACGTTTGATCCCCATATGTTTGCCGGGCAAATCAAAGCGTCCCGCGCAGAGAGCGTTATCTTGTTGCCGCAAATGTTGAAGCTCATTGTCGAAGCCAACGTGGCAGAGTCTTTGGCAGGACTCAAATTCATGGCGGTGGGCGGAGGTAAAGTCGCGCCAGACCTTTTACTAAAAGCCCAGGCTTTGGGGTTACCGGTTTATGAGGGCTACGGGCTGACAGAGTGTGGCTCCTGCGTCGCACTTAACACGCCGCTGGCGAATCGCGTCGGCAGCGTGGGCAAGCCCCTGCCCCACGCTCAGGTGCGCATTGGCGACTCTGGAGAGGTATTTGTTACGGGAGCGGCCATGACCGGGTACCTGCAAGACATGCCCGCTCCATCGGAGATCGCTACGGGTGACGCTGGCTTTATCGATACCGAGGGTTTCCTGCATATTACCGGCAGAATCAAAAATGTGATCATCTCAAGCTACGGCAGAAATATCTCTCCCGAATGGGTCGAGAGTTACTTTCTAGCCGATACGCGAATTCAGCAAATGGCCGTATTCGGAGAGGCTCAACCTCACCTCAGCGCGGTGTTCGTAGTTTCGGACGCGCTTAACGATCGTGAACTGCAAGAGCTTGTTCGCACGGTCAATGAGGCACTCCCTGATTACGCCAAAGTCATGGCGTGGACCCGAACCGCGAAACCCTTTTCAGTCGACCAAAACACCCTCACCAGCAATGGCAAGATGCGTCGGGACGTCATCGCCCAAAAATATTTCGAGCTTGCCTACAAGGGTGAGGTCGCGGCATGAATCAGCGTATTGCCGATCCCTTCGCAACGCCCACGGTTGAAGCAGTAAAGTCAACGCTGGCAAGCAATGGCTGGATGCTTATTCAGCAAACATCCCTCGACTTACAGGGCTTCAGCACTTTTTTTCAGTCTCTTTGCGACGTCCTCACTTTCGACCCCGCCAGACAATTCGCTTCAAATGTGGCCCAAACCGTTGATGCCGGAACCGCAGCAGTCGGGTTACATATCGAAAATGGCAACACGCCGATGCCACCTGATGTAGTGGCGTTCTTCAGCATGCGTAGCGCGTCCAGTGGAGCGCAAACCACTGTCTGCGACGGGGCGGTGGTTTACCAGGCGCTACCCGAGCCATTGAAAAATCGTCTGGCACAACCCTATTTCATGACGCGGCACCTGCCGAAAAAAATCTGGCAACGCTATGTCGCAACCGCGAACGCCATCGCTGATCCGTCGAGCGTAACACTACAACAGCTCGATGATTTCATTCGGGCCAACCCCAATCAGTCTTGTGTTATGCAGAGCGATGGCGGCATCCTCTATCGGCTGCGCATCCCCGCCATTCGTGCGGATAACTTCGCTGGCATACCTGCCTATGCCAATGCCCTGCTGGGACCCTCCTACAACTATGAACCTCCGGAGTATCACGCACACGACGGCACGCCGCTTGAGACGGCTCTGTTTGAGGATCTCGCGGCGATCTGCGAGGAACACACTCAAGAAATTGCCTGGCAGGACGGTGATGTGGCTGTAATCGACAATAAGCGCTGCCTGCACGGCAGACGAGCGATCGAAGTGCCTCTGGCGGAGCGCGAGCTCGTCATCGCCATGGGGCTGCGCGCGCCAAATACCATTCCTTCGAATCAGGGAGTCGCTCTATGAAAGGTCTAGCCGTTATCACAGGTGGCAGCGGTGGTATTGGCTCTGCCATTGCAACGACCCTGATATCCGAGGGATATTCCGTTGTGTTATCTGGACGAAATGAGGCACGTCTGGCCACGATAGTCTCCGCCCTTAAACAGCATACCCCTGGCGCTACAGTCGAATTCGTTGCCGCTGATCTCACAGAAACGGTCGGGAGAGAGTCACTACTGAGCCATATCGCGGCTTCATCCGCTCCACTGTCCCTTGTCGTCAATAATGCAGGCTCGGGACTATTCGCAATGTTTGAGGATATTCCGCAGAGCGAACTTGAGCGCGTCTTCACCATCAATGTCAGCGCCCCGATGCTATTTACCCAAGCGGTGCTGAGCCAATTCGGCGCCGCCGCAAATGAAATGCAGATCATCAATATCGGCTCGACATTCGGCACCATCGGTTATCCCGGTTTCAGTGGTTACTGCGCCACCAAATTTGCGCTGCGCGGCTGGACCGAAGCCTTGGATCGGGAATATGCCGACACGTCGATCCGGATTCGCTACTTCGCACCACGCGCTACCCGCACCGAGCTCAATACCGACGCGGTTAACGCGATGAACGAAGAACTGGGCGTTACCATGGACTCCGTTGATGAAGTAGCCCGCCAGTTCGCGGTATTCCTCAAGAGTCGAAAACAGTCCGCCCACATTGGCTGGCCGGAGAAATTCTTTGTCTGGCTCAACAAAATGCTACCCGACGTGGTGGGCTCGGCGCTGGCCAAGCAACTCCCTGTCATCAAAAAGCACGCCCATAAAGCATAAGCGGCCACCTTTTACGCTCGCTTTCAAGCTGGGCAACTTGCGAAGTTAGTTACCAAGCCCGCAACGCCCATAAAAATCCTAACGCCGCCGCCTCTCCCCGAGGGAGCGTCTTATCTGTTGATCCGCCTGCGTCTCATAGCCTAAAGTGGGCCGACTTGTTCCAAACAAGTGATCGCCGAAAACCAACCGGGACGGGATTTTCCGACCGCTACGAGAGGATCAATACCATGCCTTCTGCTGAAGATCGTTTTGCCATCGCTGAACTTCTGAACCGAATGGCGTATTACTACGACGAGGACCAGCTTGATGACCTGGCTGCCTGTTATGCCAGTGACGCCATCATGAGCATGCAAATCGCCGGCGGCGATATGGTGGGGCCATTTGAAGGCCGCGATAACATTATGGAACTCTACCGTGGCGCCAAGTCGACTCAATCAGACGTCCGCCGTCACGACATTACCAACATCATGTTCGACGCATCTGGCGATGCCCTCGCCGTGACATCCTATCTGACTTTGTTCGCGACCGAGCATGGTGAGACCAAGTTGCTGACCACCGGGGTTTATCGCGATGAGGTGGCGCAGGAAGCAGGGGAGTGGAAAATCGCTCGGCGTCATATCGACCTCGACAGCGCTTACTGAGCACCCCCCGTGAATCTCGGCCGCATTCCCGCTAAGACTGCCCTGCTGAACCCCGGCAAGGAAGCGCTGATTGATATCCCTAACAATCGCCGAATGTCTTTCGGTGAACTGGACGAGCGCATCCGGCGACTGGGTAATGGACTGTGCACCGAGCTCGGTCTGAGCAAAGGGGATCGCGTTGCCATTTTGTCCAAGAACTGCATCCAGTACATGGAAGTCTTCTATGCCTGTGCGCGTTGCGGACTCATTGCCCAGCCGCTCAACTGGAGGCTCAGCGAAACCGAGATGGCGAAGATTCTCGCGGACGGCGAGCCCAGTGTGCTCATTGCATCTGAAGAGTACAGCGACCAGACCACGCGCTTGACGGCAGACCTGAAGATTCCCGTCGCACTAGTCTTCACCGCCGATCCCGACTGCCGTTACGAGCAACTGATCGCCAACGCCAGCGACGCAGAACCCGCAAACTCGGCAGAGGTTAGCGGGGACGATCCGGTCCTGATTCTTTATACCGGTGGCACCACCGGCGAGTCTAAGGGCGCCCTGCATTCCCATCATTCGCTTTACATGGGCATGCTGAATCAGTCCATTGCAGAGCGGATTGTGCCGACTGATGTCTATATGCTCACCGGCCAGATGTTCCATATTCCAGTGGCGCTGGCCATGAACTACATGGCCCATGGCTGCCCCGTGGTCTTGATTAATTTTGAGGCCAAACTGGCCCTTGATGTGATTCAGCAAGAGCGCGTGTCTGCTTTTCTCGGCATTACCACCATGATCAACTGGATGATGGCAGTGGAGGGATTCGCAGATTATGACTTGAGCAGTCTGCGCAACTTCCAATACGGCGGGGGCCCCATGCCTCGCACCGTGGTGGAAGCGGCCTTGAAGGCCTTCCCCTGCACAATGATTCAGGGTTATGGCCAAACCGAAGGTATGACCATGACCTTTCTGTCACAGGAGGATCACGCCCGCGCAATACAGGGCGATCACCCAGAGCGATTGGCTTCCTGCGGCCGGGAGGGATTTGTCTCAGAAATCCGAGTCGTCGACACCCATGGCAAGCCTGTCCCGAGAGACGGGGTCAGCGCGGGCGAGATCATTGTTCGCTCAGAGGCCAACATGCTGGGCTACTGGCGACGACCAGAGCTGACCGCGCAAACGCTCCGGGACGGATGGATGTGGACCGGAGACATCGCTACCTGGGACGAAGATGGTTACGTGTTTATCGTCGATCGGGCCAAAGACATGATTATTTCGGGCGGCGAAAATATTTACAGCACGCAGGTTGAGGCGGCGATTCATCAGCATCCTGCCGTGCTGGAATCCGCGGTATTCGGCGTACCGGACGATGTCTGGGGCGAAGCGGTTAAAGCGGTGGTGGTGCTCAAGCCCGGAGAGACCGCGACCGAGGCTGAAATTATCGCCGAGGCCAGTAAGCATCTGGCCTCCTATCAAAAACCCAAGTCGGTGGATTTTGTCGATGCCTTACCCAAGGCCCCCACGGGTAAGATCCTGAAGCGAGACTTGCGCGAGCCGTATTGGCGCGATGCGGAGCGCAATGTATGACGGCTTTGCTCTCGCAGGAGATCCTCTCCTGCATCGGCCGACAGAGTGCGCCCAAACGGGAAATCGTCACCCGCCGAGACATCCGAAAGTATGCCATTGCCACCGATAACCGACAGGCGAAGTACCTCGCAGGTGACGTGGCCCCACCGCTGTTTCATGTGCATCTGTTTTGGGATGTAGTGCCGCTAAGCGAGCTTTCGCCCGACGGTGTTTCCATCGACACGCTCTTGCCTCGATTCCCCCTAGAAAAGGCGATGGCAGGGGGGCTCGATATCACCTACCACCAACCCATCAAGCCGGGTGACTGGCTAACCGCTACCCGGACACTCACTGACATCTATGAAAAAACGGGGCGCAGCGGCCCGCTGATTTTCTACGAAGTGCTGATGGAAGTGCGTAACGACGCGGGCGAGTTAGTCGTCACCGAAAAGACCACGAGGATTCTGAGATGAGCCTCACGCCAAAGGTAGGCATGGCACTTCCCGAACGCCAGCACCTCTGCGAAGTGGTGCAACAAATGCTCTACAACGCCTCCTTATGGAACGGCCATCGGATTCATTTCGACGTGCCCTACGCGACCGAAGTCGAGGGATATCCGGGCCTGGTGGTGGCGGGACCACTGATCGGCGACTGGCTGCATCAAGTGGTCGATGAATGGCTCGGCGATGCCGGCATGATCACGGGTATTGAATATTCAAACCGGGTTGCCGCCTTTGTCGGCGAGACCGTGACGGCCGGCGGCACGGTGACCGCCTATGATCCGGAGTCAGGTGAAATTCGGCTCGAGGTCTATGTCAAAAATGATCGCGAAGAAGTGCTTGCGCCCGGCGTCGTAACGGCCAGGCTGGAACGGTAGCGAGACGTCGATGGCAAAGAGCGGATTAAACAGCACCTGCGCACTGATCGGCATGGCCGAGAGCGACGTGGGAATCGTCCCGGACAAGACACCGCGGGAGCTCTGCGTTCAGGTGACGCTGGATGCGGTGCGTGACGCGGGGCTGACGCTGCAGGAGGTTGACGGCCTCATCACCTGCAATGCCTTTGCAGAGCCCATCATGTATCACGCGGAAGCAGTGGCAGAATATTTGGGCTGGCAACCCAGGCACTGCGTCACCGTGAACACCGGTGGTGGCACCACGTTTATGGCAATCAAGATGGCTGCCGCAGCCATCGCCGCAGGAATGGCGCACACTATCGTTGTCGCCATGGCCGACAGTCTGCGGAGTTTTATGACCCGCGAGCAGGCGATGGTGGTGCAGTCGAGCTCCGGGCACCCTCATTACGAGCAACCGTATGGACCCACGGTGCCTGCCTACTATGCGCTGATTGCACGAGCGCATATGGACCGCTTTGGTACTACCGAGGAGCATTTTGCGCATGCGGCGGTATCTTGCCGAGCGTGGGCCAACCAACATCCGAAGGCGCAAATGCGAGATTTGATCAGCGTCGAGGACGTATTGGGCTCTCGCCCCATCGCCGACCCTCTAAAGGTTCTCGACTGTTCTCTCGTGTCTGATGGAGGGGCTGCTGTGGTAATCACCCGCGGGGACCTCGCGAGCAGCGCTGCCCAAAAGCCGATCTACCTATTGGGGTATGGCGAAGGTCACGCCTACGAGCACATCAGTCAAGCTCAGGATCTCACGACATCCGCGGCCGCCATATCGGGCCGAGCGGCCTACGCAGATTCAGGTTTAACCCCGGACGACATTGACTTACTTCAGCTATACGACTGCTTTACTCCCGCCCTGCTAATACAGATCGAAGACCTTGGTTTTTGCGCGAAAGGTGAGGGGGGCGACTGGTTGGCGAGCGGCATCAGTCAACCGGGCGGACAGAAACCGCTCAATACCCATGGCGGCATGTTGTCCTATTGTCATCCCGGTAATCCGGGAGCGATGTTCGGACTGACCGAGGCGATGTTGCAGCTACGAGGGCAAGCCGGTGAGCGGCAACTGCCCAGCATCAATACGGCGTTGTGCCATGCGCAAGGTGGCATTATGTCTAGCCACGCCACACTTGTGTTGGGGAATGAGCGACTGTCATGAGTAGACCCACTCCGCGGCCTTCCCCCACCGAACTGCCCTTTTATGAGGCATGCGCTCGTGGCGAATTGACGTTGCAACACTGCGAGCCCTGCGACCGATTCCTGTTTTACCCGAGAACCCACTGCGATCACTGCCATAATCCGACGCTCAATTGGCGGCGGGTGAGCGGCAAAGGCACTATTGTCAGCTATACCGTGGTGCGAAGAGCCGTATCCGAGGCCTTTACGGCCCCCTATGTGATCGCGCTGATTGATTTGGTCGAGGGCCCTCGGATGATGAGCCAGATCGTAGACACTAAACCCGAAGCGCTGGCAGTGGGGCAGTCGGTATCAGTTGCGTTTGAGGCATGGTCAGACGATATCAAACTACCCGTTTTTAAATTGCATGGCGTTTTGGGCAAATGAGCCCCGGCTCAAAATTCAGAAAGTGAGGGGAAAATGAACAGCCGAATGATTCCTGTTGCCGTTATTAATCCCGAGGCGAGCCCGGAGAGCCTCGAGGCTAAACAGCCTGCCGTCGACAATGGTGCGGAAGTCTATGCCAAGGACGGATATTTTAGTCGTGAGTACATGGAGCGCGAGTGGCACAAAGTTTGGACCGAAAGCTGGTTGATCGCTGGCGTGAGCGCAGACCTCGGCGAAGTCGGTGACTACTTTCTTTTTAAGGTGCGCGACGAGTCCATCATCGTGACCAAAACAGCGTCGGGGGTCAGCGCGTTTTACAACGTCTGTCCGCATCGCGGTGCCCGATTGCTCACTGAAGAGCGGGGCAATAAGAAAGTGTTCATCTGCCCTTTCCACAGCTGGAGCTTCCGCAACGACGGGTCGCTGCGCGCCATTACCGATGAGGAAACCTTTCAAGAGGCAGTCATTTGTCATCGACCGGGCCTTACCCCGGTGGCGTGTGAGGAGCACGCCGGTTTGATTTTTATCAGCATGTCCGATGACCCTATCCCGCTGACAACGGCTGTTGGTCTACCCGAGGGGTACCTGGAGAACTATCAAATCGACAAGATGCGGGTAGTTCGACACGTTCGCAGCGAGTGGGGCTCTAACTGGAAGGTGGGTGTGGAGGCTTTTTATGAGAGTTATCACCTGCACGCAGTGCACCCTGAAACTCGAGGCGTCATGGGTGATCTCAATGTGCAGTACGATTTGTACCCCGGGGGTGCAAGTCGCATGATCGTCCCGCTGGGCCAACCTAGCCCCCGGCAAGCCGACCAGACCACCGTCAACGAGGGTCTGCAATGGATGCTACAGGAAGCGGGGGTGGACCCTAGCGAATTTTCGGGCACCGCCGCTGATGTCCGAGCCGCCATTCAGCAAGCGAAGCGCAAGCGGTCTGAACGGCTTGGCTTGGGCTATGAGCGCTTCACCGATGGACAGCTATCAGATAGTTGGGCGACCGGGATTTTTCCCAATGTACAAATTGGCTGCCATCCCGAGGCCATCTTTCTGATGCGCTTTATGCCCCACGATACGGATCCTGAGCGCTTCTGGTACGACACCATGACGCTGATGTTCCCGGTGGATGACCCCGATTACTCTCCGCCCGCCTGGATGGGCCTGCCCGAGGGCACCGACGTAACCGGTTTGAATCGCCCCGACACCGAGGAGTTTCTGATAGACGAAGATCCTGGCCTCGGGCTGGTTTTGAGTCAGGATGCGGCTTTCCTCCCCTCCGTTCAGGAAGGCATGCGCAGCAAGGCGTTCAAGGGCCAACTCTGGGGCGAACAGGAGCAGCGTCTGCGCCACTTCCATGTTGAGCTGGAACGCTGGCTCAACCGCTGAAAGCACCGCTAGCTCGAGGCCGCACAGATGACTGCGCCGGGACGTGATTTCGCCAGCCCGGCCCTCTGGTGGGATGGCATAACTCGCTCCGCGCCAGAGCCGCCCCTAGAAACCGAAACCACTTGCCAATACGCCATCGTAGGCGGTGGCTACACCGGGCTGTGGACGGCTTATTTCCTAAAACAAAGGCAACCGCAGGCAGACATCGTGTTGGTAGACGCCCAACAGATAGGCCATGGCGCCTCCGGGCGAAACGGCGGTTGGCTGATGGGTTCTCTCGAGGGCTTATCGACGTTTGCAAACGCTGACGGAACGCTCGCTGAGCCTGTACGAAGAACGCTTAATCAACTGGTAACCGATGCTGGCAAGGCACTCTCCGAGGCAAACATCGACTGCGACTTTTACCACGGGGGATGCCTCATGGCGGCGGCACGATTCGACGCACAAACGGATCGCGCGCGTGCGGCGCTCGAACATTTCAGGCGGCTCGGCTTCTCCGATGAAGACTACCAATGGCTGTCGCCACAACGACTGAAAGAAAGGGTATCGGTGGCCAAACCCGGCGGCGGCATTTACACGCCGCATGTTGCCCGCGTGCAACCGGCCAAATTGGTAGCCGGGCTGACCACGGTTGTAAAAGCGTTGGGGGTCCGCCTATTCGAGCATACCCGCGCTAACAACCTTTCCCCCGGACGGGTGACCTGCGATCGCGGCATCATTCATGCAGACCATATCGTAATCGCGACCGAGGGTTACTCCGAGCACGGCAGCCCGCTTCATCGGCGCATTGTGCCCGTCCAAACGGGTATGGTCGCCACCGAACCGCTTTCCGCTTCGCAGTGGGATGAACTTGGATTGCATCAGCGGGAAACCTTCGCCGATTTTAGTCGTGCCGCTACTTACCTCCAACGCACCGCTGATAACCGACTGGTGGTGGGTGCTCGAGGACACTATCAGCTGGGTGGGTTACCGCAGCATTCACTCTCAGACGACGATGCACTGCGTAGGCACCGAGAGAAAGTTGCCCTTTCGCTGTTTCCGCAACTGCGGGGCGTGACCTTTACCCATAGCTGGGGCGGTAGCGTGGGGGTATCTCGCGCATGGCAACCGCATGTGATTCACGACCGTGCAACGGGCATGGCTACCGCCGGAGGCTACGTTGGCGAGGGTGTTGGAGCGAGCTTCCTGTTCGGCCAGACCTTAGCCGATTTGCTAACCAATACCCCCTCCGAGAGGATTCATATGCCCTGGGTCGCCTGCCGTGAAATAGCAGCGCTCAAAAAATGGGAGCCCGAGCCAATACCCCGCTGGGGTTTTAATACGCTCATGAGCATATTCCGTTTCGAGGAGTGGTTGGCCTCGCGCTACGGTGGGAGCCTCGCCAGCGCTCTGGTCGCGAAGCTGTGTGACCGGCTAACACCGCACTGAATCTTTGGGCTAGGTGCATCAAACCCCGGTGCAGGGCTTGGCTGACGTAGGGACTATGCTCCCTCGGGCGCCTCGGCCCTGCCCGGCTTAAGACGGTGACTGATCCAGCCACCCAGTGGCAGGCAAGTCGCAATCAAGGCAAAGAAAATCCAGTGATGCCAGGCCGGCATGGATTCCCAAAATTGTGTTTGCACCGATATTCCGATCATCAGCATATCGGCCGTCGCACCCACAAGGCAGATCGTGCGCCAACGACCCTCGCCCGAGATCAATCCCACAGCAACACCGCACAAGAGCAAAATTATGGCTTGCAGGAACTCAATAGAAAGCACCAAGGGAACGTAAGAAGTGCCGCCTAAACCATTGACATGCATAGGGAAAAGCCCAATCCACCACGCCAGCAATGGGACGCATAACACACCGTAGATGAGCGGTGCCGCGATCAACGACGCCAGTAGTCTTAACCATCGCATTTACGGCATTCTCCCCTCAAACCCCACAGTTGTAAGGACGCGCGTATCCGCGGGCGCGCCAGCACCAAAACCCGCGCGCACCGGCCAAGTCACCCACAGCGAAGCCTTTATTCGTTGTTCGGCACCCAAGAGTGTATAATTCGCGGCCGGTCCACAGCGAGGAAAACAATATGAATGCCCCGCAGCAAGTTGTAGTCAGCCCCGATGTCGAAATCAAGATGCAGGATGCGCTGGCGGCGCAACGAGAGAGTTATTTGCAAGAAGGGTATGTCTCCGCAGAAACCCGAATCGATCGAATCAACCGCGCCATCGATGTGCTGGTTCGCCATGCAAGTCGTATCAGCGATGCGATCAACAAGGATTTTGTTTGCAGACCTGACCAGATTAATCTGATGACCGATGTTGCGGCGTCAATTGGTTCGATGAAACATTGCCGCAAGCATCTTAAAAAGTGGATGAAGAATGAGAAGCGCCCGTCCACCTTTCCTCTGGGGCTACTCGGTGGCCGCTCGCATATCCAGTACCAGCCCAAGGGTGTAGTCGGTATTGTGGCGCCCTGGAACTTTCCCGTCTCTATGGTATTCCAGCCATTGGCTGGCATTCTCGCGGCGGGCAATCGTGCGATGATCAAACCATCAGAGTTCACACCCGAGACGTCCAAGGTTATTGAAGAGATCATTGCCGAAGCCTTTGACCCCACAGAAGTCACCACGTTTTGCGGTGGCCCCGAGGTAGGGCAAGCCTTCACCTCACTTCCCTTCGATCACATGATTTTCACTGGCGCAACCAACATTGCCCGGCACGTGCTGACGGCAGCGGCGCGCAATCTGGTGCCCGTGACGCTGGAGTTGGGGGGCAAATCTCCGGTGGTGATTTCACGCTCAGCGAATCTGGAGCAAGCAATATCGCGGGTCATGGTGGGCAAAACCCTCAATGCGGGTCAAATCTGTCTGGCACCAGACTACCTTCTGGTACCCGAAGAGCAGCTTGAGGAGGTTATTAGGCTCGCGACTCAAGCAGTAGCCGACATGTACACCAGCCTGCGTGACAACGACCAATACACCGCGGTCATTAACGAGCGCCATCACAAGCGCTTGAGCAGCTATCTTGAAGATGCTGAAAAACGCGGCTGTCGCATTATTCCGCTCAACCCGGCAAACGAGGATTTCAGTACCGGAACCGGCAAGATCCCACCCACGCTGATTGTGTCACCCGAGACCGATGCCCTGTGCATGGAAGAGGAAATCTTCGGGCCTCTCTTGCCGATTCGCACTTACAGAGATTTCGGCGAGACCATCGATTATATCAATGCAAATCCGCGCCCACTGGCGGCCTACTATTTCGGCACCGACAAGGGCGAGGAGGAGACCTTTTTACACCGCACCACATCAGGCGGCGTCTGCATCAACGATGTCATCTTCCACATCATGCAGGAAGATATGCCCTTTGGCGGCATAGGTCCCTCGGGCATGGGGTCCTATCACGGTGTTGAGGGATTCAAAACCTTTAGCCATGCCAAGTCGGTTTACAGCCAAAGCCTCCGATTCAATGTGGCAAAGTTGGGCGGGGTCTTACCCCCCTACGGCAAGACAACCGACAACAACATCAAGGCACAGATTAAAAGCTGACGTGCTGGGTTGGCTTTAGCTCGACACAAAAAACCCCGCTTTGCGGGGTTTTTTGTGTCTGGGGCTGGCGTCACTTGAGAATATAGGCCTGCACGACTAAATCCCGGGTGAGTGGATTAAACGTGATTA
>VMDB01000102.1 GCA_008081075.1 Halieaceae bacterium
CACCGAGGGCAATGCCGACCCCGCCACTTTTATCCCGGAAATGGTAGACCTTTATATGGAGGGACGGTTCCCCTTAGATAAGCTGTGCAAAACCTATGATCTTGAACAGATTAACGAGGCGGTGGCAGAGCACGCCCAAGGCTTATGCGTTAAGCCGGTTCTGGTGCCGTGAGTTTTTGAGGTAGAGCGCAAACGGCCGCTATCGCGCAACAAAGCGGCCATTTTCTTGGGCGCTTCCCTCAAAGGGCTATCTGAGGCGCTTCAGCATATCTCTGGCGATAATAGTCTTCATAACCTCAATCGAACCACCCGCGATTTTCACGATACGGGCATCTGCATAAGCGCGACAGATGGGATATTCCCAAATATAGCCCCAGCCTCCGAACAGCTGCAGGCACTCGTCCACAGCCTTACAGTGCAAATTACTCAATTGCATCTTGGCGATAGCTGCATCCACCGCATCAAGCTTGTCCTGCATGAATAACTCGATACATTTATCGGTATACACCCGACCCACCACCGCCTCAGCCTGAAGCTCGGCCAGTTTGAACTGTGTATTCTGGAAATCGCCGATGGTCTTGCCGAAAGCCTCTCGCTGATTGGTGTACTCTAGGGTCCATTCGATAACTGTTTCAGTCACGGTAGCGCTGCGGATAGCTTGGGCCAGTCGCTCCTGAGCCAACTTCTGCATCATCAAGTAAAAGCCCTGCCCTTCTTCGCCGAGCATGTTGGTGGCAGGGACCCGGACATCTTCAAAAAACAGCTCAGACGTGTCCTGCGCCTTCATCCCCAGCTTTTCGAGGTTACTGCCGCGCTTGAACCCCTCCATACCACCCTCGACCAGGAACAGGGTAATGCCCTTGGCGCCAGCGTCGCTGTCGGTCTTGGTTGCGAGCACCAGCACGTCGCACAACTGCCCATTGGATATAAAGACCTTCTGGCCATTGATCACATAATCATTGCCATCGCGCACAGCACGAGTGCGTATCGCTTTGAGGTCACTACCCGCATGGGGCTCGGTCATGCCCAAAGAACCAACCCACTCGCCACTCACCATCTTAGGCAGGAACTTACGCTTCTGTTCCTCGGTACCAAACGAGTTGATGTAAGTGGCTACCAGATCGGCATGAATGAGGAACCCCGGACCGGAGAATCCCGAACGAAACAGCTCCTCAAAAACTATGACATCGTATAGGTAATCGGCACCAGACCCGCCATACTCCTCCGCAATGGTGCAGCACAGCAGACCAGCTTCACCCGCTTTCAGCCACAGCTCCCTCGGCACAACACCGTCTTTCTCCCACTGGTCGTGGTAAGGCGCAATTTCTTTCTCAATGAACTTGCGTACGGTGTCCCGAAACATGTCGTGCTCCGGGGTAAACAGGGTCCGCTCTATCATCTTTATACCTTCTCTTTATCAATATTCATATTACACTAGCGTACCTTTATCATACAAATATATTATCCACTTCTGTTTAGAGCGGAGTTGCTGTCAAATGAAATAGGGCGTCAGGCGCAAATGTCGCGGGCCGCCTTAGACAGGCTTTCCCGGTGACGGGGATCAGCAATTGCAATCATTTGCTGCACTCGCTCGCCAACGCTCTTGCCGCGGAGTTCGGCGACACCAAACTCGGATACAACAGTATCCGCATCGGCACAGGCCACCGAGACCAAACCGCTCTCCAGTCGGGGGACAATGCGGGATAGCTCACCGCCGCGGGCCGTGGCATTCAGCGCAATAATGGATCGCCCTCCCGTGGAGCCGAGGCTCCCGGAGACAAACTCTGGCAATCCGCCAGGACCGGATATGAAGCCATCGGGGAGGGCACTTGAGTTGACCTGCCCCAACAGATCGACATGCAGGGCGCCGTTGATGGCAATGAAGCTTTCAGTCGCAGCGATAGCCTCGACATCGTGGGTCACGTCTACCGGTTGAAACAATACACGCGGGTTTTCGTGAAGGTCCTCGTAGAAACGCTGGTCGCCGAGTGCCACGCCGCTCAGGATTGGGGTATCGGGACATAACACCCCTGCTCTGTCTAATTCCAGCACGGTGGATTCAACAAGACCAGACTGGATGCGAAGCTTGCGGCGATCGAATAGGCGGCGAGCTACGGCGCTGGGAATGTTGCCCAACCCCAGCTGCACAGTGGCGCCGTCTCCGACAAAGGAAGCCACGTTTTCAGCAATCCTGTCACTGACCGCATCAATTCTCACTGGGGTCGTCTCGAGCAGGGGACTGTCGATTTCCAGCACATAGTCCAGACTCGCCAGCGCAACTTTGACCCCGGGTAGCCGAGGCATCCTCGGGTTAATCACGGCAATGGTAATGCCTGCATGGGGCAGGATTAGCGGGGCGAAATCTCCCGCCACACCGTAACTGCAATAACCGTCAGGATCGGGCGGACTGAGCATCACCAACGCCACATCCACCGGATTGCTGCGATAAAAGGCAACGATGTCAGAATAACGCCAGGGGCAGTATTGCACCCGGTCGTGATCAGCAGAAGCCATCTGCGGGGTCATAAAGTATGTCTGGCAGCGAACCCGCTCGCAGGCAGCTGCGTAATCGACTGTGTTTACACCCGGCACGAATATACCGCTGACTGTGAGAGGATCCTTGCCTTCGGACTCGGTAAACACTCGCTCCAGATTCGGTATCTGGGCTGCGCAACCCGACACAAATAGCGACCGGACTTCGGTTAACAAGGGAGCTATATGCCGGAGTGACGCGAGTTGCTCGGGCATCACGCCGCCTGGCTGACCCTGGTGTAGCTCGCCCCTGTTTTCAGCGCCAGCTCGATGGCGGCGACTGCGGCGTTCAGGTCGGGTGAGAGATCAGCGCCTTGTAGTTCGCCGCGCTGCAGCATAGCGAGATAAGCGATGGGGCCCCCTGTCCACTGTGGCCAACCTGCGCGCAATACGGCTGCAGCATCCAACTGGTCGTGAAACCCATCGGTGTTCTTCCAGACATCCAGTGCAATGGCGGCGAGCATGGCAAGTCCCGCAGTTCGGTCTTCCTGCGAGAGCCCCCGCCCGACAGAAGAGACATCTGTTCCCGCCCATTCCACCAGGAGTCGGGCGTCCACCGCCATCGCCGCGCGGGCAACCCGCCCGATCGATGCTTCGTTACAGGCGAGGTAACGGCGGACCGAGGCCTTCAGTACCTGCAAGCTGTCATCGGCGCCCTTTGCCAGGCTTTTGTTCAAGAAACAGGTGACAACCATATTCGCCGCCACCGGATCGCTCATCAGGTCGACGAATATATCCCACTCCACATCACAACCAGCATCGAACGGCAGGCCAACGCCCTTGCCAACGCAATCGATAATGGATCCCACTGCCGGGTAGAAGTTATGCTGCTTTTCGGACCAGCCACCGCACCCAACGCAGAACTCGTGCCAGTCGGGCCTGTCCAAGAGCGCCAACTCCGTCCGGGTGAGTTGCCATTGAGTCTGATCCCATCGTGCCCCCGGCGGTATGGTGCGAACCAGTCCCACAGCCACATCAAGAAGATCTTCCTCACTGGCCAGGCGGTCCACCAGTCCGTGCTCCAAGGAAAATTCTGGCGTCACCGAAGCTCCGTCGAGCAGCATTTTCACCGCCGCCTCAATTCCGATGAGCCGGGGCAGGCGCTGGGTACCACCAGCGCCTGGCAGCAACCCGAGACCTACTTCCGGCAGGCCCAGCAGGGGCACTGCACCGTCTATACAGACCCGTCCATGACAGGCCATGGCCAGTTCCAGACCACCGCCCAGGGCAAGCCCGTTGATCGCGGCAACAATCGGTATGGGGGACCGCTCCATCCGGCGGAACAACCTGCCCAGGCGACTGAAGCGATGGCGCATGGCCTGCCAGTCTGCTTCGAAGCGCATGTTGGCGAAGTCTTTGATCATCATCAGGTCCGCACCGGCCACAAAACTGTTTTTACCGGAGCGAATCACCAGCCCATGCAGGTCCTCGCAGGCCCGCGCGATGGT
This sequence comes from Halieaceae bacterium, assembly GCA_008081075.1. Taxonomy (GTDB): domain Bacteria; phylum Pseudomonadota; class Gammaproteobacteria; order Pseudomonadales; family Halieaceae; genus Luminiphilus. The sequence goes on from VMDB01000102.1 coordinate 3,981, forward strand.
GGTTTCCAGATCGTCCATCATCTGTTCAGAGAACACGTTGAACGGCCGATCCGGCATGTCCAGCGTAGCGACGCCGATACCGTCGTCGCGAATCTCCAACGTGATGTTTTCCAAGGTCGAGCGCCTACTTGACGTATTTGCCGAATTCCGGCTTGCGCTTCTCGTTGAACGCGTTGACGCCCTCTTTTGACTCATCTGTATCGTAGTAGAGCTTCACTGCGTTCAAGGCAAAACCACTGATGCCCCGTATCGATTCGGAATCGGCATTAAACGAACGCTTGGCCAGGGCGAGAGCAGTAGGGCTGTGCTGGGAGATGGTCTCGCACCAGGAAGCAACCTCCGCTTCCAGCTGATCTGCGGGCACCACGTGGTTGACCAGGCCCATCTCCATCGCCTCCCGAGCGTTGTACCGGCGGCACATGTACCAAATTTCCCGGGCTTTCTTCTCGCCGACGATGCGAGCCAGATAGGCGGTTCCCCAGCCTGCATCCACCGAGCCAACCTTGGGACCCACCTGGCCCAGCTGGGCCGATTCGGCAGCGATCGTCATGTCACAGAGCGTGGCCAGAACGTTACCGCCACCAATGGCAAAACCGTTGACTGCAGCGATTACCGGCTTGGGAATATCGCGAATGGCCGACTGCAGCTCATCGATGGGCAGGCCGACCACGCCGCGGCCGTCGTAGTCTCCCTCATGACTGGATTGGTCGCCGCCAGTACAGAAGGCCTTGTCGCCCGCCCCCGTGAGCACCACACAACGGACAGCCTTGTCACTGGCCGCAGTGAGAAAGGCATGAATCAGTTCCTCAATGGTCTGACCCCTAAAGGCGTTGTAAACCTCAGGGCGATTGATGGTAATCCAGGCCGCGCCATTACGATGCTCGTACAGGATGTCTTCGTAGGGAAGTGTCACGTTCATATCGTATATCTCTCTGCTTAGCTCATGGACAAGCCGCCGGAAACGGAAATCGCCTGGCCTGTGATATAGGACGCATCGTTCGTGCCTAGAAAGGCGACGATACCCGCGTAATCATCCGGTTGGCCCATTCGACGCAGGGGAATGCTCCGGGCCAGAGAATCTTTCCATTTCTGGGCTTCTTCCCCAGTACCCACGACAGCGTCCATCGCCGGGGTATCGGTGGGCCCCGGACACACTGCATTCACCAGGATGTTGTTGCGCGCCAATTCTCTGGCCATGGACTTGCTGAAAGCGATAGTGCCGCCCTTACATGCGGAATATACGGCTTCATTGCTGGTACCGACGCGCCCGGCGTCGGAGGCGATATTCACCACCCTGCCCTCATTGCGCTCGGCCATACGCTTGCACACAGCGTAGTGCATATGAATAGGCCCATAGAGGTTCAAATTGACGATTTTTTCCCATAGCTCGGGGCCAGTGGAAAGGAATGGCGCGGGTTTATCCCAGCCGGCACAATTGACCAGCATCCATACCGGCCCCAGCTGATTCTCCACCGCATCCACCGCGCTCTCCACGGTATCCATACTGGTAATGTCCACCTGAAAAAATTGCACCTCTCCCTCGCAGGCGCCGGCCATGGCCTCACCGGCCTCAGGGTTGATATCAAACAAGGCGATTCTGGCGCCCTCGCGGCCCAGTCGTTTGACGATTGCGGCACCAATACCACTGGCGCCCCCAGTGACAATAACAACCTTGCCTGTTAAGTCTTTCATAAGTGATCTCTGCTTAATTGAATCTGGCTGGGTGCATCATGAAATTATAGTTCACTAGTGCAAGGTCCACTATTGTATACTTATTCCGAGACGGCGAATCTATCAAGTCGCTGGCCAAAACCGCCCGATTATCATCACCGCACTCTAATGACGGTAGCGGTTTTCAGGCATTACGGGCGCGCGTCTAATGGTTGATTCGCAAAGTCTACCACTTAAATTTTGCATGCATATAGTTCGCTATGTTATATTTAGTTATTATTACTAATCTGGTATAGGGTGTATATCGATGGACTTCTCCATATCAGAGGATCACCGGGCTTTGCGCGAAGGCGTGGCCGCGATAATGGAACAATTCGACGCTGAATACTGGCTGGAGCGAGACGAGGACGGCCAGTTCCCGGTTGATTATCACCGAGCCATGGCTGAGGCCGGCTGGCTTGGAATCACCATGCCGGAGGAGTACGGCGGTGCTGGACTGGGGGTCACTGAAGCAGCGATCATGATGCATGAAGTCGCCAGCCACGGCGGCGGTATGGCGGCTACATCAGCGGTGCATATCAACCTGTTTGGCCCCCACCCTATCGTGGTCAAGGCATCTGACACGCAAAAAGAGCGCTGGCTTCCGCGGCTGATCTCCGGCGAAGACCAGTGCTGTTTCGGTTTCACCGAGCCCAATGCCGGGCTGAATACCACCCAGATCACCACTTTCGCGGAGAAGGTCGACGGCGGCTACATCGTAAACGGCCAGAAAGTGTGGACCTCCACCGGCCAGGTCGCCAATAAAATCATGCTGCTGGCGCGCACAACCAGACTTGAGGATTGTGTCAAACCCACCGACGGCATATCCATCTTTTATACCGATATGGACCGCAGCAAGATAGAGGTAACCCGCATTCCCAAGATGGGCCGGAAGTGCGTGGACTCCAACTCGACCTTTATCGACGGTCTGTTTGTTCCCGACGAAGACCTGATCGGCGAAGAAGGCGAGGGCTTCTCCTACATCCTGCATAGCCTGAATCCGGAGCGGGTACTGATCGCTGTGGAGGCCATCGGCATTGGTCAGGATGCCTTGCGCCGCGCCACCCAGTACGCTCGGGAGCGCGAGGTCTTCGGACGGCAAATCGGCGAGAACCAGAGCATCCAGCACCCACTGGCAGAGAACTGGATGTATCTGGAGTCGGCCTACACCATGGCGATGAAAGCGGCTTGGCTTTACGACAACAAACAGCACTGCGGTGCAGAGGCCAACACCGCCAAGTTCCTGGGTGCCCGCGCAGGCTACGATGCCTGTTTTCAGGCAGTGCTGACCCACGGTGGCATGGGCTACGCCAAGGAGTACCACGTAGAGCGACTGCTGCGTGAGGTTACTGTTACACGCATCGCCCCCATCACCGAGCAACTGATCAACTGCTTTATTGCTGAAAAAGTACTCGATCTGCCAAGGAGTTACTGAACCATGGGCTTGCTCGAGAACAAGACTGTTATCGTGACCGGCGCCGGCCGCGGAGTGGGTAGGGCCATTGCGCTTGCTGCTGCTGACGCAGGTGCCTGCGTCGCCGTGAACGATATTGGCGTCTCCCTTGAGGGTGACGCCACTGGCGAATCGCCCGCCGACGACGTGGTGGCCGAAATCAGAGCCGCCGGAGGCAACGCGATTGCCTTGAAGCAATCCGTCGCGGATTGGGGCGCGGCTAACGCCATGGTACAGGAGACCGTGGACACCTTCGGCGGTATCGATGCAGTGATCAACAACGCCGGAAACCTTCGCGACGTCATTTTTCACAAGATGTCGGAGGAAGATTTCGACGCAGTTATCAACGTGCACCTCAAGGGCACCTTCAATATGAGCCGCGCTGCGGCACCATATTTCAAGAACCAGAACGGGGGCGCCTTCCTGCACATGACTTCCACCTCCGGACTGGTCGGCAACTTCGGCCAGGCCAATTACTGTGCAGCCAAGTTGGGCATCGTCGGCTTGTCCAAGGCCATCGCCTTGGATATGCAGCGTTTCGGGGTTCGCTCAAACGCAGTGGCACCCTTCGCCTGGACAAGGATGGTCAGTTCCATACCCACCGACACGCCCAAGCAGCAGAAGCGTGTCGAAGGCTTGAAAAAACTCGTGCCCGAGCGCCTGGCGCCCTTTGCCGTTGCTATCTGCTCGGATCAGGCAAAACACGTCTCGGGACAGGTTTTCGGGGTCCGAAACAACGAGATCTACCTGTTTTCCCAGAGCCGACCGCTCAGGACCGCTCACTCCAGTGATGGGTGGACTCCCGAGACTGTAGCGGAACGGGTATTCCCTATGTTCGAGAATGACTTCTACTCCCTACAGCGCTCGGGGGATGTCTTCACCTGGGATCCTGTGTAGTGCCTGTCGAGCCAGGAAAACTCCGGAATTGGTATTTCGAGCCGGTAACGCAGGACTATAACCACCGAGACGCTATCCTCTACGCACTCGGGGTCGGGCTGGGCAGGGATCCGCTGAATGTGGCGGAATTGGAATACGTTTACGAGCGGAATCTCTGCACACTGCCCACCTTTGCCGTCACACTTGCAACACTGGGCATGTGGGTAAAAAACCCCAAAACAGGTATCACCTGGAACAAGCTGGTACACAGCGCACAGCGCTCGACATTCCACCGCCCACTGCCAAGCGCTGCACGGGTCACCGGCTTTGCCAGGATCAGCCAGGTCTGGGATCGAGGTCCTGAAAAAGGGGCAGTAATTGTTGTCGAGCGCGAGATCAGGTGCTGTAATTCTGGCGCCGCCTACTGCACGTTGGAACAAACCCTGATGCTTCGTGCCGACGGGGGATTCGGTGGCGTGGCGCCGCCCAAACCCGAGGTATCACTGCCCGATCGCACGCCGGACGAAACGATCCGCTTCAACACTTCGCCGGGACAGGCCATTCTCTATCGCCTGTCAGGGGACTGGAACCCATTGCATATTGATCCGGAGGTCTCCGGCAAAGTCGGCTTTTCACAGCCGATCCTTCACGGCTACTGCAGTTACGGCATCGCCGGTTGGACCGCCTCCCAGGCTGCCCAACTGGCTCCCTCGAAACTGCGACTACTGGAGTGCCAGTTCACACGCCCGGTAGTTCCGGGTGACGAGCTGGAGTTTCACTTCTGGAATCCTCAGCCGCAACAGTGGTTGTTCCAGGCACGCGTTGGAGACCGGGTAGTATTGAATGGGGGCCGTGCCGAGTTCCATGCCTAAGGCGGCAAGCAGATGTTGACGCGCACGATCTACGACGACGAGCACCACCTCTTCCGCGACAGCGTCAAAAAACTCTACGAACGCGAGTTATTACCAAAGATCGACTCCTGGGAGCACAATGGCATTGTCGATCGCGAATTCTGGCTCGCCTGTGGCGACGCTGGATTGCTGCTACCTGACATACCCGAGGAGTACGGTGGCGGCGGACAGGACTTCCGGTTCAACGCAATCATCCTGGAAGAAACGGCGCTGGCAGGCACCACCGGGCCAGCCTTCGGTGTGCACAACGATATCGTCGCACACTATATCCACAACCATGGCAGCGAAGCCGTAAAACACGAATGGCTATCGAAAATGGCCTCAGGAGAATCGATCGGCGCCATCTGCATGACGGAAGCCAACGCTGGCAGCGACCTCAAGGCGCTGCGGACCCACGCCAGGGAGGTAGAAGGTGGTTTCATTCTCAACGGCTCGAAAACCTTCATCACTAACGGCGTCAACGCCGACGTCGCCGTAGTCGCCGCATGCATGGGGACGAGCCCAGGTGATAAGGATATTTCCCTGTTCGTGGTCGACGCTGCCAGCCCCGGTTATATCAAGGGCCGTAAACTGGACAAGGTCGGCAATCGCTCCTCGGATACCGCCGAGCTTTTCTTTGAAGATCTGTTCGTGCCAAGGGGAAATTTGATTGGCGGCCGCGGAAATGGTTTCAGGTTGATGATGCAGGAATTACCCCAGGAACGTCTCTCCATCGCCATCTCCTGTCAGGCGGCGGCGCAACACGCCTTCGATATCACCGTGGACTACGTGGGTGAGCGCCGAGCCTTCGGCCAGCCGATCAAGGAGTTCCAGAATACCCGCTATCAACTGGCCGCAATGAAGAGCCAACTGCAGGTGGGCTGGGCACACCTGGACAATTGCATATCGGCTCTGGTTGACAAGCGGCTCACCACGGAACAGGCGGCCGCGGCAAAATTATGGCACTCGGAGTTGCGTTATGACGTCGTCGACGAGTGCGTGCAGTTATTCGGCGGCTACGGTTATATCGAGGAATACGAGATCGCAAGGCTGTGGCGCGATGCCAGAGTAATGCGCATTTATGGCGGTACATCGGAAATCATGAAAGAGCTGATAAGCCGCTCGATCTGAGCTGCGTTTTATACCTATGTATGACTTGTATTCAAGGACTTAGAGATTAGCTGTATGAACCGTGTAGTCATTGTCGACAATATCAGGACTGGTCTCGCCAAATCCTTCCGCGGGACCTTCAATCTCACCCGTGCCGACGACATGGTCGCCCACTGTATCGACGCCCTGCTAGAAAGAAGCGCGGCACTGGACCCGGCGAGGGTCGAAGACGTGATCGTGGGTGCCGCCCGGCAGACAGGAGAGCAGTCTGCGAATATCGCGCGCTACGCCGTGGCCTTATCTCGTTTGCCAGTAACAACACCGGGTATGACTTTAAGTCGCGCCTGCTCCTCCGGGCTGAATGCGATCGCGGTCGCAGCCAACCAGATTGCGAGCGGCGGTTGCGATATCGCCATCGCTGGTGGCGTTGAATCCATTACTGGTCTGGAGCGAGGCCAATCAGAATTTGAGGAAAATCCCCGCTTGGTGGGTGAAATGCCCCAGTTCCTGATGCCGATGGGGGAAACGGCGGAAATCGTGGCCCGCCGGTATCAGGTCAGTCGGGAGCAACAGGACAAGTACGCCCTGCAAAGCCAACTGCGCTATGCCGCAGCTGCAGAAGCCGGCTGGGTAGATGACGAAATCGCCCCGATGAAGGTGCAATGGCGCAGGGAAGATCGCCAGACCGGCGAGATTAAAATTGTAGAAGGCGTGGTCAGCCGCGATGAGTGCAATCGGCCGTCTACCACGCTGGAAGGCCTGAGTGGCTTAAAGCCTGTCTTCGACGAGAATGGCAGTGTTACCGCAGGCAATGCCTCGCAACTCTCTGATGGCGCTTCAATGACACTGTTAATGTCAGAGGAATCTGCCGCCAAACTGGGCCTGACACCAATGGCCTACTTCCGCGGCTTATCCGTCGCCGGCTGTGAACCAGACGAGATGGGCATCGGGCCGGTATTTGCCATTCCCAAACTGCTGAAAGCCAACGGTCTCGCAATACATGACATCGACTTGGTTGAGCTGAACGAGGCATTTGCCTCCCAATGCCTCTACTGTCGCGACGCACTTGAGATCGACAATGAGATATTCAACGTGAATGGCGGAGCAATCGCCATCGGTCACCCGTACGGTATGACGGGTTCGCGAATGACCGGTGTTGTGCTGCGTGAACTGAAGCGCCGCAATAAAAAGTACGGCATCGTGTCCATGTGTGTGGGCAAGGGAATGGGAGCGGCCGGATTATTCGAAGCCTGCTAGGCAAAGGATTTGAAAGACGGAGACAAATACACATGAACCTCCCCGAGATACTGAGAGAGAATATTCGACTCCCTGTGATCGGGGCTCCCATGTTTATCGCTTCCACACCTGAACTGGTGATCGAGCAATGCAAGGCAGGCATTATCGGTGCGTTCCCGGCGCTCAATGCTCGCCCCCAGCATATGCTGGATGAGTGGATCGCACAGATCAAGGAGGCGCTGGCGGAGCACGATGCCCAACATCCCGAACGCCCGGCGGCCCCCTTCGCCGTCAACCAAATCTCCCACCCGAGCAACGACCGCCTGCAGGGCGACATGGAAATCATTGCCCGACACCAGGTACCTCTCATTATCGCCAGCCTGCAGGTCTCCCGGGAGAACATTGATGCCGTACACAGCTATGGCGGCCTGGTATTCAGTGACGTGGTTTCCAACCGACATGCCCGCAAGTCTGTCGAGGCGGGGGTGGACGGCCTGGTGGCGGTCGCCGCCGGCGCCGGTGGGCACACAGGCAATGTGTCTCCCTTCGCCCTAATCTCCGAGATTCGCGAGTGGTGGGACGGCCCCCTGGCTCTGTCCGGCGCTATCGCCAACGGCCAGAGCATTTTGGCGGCGCTCGCCACCGGCGCCGATTTCGCCTATATCGGCTCGCCCTTCCTGGCGACACCGGAAGCGAATACTGTAGAAGACTATAAACAGCTGATCGTCGAAGGCAGCTCCAAGGATATCATCACCACGGACGCCTTCAGCGGTGTGCCCGCCAACTACCTGGTAGGCTCCATCACCCGTTGCGGGCTGGACCCGAAAAATCTGGTGCGCAAAACCAACGGGCCTATCGATGTCAGCGAAAGCGGTGACAGCTACAAAACCTGGAGAGACTTCTGGGGCTGTGGTCAGGGTATTCAAGCAGTGAAAAACATCAGCAGCACGAAGGAACTTGTGGAACGCTGGAGTCGCGAATACCACACCGCCAAAAAAAAATTTAGCACCCGTTTAAAAGCGCTTTCTAGCGCCTGATTCTGGACTATTCCGGCAAATTGGCGGCTTGCGGCAGGCAATGGGACACGCCCATAGGTTTTTAACACCAACCGGAGCAATACTTAGTCAGCTGCCCGTTCTTTAGACTACCCGAGGCAGATAATCACGAGCGTCGCACATATGACGACCGTCCAAGCGTCGTAACCAAGCCGCAGCCACCGGGGTGCATGCCTCAGTTCCATGAACTGGAAGCCGACGATCCAGACCTTGATGAAGGCCACGATAATGACGCCGGCGGTGGCCAGCCGCTCGCCCTGCCCGCCACTTTGACTGGCATGCCCCAGCCACCAACCTATACCCGTGGCTACTACCAGGATGAACCAGGCGATGTTGGCGCCACTGGCGCAGACACTGTTCTTCTCGCGCATCATCATTTCAGGCCATCACAATAAATACAGCAGGGCGAACAGGGCGATCCACAGTAGATCGACCAAGTGCCAGAAGGTGGCACCGCTCTCGATCGTCTGCATCTCGCGCTTCCCCAATGCCGGGCGTCGACTGGTGTTGCGGATGAGCAGCACCACCACGATACCGACCAGCACGTGCAGCAGGTGAATGCCGGTAAAGATAAAAAACAGCATGAAGAAATCGTTCGTCGCCGGATTGATGCCGCTCGAAATCTTGCCACCCCACTCGAAACTCTTGTTGGCGACGAAACCCAGACCACAGAGTATTGCCAGGGTAAAATACCGGCTTACCCCCGAACTCGGGTTCGTCCGGCACTTCTCTACACCCACTGCAACAAACCAAGACCCAGTCAACAGCAACAGGGTATTGAGTACTCCCACCCACATGTCCAGCGACGCGCGCGAGCGGGCGAACACTTCGGCCTGATCGACATGCCCGAGGGCGATGACGATAAAGAAGACCGCGAAGACGACCAGATCACCGGCGACGAACAACCAAATACCGACCTCGCCCGGCACGCGGCCCTTTGCAGTTTTTACCTCACGGGTAGTGGAGAATTCAGGCACAAGCTATTCCCGCCCATGCGCAACTCCTTCGACCATCAGGCCGATTCCGTTCTTAGCGAGGGTTCAGTGCCCTGTTGCCTCGCAGCACCGAGCAGGGCAAAGGACATGATCATAATCCAGCCGAAATAGGCGAGGTAAGGAATCCACAGCGCGACAATACCATGCCAGGAGAACGGCCCGTCCTTGAAGAAAATGATGAGTAAGCCCGGCGCGTAGAGCAGTGCGGCCCACAGGTTGACGTAGGCGACCCAGCGCGGAAAAGGCTCGCTTCCCTCCTCCGACCACAGAATGGGCAGGGCGATTACCACGCACCAGCCACCGAACAGGGGCACGGAAAACAGCGCCAGGAAGTAGGCGTAGTCGATCCACGTTACGATGATGCTGGGTTCGTAAAGTTCCGGTCGAAAGGCCGCCAGCCCCCAAGCAAACGCGACCAGAACACCAATGGTCATGCCGCCGGCGCCAAATACGGTTTGGACGATGGAAAACACCGGGTTAATTTCCACCCTCCGCGTTTGTGCCGCAATGCCCGCACCCACGGTCCCGAACAGGGCAAAGGAGAGCACCATAAATGCCGAACCGAGGCGCAGCGAGAACGCATTCTCAGACACCTTCCTCGCAAACTCCGCAGCTGGCTCCGCAGAATTGAAAAGAGGTGGCAGCATCCCCCCTAGGATCACACCGCCGATGATGAAGAACACCACGCAAGCAAAGCCGGTCCAGGCACAAAACACCATGGCCCGGGTGAACAGCGGGTCATTGTCTATCGATTTCAAAATCTATCTCCGTATTTACTAAATTTTTCGGTATCTAGTGCGCATGGTCGATTACCCGCTTTTCACCGACGCCGTTATTCCCGCTGTGCTCGTTGAAATGCGCCGCCATCTGCTCTGCCGTGAAATCAGCCGGGATGGGTGGATTGTTATACCCCAGCACTCCCCAGCAGATGATGAAAGCCATTAGAAATAGCGGTCCCATGGCCGCGCAGGTGCGCCAGTACTTAAAGTAGGCCTCGTTGCTGATTAATTGACCAAATCCTAGGTTTACTGCCAATCGTGGATCCTGCTTCATTGCATAAACCTTTTATTTACATATAATTATATTACACATACTTACCTTATGTGCAATGCCTTGCTGGGGGCGCTAGGAACAGGCGCGCCCGGGAGCCCCTTTCACAGGTAACTCAAGATTAGTCATGAACAAAAAAAGCGCATTGCCACCCGGGCAGAAAATCTATCCTTCATTTGATCGCTTTGGCCTCGGCAAGTTTGCCAGCCGGGTTCCAGCAGAAGCAGCCAGGATAAGCATCGATATCGCTGGTGATGTGGCCAGCGGCATGACCGTGGCCGCTGAACTCGCCCGGTTACCCAGGGTGGAGCAGGTGACAGACTTTCACTGCGTCACCACCTGGTCTTTCTGCAGCCTGCGCTGGGAAGGCGTCCGCTTTGCCGATTTTTACCGCGAGATCGTGTTGCCGGGGGCGGCGCCCGAAGGGGACGCGAGCTTCGTTGTGCTGCGCGGCAAGGACGGGTATTGCGTCAGCATGCAGTTGCAGGACCTGCTGGCGGACGATGTTCTACTGGCTGACACATTGAATGGCGAAAAGCTGGGCATCGATCACGGCGCGCCCCTGCGGCTGGTGGCACCCGCCCACTACGGCTATAAAAATGCCAAACACATCACCGCTATCGAATTCTGGTGCGACAGCAGGCACTATCGCTTTCCCCTGCCCTATCCTAACCTGATGGACCACCCTCGGGGCCGCGTCGCACTCGAAGAACGGGCACGCTATATCCCGAACTGGATCATTCGACCGCTTTACCGTTTTTTACAGCCTTTCGCCAGACGCAAGCACGCCAGCTACCTGCGTGCGCACATGAAGAGACAACAGGACGGCCACTCAGCCTGAACCCCCAGCCCCCATCAGCTGATTCGCCGCTCTCTCTCCGCTGAAAACAGCGGCCTCAATACCTGCCTGGGCAAAATAGTCTCCGGCGAGCACTATCCCGGGGGGCAGTTCCCTGCGCATTGCATCCAGGGTGCCGTAAGCCCCCGGTTTGGCGATATTCAGGCCCTTGTCGTAGTGGAACAGCTCAACAAATTCCGGTTTCTCGCTGGGTTCGCCGAAAGCCCGGTGCACAGTATCAAGTGCTTCCCGCTTGATGTCTTCGTCGCTCATGTGCTCTAGGGGCGGGGTGGTGAAGTAGACGCCCACCAGCTCACCCCCGGGGGGCACGGCCGAAACTTGGCGCCGGCTCTGTAATACAAGAGCCCCCACGGGTCTCGGGCCCTCGCCATAGCCCACTGGCAGCACGATGTCTGCGGGGTAGTCGGGCCAGGGGTTTTTCTTGTAGCCGATCTGCACATGGGCGTAGTCGGTGTAGGGAGCATTCTCGAGTTTGTCGTGGGAATCCGTCGAGATAAAGTCGCGCATCAAGCCCGCAGCAGTGAAGGCTTCCGTCGCCACCACAAGGCCGTCAGCTCGGTAACGCTGGCCGGCCGCTTCCACCACGTAGCTGTCGTCCTGGCGACTGATCCGCGTTACCGGGGTGGACAGGTTCACCTCCACATTCCTGCTGGCCTCAATCATCCACTCGCTGACCTGCACGGGGCCCTCGGGGGGTACCGACAGTTTCATCTTGAAGGCCTGCTGGATAATGGCAATGGGAAAAGGCGTGGAGAGCCAACTCGGCGGCACTGCATAAAGGAAGTCGAAGAGCGGGCGGATTATGTATTCGTAGCCCCTGTCTCCCATCTCCTTGCGAGCGAATCCCTCGAGATTGTCCCCGTGGTCGTAGCGGGCAAGATCCTCACCGTCGAAGGGGTTTTTGGCTCCCGAGCTGAGGAACAGTTTGATGCCCATCCATGCGATATTGATCCTATCCCCAAGCGTCAGCCTGGGTACTTTCAGATAACTGAGCAGGTCAACGAAACTCACGGGGTAGCGCGAATCATCGCTATCCATCAACTCTGAAGCACCGCCCCAAGGCACCAGGTCATCGTGGCGCCCAATCTCCTTAAGAATGGCTGTGGTCCGGGGATAGATCCCCCCCATCAGAAACAGCGCACCGACACCCACGCTAAAATCACCTATTTTTATCTGCCGGGTGCGGCCACCCAGTGCGTCGTCAGCCTCAAACAGGTCGACCTCGTGGCCCTGCTTTTGCAGCGTATATGCCGCCGCACAACCGGCTGGTCCGCCACCCACCACGATGTACCTCATGCTCTCTCCTTGTCTGTGCTTCAACTTAGGCAAATAGCGAGAGATTCCCGGGTTTGTAAGCTCGCAACCTCCGGCTTAGTAGTTGCAACGTTCGCGAAGCCACAGCCTTTTAGGCACGTTTAATGGGGTCAGAACATGTACTTCAATTCAATGCCATACGTTCTGGGAGGTGCGAGCACTTTATATCCATTTCCAAAAAGTGTTTCCAGGTTAATCCCAAACGGGAAATAGTCTTCATCCGCTAGATTCTTTCCCCACACAGCAATTGAATAATTCTCAGATATGTAACCAAGCCGAGCGTTAAACACCCAAAAGTCTCCACCTCCCTCGGTATATTCGCCTTGCGCGACTCGATTCAGAGGAGCTTGAGAATAGTCTCCAAAGGCATCGTAATAGAAATCATCCGTATATGAAGCATCAGCATGCAGCTCTAAGTCTCCACCCGCAAAGCTCGCGATGTCCCAGTCGACTGCACCATTGAATGTGAACTCCGCCGCATATGGAAACGGATTCCCACCCACGTTCGCGGGACCCTTCGGTGAAGTAATACAATTGCCTTCCTGAAACCCTTCCAGCGCCGCTGGACATGGACCGTCGTCATATTCTGAATCCAACCATCCGAAGGACGCACTGATTGTTAATGAGTCTGTCAACGCGAACTTCGACTCAATCTCTGCACCCTGGATTTCTCCATCTAGCGCGACCAGGAAAGCCGTTGCAGATGCGTCAACTACCTGACCCTGCTGCCCTGTGTAGTCATACATAAAAAAAGAACCGTTGACCTGCAAGCGGTTATCAATCCACTGTGATTTAAAACCAACCTCAAAGGCATCGACTTCTTCATCTGGCACAAAGTAAACCTGACCCGCACTACCGTAGGCAAAACCGTTGACCGTTCCGGCTCGATAGCCTCGGCTAAAACTGGCATATAACATTGCATCTTCAGCCACATTCCAGTCGATAATAATTCGACCTGATACACTGTCTGATCCAGCATCAAGCTCAAGCGGCCCAGGCAGAGGGGCCCCACCGTTCAGAATGCTGGCAGGAGCGACCAGATTGCCAGCAATATCGCGAAGATCATCCAAGAAGTAGGGTGCTGGCTGGCCGCCCACATTAAAATCAGATACGGTAATCAATCGAGGATTGCCAGCATCGTCGTAGAAAGTCGTTATGCCGTTACTGTATTCGAGGGTATCGTCAGAATACCGTAACCCGACCGTCAGGTTTAATGATTCGGTTAGTGCATAATTCATCTCAGAGTATATTGCCCAGGATTCACGATCTTGCTCGAAATTGTTTTCTGCAGTAATACCTGTGGGCAATGCAGTCGGGCCGAGTAGGCCTGGAATACTGAAATTACCAGCTGGGTTGAAGTAATTCGCGGCGAGCGATTGTGAAACTGCAAGATTGCCCGTCTCATCCAGCAACACGGCAGTGTTCACATCCCGCAATGAATTGAAGAAATTCGGTTTATTATTTGACTCTAGATTGTCCTCTCCATAAAAGGCACCAACAATAAATTTTAACGGCCCATCACTGTAATCCAACCGCAAATCGACGTTGAAGGCATCCAAGTCAGAGTTATAACCGATAGCACACAAAGAGAGCGGTGTTGCATCGCAGTCGGTCGTTGGATCCTGATGGTACTCACCAGAGTCGATCCCCGTCACGGCGATAAATGTCATACGCTCATTAATGTTGTAGTTTGCGGTGAAGACGATACCCTCGGATTCAGTGACGGCGTCTCCAATCCCGTCTTGTTCCACGTCTCTCAGACCAAGCCCGTTGGCACTTTGGCTATAAGTTGCTGGAAGAAGGCCAAGAGAAGAAAAGGGACCCCAAAGTGCTGACAACCCAAACTCCGGGTTCGTGTAGTCGATGACATCGCTTCCTTTTGTTCCACCAATAGGAACAGACCCATAAGTACCTGCTTCAGCTTTGGCCTTGTAGACCTTGAGCAGAAAATCAGCGTCTTCGTTAGGCTGGTAGCGGAATACGGCACGAACACCATAATTCTCGTTGCCGCCCATGTCCTTGCCACTGTTTACATTAAGGCCAGACAATCCAAAAGCCGCTGCAGTACTTGGTCCTGCAGGCAGAACATTATCTATATACGGGTCTACCTCAACGTAAGTACCAGCCAATCGAACTCCGAAATTGTCGGTCGGCGTGACTTCAAATGCGCCTTCAATAGAGCGACGACCGTAATTGCCAGCGCCGACAGACACATACCCGTTTAGCCCCTCTAACTCGGGCTTGCGAGTTATGAAGTTAATCGCCCCACCAGTTGTATTACGTCCGAACAAGGTACCTTGTGGCCCCCGAACAATTTCGACTTGTTCCATATCAAATAATTGCTGGCCATGACTGGAGCGGAAGGTCTGATAGACTTCATCCACGTATACACCAACTGGCGAAGCGGCGTTGACATTGAACTCGGTACCCACGCCGACGCCTCGAATCGAGAAATTCGGCTGTTGTTCTCCATACGGGGAAGAGACCTGAAGGTTGGGTGCAATACGGTTCAGGTCACTGGTTTCGAAAACACCACTTTTCGTTAGATCTTCGGCAGACATAGCTGATACCGCAAGAGGCACATCTTGCATGCTTTCCACTCGGCGAGTGGCCTTAACCAACACCTCTTCCAACTGCTGGCCCATTGCAGGCAGAGGTGCGCCAGACAAGCAGCTCACGGCTACACACAAGACACTCAACTTCGAGATAGGTTGCTTTAATGCCCTGATATACATGGAAAATCTCCCTAGTGAATTTCGTTATTTTTTGCCGCCGCCGACCCTCGCTGGCGGCGTAGGCACTGCCACTGGTGATTCATTATATGATATGTTTTATTAAAGTAAAATAGCGTACTATCATATATATTACCTTAAGCATTACCAAGCGTTTCAAACAAGAATGAGCATGAGTGACATTTGCCTGACTCCGACCAGGGCATTTATTCCTTCACTGCGCCCACGCTTCCCCGCAGATGCCGAAATTGATGCCGTCTTGACGCAAAAATGCACGCTCACGCAAGGAATCAGCTCGCCTATGCACCTATAAACGTCGATAAGCCGAGTGCCGCCATTGCCCGGCTAATGGCTAGAAAAATGGAAAACGCCTTCAGGCTGGAGAATCCGGGCTGGTTTGTGCGAGAGCACATCCATGCTACAAATGGCGTTTGTTGTCATTCGGAATATAGGGTCAAGGTTGCGTCACATTACTGCCTCTGCAGAAAGGTAGTGATCAATCCAAACCTCGCAAAGGTATTCTTGAAACATCACTACCGGACGATCTCCGTCCAAGGCACACGATCAATGTCCCCACCAAACGCGTCGGGGTCCCAGAAAATCTCGAAGCGCGATGGATGTACGCTCTGGCCTCTGGGAAACTGCTCCAGCGCCAAAGATAGCTCTGAAACCTTCTCGGGCATGGATGCAGCGAGATCACTCTGCTCGGTAGGGTCGCTCTCCAGCTGATACAGCTCAACCTTGCCCGACTTCAATTTCAGCAGTTTCCAGGGATATCGATAAATGGCATCCCCATCTGCCGCTCGCGTGATGTAGTCAGGGGTAGCTCCGCTCTGAGCCTTTGCAATGACAGGCCAGAGATTGCGGCCATCCATATTTGACTCATCAACACCCAGATTTATCTCCACAGCATTTGCTAAGGTGGGTAGCACATCCTGTGCGGTAATCATTTGAGGTATCACACTGGGTGACAGTTTGCTCCGCCAATAAATAATCGACGGTACCCGGGTTCCACCTTCGTATACCGTGTTCTTACCTTTGCGAAAGGGCGTGTTATCAGAGCCTCCCTCCTGAACGTTACCGCGAATAAATTCGTAGTAGTCTATGGGCAGCGGTTTACCGAACCAGTCCACCCAATCCGCATATCTCTCCTGAATTTCCTGGGGATAGACACCGGGGTTCAGCCCGCCGTTATCACTCATGAACCAGATCAGCGTGTTATCTAAGAGGCCCTCGTCATTCAGCGAGTCGATCAGCCGCCCGATCGCCTCGTCCATCTTGGATGCCATTGCGGCATGGACCCGACGATAACGATCGCTAATGTGTCCATAGCGTTCTATTGCTTCAGCAGGCGCTTCGTTGGGCAGATGAACCGCATTGAAGCTCAGATACATGAAAAAGGGCTTGTTTTTGTCGTGCGCCGCCAACAGGCGTATCGCCTCGTCAGCTTCTAGGTCGGTTGCATAACCTGTCTCGTATACCGTCTCACCGTTTCGCTGCCAGTCCAAACCCCCGCCGTGCACGTGATCCCAGTAGCCAACCCCACCGGTCAAATGCCCGTAAAAATGGTCAAAGCCTCTGGCGGTGGGTAGGTACTCCTTTTGACGAAAGCCTAAGTGCCACTTGCCCACCAAATAGGTCGAGTAGCCATTTTCCTTAAAATATTGGGGTAGAAGTTTCTCGGATAGCGGCAATCCGGTCGCTGTTCTTTTTGACAGCGGGCCAAAAATACCCAATCGCATGGGTGTCTTGCCTGTCATCAAAGCCGCTCTGGTGGGCGTACAGGTTGGCTGCGAATAGAAGCGATCCAGTTCAATCCCATTTTCAGCCAAGTTATCGATAGTGGGGGTTGCTATCTCGCTACCGTGGTAACTCACATCGTTCCAACCGAGATCATCGGCGAGGACGATGACGACATTAGGTCTCGCAAAAACGGATGAATTTGCACATCCCACTCCCAGAGCGATCAGGAAAATGCACCGCCAGAGCAGAAGGATCTTTTTAGGGATTAATGGGTGACGAATTACGCTACTCACTAGCTCATCCTTCTCAGTGGGGGGTCAGCAGGCAGCCGACGCCTTTTACCATGCTGGCGTAAAGCAAATGTTAGGCGGCCACAACCCGCGGATCTGGCGCGTTCAAACGACTTTGAAACGCGCGGGCCTTGCGGCATCAAAATCCACGGGATACGGACCCAGCCGCAAAACAATAACAATCGCGATTGCCGGCATCACAGCAAGAACCGAAAGCCCAGTCGTATACGCCCCCGTCAAGTCATATCCCATACCCATCAGAGGAGCACCGATCATTCCGCCTAAGTTGAAGGCCGCAAACACGTACCCGTAGATCTCTCCAAAACTGGATAGCCCAAAGTAACGGCTGACCATATAGGCCATAAGGTCAAACTCCGCACCGTGGGCCAGGCCCAGCAATGCAACTGCCAGATAACTGGTCCAAGCCGAGCCTCCCATCCTCAGTAGGAGGATGGCCAGCATGAATAATAAAAAAACTGCCGCAGCGACCTGCGCAGCAAAAAATCGGTCGAGAAGAATGCCCGTCACGACTCGGCCCAAGAGAATGCCGACGCCAAGCAATGCCGCCAAGCCTGCCGCCTCCTCTACGGTCATACCCGCGTCTGTAAGCATCGGTACCAAATGAATCACGCAGGCATGGAACGCGATAGAGATGACAAAGAAAACCACCATCAATGCCCAAAAATTGGGCATCCGCAAAGCTTGCGGCAGGGAAAAGCCATAAGTGGTAACGGCCGCGCTGGTATTGCGAGGCAACGAGCCGTCGGGCGACACTCCCATAGTCTCCGGGCTGTCTCGCAGTATGAGGGCCGCCGTAGGCAGCATCACCGCCACCACGATGACCCCAAGTAATGCATAGGCTATTCGCCACCCGTAGTCGCTGATGAGCCAGTTCGCCAAGGGTGCCATTAACGAGACACCAAGCGAGCTCCCTGCAATCGCCAGAGCCAGCGCGATTCCTCTTCGCTGATCGAACCAATTCGAGACGACCTTGGCATATGGGACGGGGTTGCAGCCCGCTGACAGGCAACCGAGAAGAAAAAAGATCAGGTACAGATGCCAGAGCGCAGAAGTCAGTAAGAAAAGAGAAGCGAACACCGCGCTCATGAGGAGACCCGAGACCATGATCACCTGACGCGGACCGAACCTGTCGATAATTCTGCCCATTCGAGGTTGAGCAACTGTGACACCCAGAAGAGCCAGCGCCATCGCACCCGAGAGCTCAGAGCGGCTAAACCCGAACTCTCCTTCGAGGGCTAATAGGAACACACCGAAGGTACCGACCACGATCGGCCCGAAGTGCACAGCAAGGCCCGCCGCCGCCGCCGCGACGATCCACCAACCGTAAAAGAGTCGCTGGTTGCTTATCTGAAACGCCATAGTCTCAGCCTAAAAAAAACCCGCCGAGATACTTCCTCGGCGGGCTAACTCCCATGAGAATTTTTTCAATTTCCCTCTGATGCCAGCTTCACAGAATAGAGTTGATTCTGCATTGCCTTAGAAGTTGTATTGCAAGCCTACCTGATAAGTGCGGGGCCTGACCGGCATACCCCAAACGTAGTTAAGCGGTGCAAATGGCGTAGTGGATAGGTAATACTCTTCGTCTGTTGCGTTAATCACCGCCAGCGATGCGATCCAAGAACCACTGGGCGTGCTGTACGAGACATTGAGATTCAGGTTCTCGTATTCCTGGAGCGTCTCCACAATATTTTCAATTCGAGAGTAGAAATCGTCTTTGACCACGTAATCTGCTCGCAACGAGAGGTTGCCACCGTTGGCCAGCGGTCGTTCGTACTTGCCCATTAGCGCCAAGGTGTAGTCCGGGGTGAAAGGCAAGTCATTGCTAGGCGTGATAACAATGCCGCTAGACACCAATGTATTGTTGGTGCCCAACCGGTCGATCTCATCATCCAGCAGGCCCAGGTTGACCCCCAGCGTAAAATAATCGCCCAGCAACGCTGTCATTTCTGCTTCAAAACCGGTAATCGTCGCTTCACCCAGATTGGCCTTCGAGACATTTGCAGCCGTGACAGGGTCGGTCGCAGTGACCTGCATATCCTCATAGTCCATCATGAACGCGGCTGCATTGAGGCGCATGCGTCCACCGAAGAAGTCGGCCTTCATTCCCAACTCGTAATTGGTGACAAACTCCGGGTCATAAGAGGGAATCGGATCCGGCAGCCCCGCTGGGAAACGCGCCCCAAATCCCCCGTTTTTGTAGCCTTCTGAGTACGAGCCATAGAACATGACGTCATCCGACAGATCCCACGTCAGCGAAATGAGTGGTGTCACCTCTGTGGTGGTCTGTGAACCGGAACCACTGGTAGTGCCGGCTGCCCGGAATTGCGTAATGGTGAGGTCCTTGCCGCTGTCGGTCCAACGAGCACCAACGGTCAGCGTTAACGCCTCGGTAATGTCGTAATTAAGCTGACCAAAGACGGCCGTACTGTCATTGCTGATGTCTCGATTAGTGAGCACCACAAAATTGCCGTTGTTCTTATCTCCTACCGATAGCTGAAGCGTTGTGAACTCGGCGACATTCTCGTCAAAATAGTAAAGTCCGGCGACATAGCGCAGTCGCCCACCCATAGCCTCTCCCGAAAGCTGAAATTCCTGAGAGACTTGATCCTGCGAGTACTCGTCATAACTGTTGTGAAAAACCGTATGCGGGGAGCCATCCAGGTCGTTCCACGCCGAAATATCAAACTCTCGGTAGGAGGTGATGGACTTCAATTGGGCACTACCCAAGTCCCAACTCATCGTCAGACTGTTGCCCCACACCATCAAGTCCTGTTCAGGTTCGATTCTGTTGCCCTCAAAATCGAAATAAACTTGGTTGGTGGCATAGGGCGTCCCCGTGCTATGAACGGGGCCGTAGCAAGCGGGGATCGTGGCTTGGCCCTCTGGCGTCATGCACGCAGGGTTGCCACTGTTAGGGGGTAAATTGTGAACAAAAGCAAAGGTATTCGCAGGCGGCGGCGCATAAGGGACCAGTTGGCCATTAAAAATACCCAGTCCACCAACTGAAGACATTGCTCCAGGGGTCTCAGTTGCCTTCGAGTAGTCCACTGCATAGTCCAAGCTAAAGCTGTCGGAAATATCTGCCACTAGTCGGGCTCTGACACCCCACATATCATCACTGCCCAATTGCAGATCATCATATTGAAGCGCATCAACGTAGCCGTCGCGCTCGCGCTTGAAGGCACTTACTCGCGCCCGAACGCGATCAGAAATTGGCACGTTAACGGTGCCACCGATCTCCAGAAAATCATCGTCGCCCAACGCCACTTTGACCTGACCAGCCAACTCATCCCCCGGTGTAGCTGAGACGATATTGACGGCCCCACCCACCGTATTGGCGCCGAACAGCGTGCCCTGCGGTCCACGCAGCACCTCGACTCGATCAATGTCCACCAGATCCATCACATTGCCTATGTTTCGGCCGAGGTAGACGCCATCCACATAAAGACCAACCGAAGGATCTTCCACACCAATAAAATCAGCCTGGCCCACGCCCCGGATATAAATCTGCGGGGACTTCACACCGCTAGTATTACCCCCGGCTTCAAAGTGCACGTTTGGCGCGACCTTACTGACGGCGTCAATTTTCATGCCTCCTGCTTCCAGCAAATCTTTCCCAGAGAGCACAGAAACGGCCACCGGCACTTCCTGCATACTCTCTTCTTGCCGACGGGCCGTTACTACGATTTCTTCAAGAGTTCTTGCTGACTCCGACACATCGGTTTCAACGGCATCCTGTGCCAATGAATGAACTGAAACAGATAATGCGATCGTCCCAACGGCAATACCGGGGAATTGATGACGCAAAGCTTGGAACTTCATAGTGGCACCCTCTCGACTCTAGTTATTGCGACAGCGGACATGGTTCTCCACTCGCTATAACTCGATGCTACGGAGCGCTTTTTTTATTTTGAAATTGTTATTAGGCATGTTTGCATAAGCAAAACGCATGACCGGATCCAAAAAACCCGAAGCGTTAAAAAAACGGAGTCAGAACTAGAGTAAAGAAGGGTCTGAAGATCACTCTGTCGTAGTGATGCTCCCCCGCGCTGGCCCATCGCCAGCGATGAATCACCCGATCGCGGTCAGTCCACCGTCTGGGTAGAGAGAAGAACCGGTAATAAAGTCGGAGGCGCTCGACGCAAGGAAAATCGCGGGACCTTTAACATCATCGACTTCGCCAATTCGCATGGCTGGCAGGGCAGAAGCTTTGGCAGCTCTCTCTTTCGGGTCATCAGGAAGAATGCCTTGCATCATGGGCGTATAAGTCACCGTCGGGCCGATCAGATTAACCTGTATGTTGGGGCGAAGCTCGGATGCATAAGCCTTGGTCAGCATTTCGACTGCGCCTTTACTGGCGCAATAGGCCACGTTTCCCCCACCCCCATTTCCCACCGCACGAATGCCTCGAACGGAACCCAAGTTGATGATTTTCCCGTGGATGTCATTGTCCTGCATGTATTTGCCGAAATGCTTGCAGGCAAGCATTACCGACGTCACATTTGCGCTCATCATCTCATCAAAGGTGGCCACGGGAACCTCGGTTCCTGGATGCTTCTTATTGATCCCCTGAGCGTTTACCAGGATATCAACCTTACCCATCTGGCTCACAGCAGCATCCAATAAAGCAACGACGTCTTCCTCGGCGGTGGCATCGCAAGGTCGATAGAAGACATCGTGATCAGTACCTTTTTTAATTTCCTGACATGCACGCCGTAATGACTCGACACTGCGCGACGCAATCATCACCAAGGCTCCTGCCTCCGCCAGAGCCTCGGCGATTGCCTGCCCCAGTCCACCTGCACCACCTATGATGACGGCGCACCTGCCCGTCAAATCAAACAGAGATAAATTGGCCATATTGCACCGCTATGCTGCCGTCGCTTTTTGGGTTGATTTCAGTAGCGTTACCAATAGCTGGCTGGCCTCGCACCCGCTATTTCTTATGCTTTTTTTAATGCCAGCGCTGCAATGAAAAGAATCGCCTTTGTGAAGCGTGACAAGTAATTCGCGATCCGTTCCCCGCTCGACTTCAAGCTGCATCTGCCCCTCTATTACGTAATAGATGCATTCAAAATCGTTGGCACCATACTCCGTACCGCCACCCGGTAAAAAGTGCGAAAGACCCATGGTAAGGCTGCCGCCCAAAACATCCTCCGGGTTATGAAGACGCGTCGGGCGCACGTCAAAATGCCCGGGTGGGTTATACACCACACCCTCATCGCTTCTCGTTACCTTAAAACTCATCCAGTATCTCGCGCGGTCTCATCTTCACTTAAAAAACGACTAGGCCTGTTGACAGCAGCTAAAGGCGGGCGCTTCCAGATGGGTCCTCGATTCCGATAAGTCTTACGACCGATCCATCACCGTCTTCCCAACGCAACGGGAACGCCATGAAAGTCATCCGTTTTCCGGTTAAGGCGTCTAAATCCCCGCCCGCATTTTCGACTCCGGGAATGCCATTACAGAGCAACGTCTTGTGAGCGGGTTCCCACAAGGGGAAATCCTGCAAAATATCGCGACCCGTCTCTGCTTTATATTCGTCGTTTAAGTGCGGGGCCATCGGCCCGGGGCCATGATCCGCAATGTAGGTGCCCAGCGGGTGGTCCAACGCCTGGACATCTATAGCCACCATCTTGACCCCTCGCTCTACCAGCCACTGGGCAGCCTCGAGATATAAACCAGGGCCGTAATGAAAGTATTCGGCGCTGTCGCTGTACTTTTTATGGTAGCCGGTATTGATGATCACGATGTCTCCCCGCTGGATAGGGGGCTCTACATTTTCGAGATCTTGCGGCGTAATGACCTCCCATTTGCCCTTGGGAATCGAGACCACCATGCCCGTTCCAAAAAGACTAGAGAGAGGAAACCCGGTGATGTCATGGGTGTTTTCCTGCACATGGAGTGGACAATCCATATGAGTCCCTCGATGCATAACGCCGTTAAAGTATTGAACCAATGCGCCATTCCGCGCATGGAACTGAACACGATGAAATTCATGCGGTGGAAACGCAGAATGCAAACCTGCTGGCCAAAAGGGCATGTCATGGCCCCATTCGTGACTCAGATCATGAATAATGAGCTCGTCGCTATCTCCGTCGGTCTCGCCCCCAAAACGAAAATCTCCGGTTTCGTCTGCTATCGCAACAACTCGCACCAAGCTGGCATCGCCACGTTTCCACTTCCAGGGCAGTGCTGCCACCGTCATCGATTGACCACAGACCTCATCAAGTTGCCCGCCCAGCTCCTCGATAGTGGGAATACCTGCCTCTAGGAGTACCGTATGAGCCGGTTGCAGATCTGGGAATTGCTCCAAAGGGTCAACCCCGATCTCCTCTTGATACCGAGCAGCGAGTCTCTTAATGATGGGCCCATTGCGCTTGTGCACCAGTGACGTAGCCATTGGATGATCAATCGCGGCAGTATCCATCCCCACTAGCTTTACTTTTTTTGAGACCAGCCATTGCGCGGCGGCCTTACTCATTCCCGGCGCCTCACCAAAATATTCTTGGCTGTTGCCATATTTGTGATGCCATCCGGTATTGATGAGCACTATCTGTCCCGCCTCAATCTGTGGTTGCGCAGCCTCAAGGTCCTCAATCTCAATCAGCTCCCACTTTCCCTTTGGGATTGAAACAATCACCGCTCTGCCAAAAAAAGTTTCGAGAGGAATATCTCCAACACCTTGTCCAAAAGCATCCAAATGAAGTGGCGCATTAATGTGTGTTGAAGCATGCATTACGGTAGAAAAACCCTCTGTCTGCGTGCCATGTTGCGCGTGAAATGAACGCCTGATGAATCTGACGTCAGGAAACCCTGGCCAGACTGTCGTATTTTTTCCCCAGGGATGGCTCAAATCATAAAATCTGAGTCCCTCTTGAGAATGAGGCGCTGTAGCGGCCATAGCCCGTCTCCCACTTGATATTGGGTCACTGGGACAGCCCTATGAGCCGCCCCGATTCAAAACAATCTAGGAAGGGATGGCCGCCAAGTAAAATAGCGGTTCGACATGTTCGCATTACTAAAAATAATGCTTGCGGCCGACGCAAAACGTCACTCAAAACACATCGCTGCCTGAAACGCGGTTCTGTGAAGGTCACGGCACCTATCAAACATACCTCTTGGTAATGTAGCGATGCCTACCATCTATTGTACTCGTCGATGCCCGCTGTCTATCTTATTCACGTCGATATTCAGACCGACCCTAGAGGAATAGCCCGGCAGTTTGATTGCTGCTGCTCACCTCACAGCGCTTTTTTTGGGTCATCTGGTTTGGGGCCACCTGTGAGTGGGTCTTAGCTACAGAAAAGGTAGGTCACATGCATGAATTCAATGACGGCAAGCCCTCGCAGATGCCGGTTTTCTTTGGGGAGTACAGGAAAGATCCTCGACACAAGGCGATCTATCATGACGTGACCAATATCGTGATTTCCTACCTGACCGACCGAGATGAGGTGGCGAGATACCTGCCCAAACCGTTCGAACTGCCTGAAGAGCCAATTATCACCGTCACATCCTCCCAATGTCGCGAGGTGGAGTTCCTGGCTGGTCGGGGCTACAACTTGCTATCGGTAACAGTATCAGCGGTGTACGACAAAGAACCTGAAATACTTCGAGCACCCTTTATCTTTGTGATGTGGGAGAACTTGACGGATCCGATTATTGCCGGCCGCGAACAGTTGGGTGTTCCAAAACTGTTTGCGGATATTCCTGATCATCAATACTTTGACGGTGCGTGGCACAGCGAACTGAGTCGCTACGGCTCAAAAATAGTTGAGCTTCACGCATGTGATCTTGAGGAAGTCTCAGCGGATGAACTGAGAAAAATGAATGAAGCAGGTAAAAATGCAGATAGCTTTGGTTGGCAGTATTTTCACGCTATTGGCGAGCTGGGCCCTGCCGTGAGCAATCCGACTCTTTTCCCTAAGGAAACAACCACCAGTCGAGCTTGGAATGCGACCGGATCTATCAAATGGAGCCAAACCACTTGGGAGCAAAACCCGATCCAATCTCATATTAGCAACGCGATCGGTGACTGGCCCATACTGGAGATTAGAAGCACAAGAGTGACAAAGGGCACATCCAATTTGAGTGTTGCTGGACGGCCGCCACGTGTTCTAGCAAAGTAATCTCACTCGAGGGGATGATTAGCCTCAAGCGAAGTGAGCTGCTTCTTGAGAAGACCGATTAACGAGTCGAGCCCACCGGGTCGCTGGGCCTGGCGCGGATAGGCAATGCCGATTTCAGTGCTCCAAAAATCACCGCGTGTCTTCGCTTCGCAGAGTGTTATGCCTGTCTCTTTGACATATCGCATGACAATTGCCGGTGCGCTGGCAATATATTGGCCTCGCTTTAAAAGCGCACACATACCCTCAATGGTGTTGATTTCAACCGTAGCGGATGGCGGCTCCACTCCATTTGCAGCAAAGTAGGTTGAAACACGCTGATAACCCATACGATCGTCGGTGAAAAAAGCCCAGGGGTACTCCGTCAGCTCGGCGGGATCAACAGCCTTCTTTGTGGCCAAGGCATGATCGCTGCTGACAAGAATAATGTTTCGGCTGGTGATTGTTCTATCAATAATCAGGCTGGAATTGCTTGGAAAATTGAGCGCCGTGCAAATCAAATCGAGCTTGCCGGCCAGGAGCGCCTCATAGTTGGCCTCCATGCTATCCGTAACTACTCGTAGAGAAATATTCGGTCGCAAGGTCTGAAATTCATGGATGACCTCTGCTAAATAGCTGACCGACGCATAACCCACACCCAGGGATATTTTCCCAGTATGTCCTCTTTTCAGCGCCTCAATTTCGGACACCGTGTGGCCAAGCTCGGTCTCGATATATCGCCCCTTTTCGAACAGGAGATGACCGTAACGCGTGAGATCAAAAACCTTTGAGCTGCGCTCGATCAACTTTACGCCGAGGCTTTGCTCCAGCGCCTGAATACTTCTGGAAAGCGCAGGCTGAGTAATATTCAGGGACTCTGCCGCAGCGGTGAATCCCTTACATTTCGCCGCTGCCAAGAAATGCCGGAGCTGACGCGAATCAATGCGGTAAAGGGGATCTGCGAACAGGTCTTTATCCATCACCATCTTTCTCTCTCTGTGGCTTCCCTACAACGCATTACTCGACCAAAGCCTTTGGTGGTACCTCACCTGATTTATTCAATATCTATCTCCGACCAAGGCACCCGATCTTCTTCACCACCAAAAAAATCCATATCCCAAAGGGACTGAAGCAGCGGCGCATGAATACTCTCACCGCGCTCAACAGCTTTGAACTCATTCATCATGATCGCCAGTTGCTCTGGTAGCTGATCGGCAATGTTATAAAGCTCTGCGTGGCCACTTTTGGGCGCAATCAATTTCCAGGGGAACTGATAAAACGCCTCGCCGTCCATGCCCGTGA
>VMDB01000098.1 GCA_008081075.1 Halieaceae bacterium
AGGCCTATGTATTCGAAGGGCGAGATCGCCAGAGTGGCGAGCTGAAGTGGACTGCTACTGAGTTCGATCTGGTATTTGGCTCTAATTCCGAGCTGCGCGCGGTGGTGGAATTCTATGCCTTTGACGAGAGTCGTCAGCGCTTCGTCAAGGACTTTGCCAGTGCCTGGACCAAAGTGATGGATGCAGATCGGTTTGATATCGATGGATCTGGCGCGGTTGTGGTGAGTCTGTCTCAGTAAGCGCCTATGTAACGAAAAAAGCCCCGCAATAGCGGGGCTTTTTTTTGGAGCAACATAGACCGTACTGACAGACCCTTGTGACGAGCTGTCCGCACCCGGCGCAATGTTTATTGGCGCGTGATCTCGGTGGTGAGGTGGACGGTCGCGGTCAGCGAATTGGTGATGAGACAACTGTCCTCGGCCTTCTTGAGCACCCTCAGCACCTTTTCTTCTTCCATGTCATCGGGAACGCTGATACGCACGGTGAGGTGAATCTCGGTAAATTGGGGGGTGCGGTCCACGCGCTCCAGTTTCCCGGTAGCGTCGCAATCCAGTGCATGCCACACCACCCTTGACGGTGCAGCGATGGCCCGAAAGGTCAGCACAAAACAGTCCGCTACGGCGGCGACAAGCAGTGCCTCCGGAGACCACTGATCGCCCGGCCCACCAAATTCTTTGGGTACATCCGTGGTGAGATCCGCTAACCCTTGGCTGGCGACGCGAACCTGTGACTGGTCAGCATTGGCAGTTGCAACACAGCGGTAGTGATGGGGGAAGTCTTGCATAAGCAGCTCGGTGTTATCGAAAGCGGGCGCAAGGATAGCGGCTCTTTTCTGCAGATGCCACAGTGATTCGCCTCGGGGGTCCGTTGCGATACTGATCAGCATGTGATTAGGCAGATGGGCGCAGTTCAGGGCTTGATCGCAGGGGTGCTGACGGATCAGTCAGTGACCAAGCTGGTGAACTCAGGTGTAATGCGTCATCAAAGGGGAGGGGAATAGAGTCACTTTGGCATCCACCTCGTTGCTTGATGATCTTGAGCTGTCGATAGCCTTCCATTTGCACCCTCAGGCTCGCCGGTGAGGGTTGTGATAAGGCTTCCGTAGAGCGGAAGAGTACCGCCAGCGTGCCATGGCTGGCGGCTGCCAGCTGAATTTTTCGCAGTTCTGCATAGCGATAGTCTGTGGCGCCAAACCAAACAAAGACCACGCCGCAGGTCTTACTACGCAGTGCCTGTTCTGTCGACCAGAGCAGCTCTTCGCGGTCCCGTGGATGTACCAACATGATTTCCTGCAGATCGATTCCTTCTCCCGCAAGGAGTGGCGCATAGGGCGTGTAGGGAGGATCAATAAATACCTGCCAGCGCCCCAGGCCCGATTGTTTTTTCATGATGGGCATGAAAATACCCATGGCATCCAATCCGCACTGCTCACTGATGACTTCAATACTCCCACCCAGTGGCCAGCCTCTGTTGTACAGTTGAGCATCCAGCGCCGCGAAACCGGTTTCAACACCCTCTAGGGCGTGTGTTTCGTTGTTTGCCGATAGCGCGTTGGCGCCCAGAAAAGCAGTATGACTTTGACCCATACCGCGCCAGGTATCGGTTCGACGAAAAATATCTTCGAGTAGATAGTTCATGATGTATTCCTGTTTCACGCTGTTGCCAATAGCGCCTGTTGCTGATGCCTATGTTGTTGAAGCAAATGAGGCGGCGCTGATATGAAAGCCAATTTACTGTATAAATAAACAGTATTTAAGCATGACGAAAAAAGCAAGAGGAGATTTTTCTGACCGTCGCGAAAAGCGACAGGTGCATCGTTCTGCCCTTGCGGATCAACGTTTTCGGCGCTACTACCCGGCCAGCTGGTTTTCCAGCTTGGGTGCCTGGTTGCTGCGATTTCTCCTCGGTTGGAGTGCCTGGGAGCTGACCGAGTCGGCAACCTGGGTAGGCATTGTTGGCGCGCTCATGTTGGCACCAGCGCTACTGCTCTCGCCTTGGTTTGGCATATTTTCAGACCGTATCAACCCCTTACGGGGTTTACAGTTATCGATGATGCTCCACGGCGCAATTGCGCTGGTGGGTGCGCTGACGACCTATTGGGGTCTTTACGATCGCGCCGCGCTGGCACTCTTGGCCGCAACCCTGGGTGTCGCTACTTCACTGCATTCACCCATGCGACTGGCGCTGGTGCCCCTGTTGGTTGTTCGGGAAGCCTTGCCCAGCGCCGTCGGTTATTCGGCGATGTCATTCAACATTGCCCGCATGATCGGCCCCGCCGTGGGTGCCGCCCTGGTTGCACAGGTGAGTACAGTAGCCGCCTGGCTGACGGCAATGATTTTGTTTTCAGTGTCCTTTTGGCGGTTGTCGCGGCTCACGGTTGAGCCGGACCGCCCGGTGGCGGCGCCCAGCTCCTACACGAGCCAATTTATCGAAGCAGCGCAACATGTGATTCAGCGCGCAGATCTCAGATTACTCCTGGCGTTGACCGCGTTGAACGGTTTGCTCGGGCGCACCCTCATCGAATTGTTACCGGCGCTGTCTGGTCAAATTCTCAGGGGCGGATCATCGGAATTGGCGATATTGGTCGCCATGGCGGGGTTGGGCTCGGTATTGGGCGGGCTCCTGGTCAGTCGGCAGACGGCGGATCTCGGGCGCTTGCTGCGACTGGTATGTCTGGCCATTGCGCTGTCGAGTGTGACGCTCATGACCCTGCGCACCTTATCCGGTGTGGTGGCCCTCAGTCTTTGGGTATCGAGCTTGAGTGTGGTCACAACCGTGGCGGGCACGGGCTGTCAAACGCTGATACAGCTCAACACGTTGCCCCATTTTCGGGGGCGGGTAATGAGTGTATGGACCATGCTCGCCATGGGGGCACCTGCGCTGGGCGCTGCGGTTGTCGGGGTGGGTGTGGATGGGTTTGGATTTGACTGGGTATCCACTGTCGCCGGGATAGTGGGTCTATGCCTGATCGGAAGTTTTTACGCCCGTCGCGCCGTCGTATTGGCGACCGATACCCCCTGAGCCATGATCACCACCAGCCGCTCCAGCGTGTCCCAGGCGATACCGGGCAGGAATCCCTTGCTCGCGCCATCGGTCTGAAAACTGAGCGCTTGCAGTTGTGCAAGGTCGCGCCCGGTCAGTCGATTGAGCGCTTTCTGTACCAGAGGCTGACGATTGCGCCACACACCCCGCTGGTTCAACGCACTCATGGCAGAGGCCCCAGCGGTAATATCCCGCTTGAGCTCGGCCAATAGGCGCACTTCTCTGGCCAGGGCCCAGAGCAAAACCGGTGGCTGCACCGCCTCTGCTCTCAGGCCCCTGAGAGTCCTGACAGCGCCACGGGCGTCGCCCGACAGCGCCACATCGACCAGCCTAAAAGCATCGTAACGCGCGTTGTCGGAGACGGTATCCGTGACCATGGGTGCCGTAATCGGGGTGTCTCCATGGAGCAGTTTTAGCTTTTCCACTTCTTGCGCGGCAGCCAGTAAATTTCCCTCTAGCCGCTCAGCAAGCAGCGCTATTGCCTCTTTATCAATCTGCACACCCGCGCGGCTCATGCGTTCGTGAAGCCACGCCGGGAGTTCAGCGGCCGTTACGGGCCAGGCCGTTATGATCGCCCCGGAGCGATCCAACGCCGTGTACCACTTACTTTTTTGCGAGGCTTTATCAATTCGGCCACTCACAATCAGCAGGACATCGTCAGAGTCGGCCTCAAGATATTCCAGCAGGGCTTTGCTGCCTTCTGTTCCCGGTTTGCCCGAAGGAAGCTGAATTTCTATGAGTTTCCGCTCGGCGAACAGAGACAGCGAGCCCGCCGCGTGGCCCAATTCCATCCAATCATCTTTTTGCGCGATAGCAATACATTGCCGCTCGGTACAGCCTGCCTCTCTGGCGGCATGACGAATCGCATCGGCGCATTCCTGCACGATCAAGGGCTCGTCACCCGCTATCAAGTAACTCGAGGCAAGGGACTGGGTCAGGTGCTGTGCGAGTTGCGCGGGCTTGAGTTGCATTAGCGGGTGAGGCCGCGACTCACACGTCGGACGATCTGGGCCGCGAGGTCTCGTCGCATTTCCTCCCGCAATAACCGCATTTCCTCGGTCTTTCCCACCACATTGCGGGGATCGTTCAGCATTTGTTGGCTCACACTCGCAGTGCCCTCTAGCGGCAGCATCTCTTCTTGCTGCAGCACATAATCGACGGAGAGCGTCAGCTCCATTTCGGCGGCCCGCGCCTGCGCGGTGAGAGAGACGTTGCGCTGCGTGAATTGTTCCTCACGCAACGTGAGTCGCGTGGGTGTTTCGAGGTCTTCAGTCAGCATGATTTTCATGCTGGAGAGCTCGCGCGCGACCTCACGCGTCAACTCGCCCCGCGGATCCGTGCTGATCAAGCGCAGCGACAAACCCTCCCATTCCGAATTGCCCTCTTGAGCGGTGCCCTTGAGTTGGAAACCGCAACCACCCAGGGCGATCAGCGCCATCAGCAGGGTCACTAATGGTGAAAGTGGAAACCGGCGAAATATGGGAGTCGACGTCATTGGGCGACAATATTGACCAGTTTCTGGGGAATCACAATGACCTTTTTGATGGTCGTGCCTTGAAGGAAGCGTTGCACATTGGCGTTCGCTTTTGCCAAGGCTTCAATCTCAGCATTGTCGGCGGCAGCCGGCACCTCAATTTTCCCTCGCACTTTACCGTTCACCTGAACCACGATTTCAAATGCGTCGCGATTCAGCGCGGTTTCGTCGACCGACGGCCACGCGCTCTCTGCAAAGTCATCGCCGGTGAAAGTGCGCCAGAGGTATTCACTTAGATGAGGTGTAATTGGCCACAGCATTCTCAGTACCGCGTGCAGCCCTTCGCTCACCGCGGCGCGATCCAGCAAGTCCTGAGAGGGATGCCGTGATAACTCGTTGCAGAGCTCCATAATTGCGGCCACTGCGGTATTAAACGTCTGTCTGCGACCATAGTCGTCTGTGACTTTGCTGATGGTTTCGTGGGTTTTTCGCCGCAGCAGCTTTTGCGCATCACTCCACTGGGGTGCAGGTGGGATCTCTGTAGCGTCTTCAAATTCATGGACCAGACGCCAAAGTCTTTTGATGAATCGATGTGCGCCTTCTACGCCCGAATCTGACCATTCAAGGGATTGTTCTGGCGGTGCGGCAAACATGCTGAACAGTCTTACCGTATCAGCGCCGTAGCGATCGATCAGCGCTTGGGGGTCCACGGTGTTTCCGCGCGATTTTGACATTTTGGCGCCATCTTTGAGCACCATGCCTTGAGTCAGTAGTCGTTTAAAAGGCTCATCACTGGAGACCAGACCCGCATCGCGCATTAACTTGTGAAAAAAGCGCGCGTAGAGGAGATGCAATATAGCGTGCTCGATTCCGCCAACGTATTGGTCTACCTCGAGCCAATGGTTCGCCTCCTGATCCAGCATGGCCTCGCCGTTGTTAGCGCTGGCGTATCGGGCGTAGTACCAAGAGGATTCCATGAAGGTATCGAATGTGTCTGTTTCCCGGATTGCCGGAGCGTTGCAGCTTGGGCACGTGGTTTCATAAAAGGTGGGCATGTCTTTGATGGGTGAGCCGACACCCTGAAATGCGACGTCGGTCGGCAGGATCACAGGCAGTTGTTCGTCGGGGACGGGGACCGCGCCACAGGAGGCGCAGTTGATGACCGGGATAGGAGCGCCCCAATAGCGTTGGCGAGACACGCCCCAATCTCGCAGTCGAAAATTGACGGAACGACAGCCGAGACCCTTAGACTCGAGCTCGTCAACAATGGCGTCGAAGGCGGCGTCAAAATCGAGGCCATCAAAGTGTGCGGACTGCATGAGTGGGCCGCGCTGCAGGTAGGCGCCGGTCGAGAGATCTGCCGGGGTCTCGGGCGTATCGGATACCACCTGCACAATCGGTAGCGCATATTTGCTGGCGAATTCCCAATCTCGTTGGTCGTGGGCGGGAACCGACATGACGGCGCCGGAGCCGTAGCCCATCAGGACAAAGTTGGCGACCCAGATGGGCAAAGGTTCGTCCGTGAGCGGATGTCGCGCCCGCAGGCCAGTATCCATCCCCAATTTTTCCATCGTCGCCATATCGGCTTCAGCCACGGTGCTGGCGCTGATCGTCTGGCAGAAGGCGTCGAGTTCAGGATTCTCCGCCGCCGCCGTCACCACGAGAGGGTGCTGTGGTGCCAAGGCGAGGTAGGTAGCGCCCATCAAAGTGTCGGGACGGGTGGTATAGACCTCGATGGGAGTATCGCCAAAGGGAAACCGAACCGTGGCGCCTTCCGATCGCCCGATCCAGTTGCGCTGCATGGTGCGCACCTGTTCTGGCCAGTCGGTCAGCGTGTCGAGATCGTCAAGTAACTCCTGTGCATAATCCGTGATCTTGATGAACCATTGGTTGATCGCTTTTCGTTCCACTGGGTTGTCACAGCGCCAGCACTTACCGTCAACCACCTGCTCGTTAGCCAGCACGGTTTGATCTGTCTCACACCAATTAACGTCCGCCTCTTTTTTGTAGGCCAAGCCTTTTTTCATCAGGCGGGTAAAGAACCATTGCTCCCAGCGATAGTACTCGGGCGTACAGGTCGCAAGCTCACGATCCCAGTCGTAGGCAAACCCGAGCCGCGCCAACTGTTGGCGCATGTCGGCAATATTGTTGAGGGTCCACTCGGCAGGTGGCACTCGATTCTGGATCGCCGCATTCTCGGCCGGCAATCCAAACGCGTCCCAGCCCATGGGTTGCAGTACATTCTTCCCCAGCATTCGCTGGTAACGCGCAATAACATCGGCAATGGTGTAGTTGCGAACGTGCCCCATGTGCAGCTTTCCGCTGGGGTAGGGGAACATAGCGAGACAGTAGAATTTTTCGCGCGTATCGTCGGGATAAACGGCGAATCGATTACTTTCGGCCCACTCGTTCTGAAGTGTCTGCTCAAGCGCCTGCGGTTGGTATTCCTGACTCATTTAACTGTGGATCCTTCGGTACGTTACAGCCCGAGCGGGCCGGATCTTTCCATTATTACGACCCGTTCCCGACCGTTGGCGGCGGCCGACGGGAGTGTAGCAGTATTAGGGCCTGTCCCGGCCCAACACGAGACCGATCAAAGAGAATACCCACACCGGCAGACTGCCGCTAACGGCGAAGGGCGTCTCACCCGTTCTGGGTTGGACATTGCCTGAGACGACGGCCTGAGTGAATTGAGGTGTCGATACGATGACCTTGCCTCGCCAATCAATAATCGCCGAAACGCCATCATTGGTGCTGCGAATCAAGTCCTTACCCAACTCGGCCGCCCGAAAGCGAGCCATTTGAAAGTGCTGCCAGGGCCCAGCACTGTCGCCGAACCAGGTGTCATTGCTAATGGTAATCAGCAGATCAGCCGCACGACTTTGCTGACGCACGAAGTCCGGATAGACCACCTCGTAACAGATGAAGGGCGCGACTGGGGTAGCGTCGACCCGCAGCGTGCCCTGATCCTCAGGCCCGGCAGTGAACTGTGACATGGGCAAGTCGAAAAAGGCGATGGTTCCTCTCAGCAAGCGCTCCATGGGCACATATTCGCCAAAGGGCACCAGTTTTTGCTTGTGGTAAGTGCCTCGGCCCAGGCCCAGCGCGGTAATGCTGTTGTAACGTCCCGTCGCGTCGCGTGTCGGAATGCCCGTAATCACCGTTCTACCGGCGGTTTTGGCCGAGGCGTGGACTCGCTGCAGCGTGGACTCTAGTTGGTCGCGGTAGCCCGGCAGTGCAGACTCGGGCCACAGGATGAGGTCATTTTCGCCATAAAGTTGCTCTGAGAGTGCGCTGAACTGCTCCAGAATTTGCGGTCGCTGGCGAGGATCCCATTTCTCCATGAGGGGAATGTTGGGTTGCACTGCAGCAACGCGGATCGGTTCCCTCGACGGCTGCGTCCAAGCGGTGTGCTGTCCGAAAATACCGGTGGCGACGATCGCTGCGGTGCCCGCACCTCCCGCTAGCCAAATCCGCGCATTGCGCGGGCTGCACAGTGCCTCGGCGCCCAGACAGCCAAGCCCTACCATCAGCCACGAGCAGCCATACACGCCTAATAGCGGTATCCAACCGGCG
The DNA here is from genome assembly GCA_008081075.1 of Halieaceae bacterium. Classification (GTDB taxonomy): domain Bacteria; phylum Pseudomonadota; class Gammaproteobacteria; order Pseudomonadales; family Halieaceae; genus Luminiphilus. Next base: position 8,093 of record VMDB01000098.1, read on the forward strand.
AGGGGCGAGTCCAACACCCCATATCCGGCGAAGGCCCAGGGGAAGCCGGTGAGTAAAAAGGTTCGCAGCACTTCGAATAGCACCCACAGCGAGGCAAACTGAACGACCCTCCAACCGGACTGAGTACCTGAAAACCTGACGTAGAGGTGTGCTTGCAGAGAAAATAGCAATGCCAGCCCAGCACAAAACAGGACCGTCAGCACAACTGCCAGCCATACCGGCGTTGGGCCATACACGTGAATGCTGATATAGATCCACGACACGCCGGCGCCAAAAAATCCAATGCCGTAGGCCAATCCAGCGCGCCATGGTGCGAGTAGGTCAGTGCTATTCAAGACAACGTAGAGGATGCCTGCACTGAGGGGGATGGCGGGCCAAAAATCAAACGGAGACAACCCCAGAGCAAAAATTAGCCCAGCCAACGCAGCCAGCCCGGTTGTCCTTACTCCGGCGTGCATTACTCCGCCGGATTAGCGTCAGGCAAAGGTCTGACGGCGAGGCTATTCAGGCGACGTTCGTCAGCATCAATCACAGTGAATTCAAAGCGGTCTAATTTAATTGACTGATTTGCGCTGGGGAGTTGACCAAAAGCGTTGATCACGAGGCCGCCAATCGTATCGAATTCCTCGTCGCTAAACAGCGTGTCGAAGTACTCGTTAAAGTCCTCAATCGGGGTGAGCGCTTCTACGAGGTACTCGTCGTCACCACCTTTTCTGATGTGCTGTTCTTCCTCGATATCGGTTTCGTCCTCAATCTCACCGACAATTTCCTCAAGCACGTCCTCAATGGTGATAAGTCCAGCAATGCCACCGTACTCGTCGATGACGATCGCCATATGGTTGCGGTTTTGACGAAACTCCCGCAACAGCACGTTTAGCCGCTTGCTCTCGGGTACAGCGATGAACGGTCGCATCAGCTCGCGAATGGGTGGAGCCTCTCCCTCGTGCTGGATTAGCGGTAACAAATCCTTGGCGAGCAGTATCCCGATGACGTCGTCAATGCCATCGCCTATGACTGGATAACGCGAGTGGCCAGCCGTGACGATTTGGGCCAACACCTCAGACAATCCCTTGTCGGAATCAATCACGACCATCTGAGCACGGGGGATCATGATGTCTCTGACTTGCATGTCGCTGACCAACAGCGCGCCTTCCATGATCTTTCTGGCATCCTCGTCGATAATCTCGTGCTCTTCGGCAAGAGACAGCACACCCGTGAGGTCAGATTTGGTCTGGGGTTCACCACTGATAAAGTGAGTGAGTCGATCGATCCAGGATCGTTCTTCTCCCTCGGATTTTCGTTCGTCGTTCACGGTTGGGCCCCCTCCAAGGGCTCGGTTAACTCATAGGGATTTGGAAAGCAGAATCGCTCTAGAAGTTGAACCTCCAGAGCTTCCATAATCTCGGCGTCTGCGGGCATCTGGTGATCGTGACCCAACAGGTGCAACACACCGTGAATGATCATATGGGCCCAGTGGGCCTCCTCGAGTTTGTGTTGCTGCTTCGCTTCGCTTCTTACCACTGGCGCGCAGATGACGAGATCTCCCAGCAACCCTGACGGAGTCCCCGGGGGCAGCTCGGCAGGGAAGGACAGGACATTGGTTGCCTGGGGTTTTGATCGATACGTCTCGTTAAAACGTGTTGCCTCTTCTATATCGGTGATCCGGATGCAGATCTCAGGGGGTTCATTTCCGGCCGTACTTGCGGTTGCCAAGGCTGCCGTTATCCAAGCCTGGATAGTTTCATCAGCGGGCGTTGGCGCATGTGTGGAGCGCTCTACGGTTACCAATACGGTCACGTCGGACCCTCACTCGAACCACTTTGATTCGCTTTTTCATGGGCTTCGTAGGCGCTGACCACTCTTTGCACCACGGGGTGGCGCACAACATCCTTGTTGCCAAACTCAGTAAATGTAATTCCCGCGACGTCGTCTAGGACCTCCTTGGCATGGGTCAATCCACTTTGCGTTCCTTTCGGCAGGTCAATTTGGCTGGTATCGCCGGTGACGACTGCGGTCGATCCAAAGCCAATTCTCGTCAGGAACATCTTCATTTGTTCCCGCGTCGTATTTTGCGCTTCATCGAGAATGACAAAGGCGTGGTTGAGTGTTCTGCCTCGCATAAATGCGAGTGGTGCCACTTCAATAACGTGCCGCTCTATGTACCTATTGACGGTCTCAAAGCCCAACATTTCGTAAAGCGCGTCGTACAAAGGGCGCAGATAAGGATCGACCTTTTGTGAGAGATCGCCGGGCAGGAAACCCAACCGCTCGCCTGCCTCGACCGCGGGGCGCACCAGCAGAATGCGTTTGACTTGCTCTTCAAGGAGCGCTCGGACGGCGCAGGCGACCGCCAAATAAGTCTTTCCGGTCCCCGCTGGGCCAATGCCGAAGTTAATGTCATGGCCTGCGATAGCGCGGACGTAGTCCTTTTGGTTGCCGCCGCGGGGCGTTACCGAGAGTCGCTTGGTGCGAATCACGCCGGCGCCATCATGCTGGCTCTGGTCGTCGCGGGATTTCACCAGATACTCGAGGTCAGATTCTTGTAAGCGGAGATGAATGGTTTCGGGGCTGAGCTGCATGCCGTTGTCGACTTCAGCGTAAAGTGCGCGTAGCAGTGAAGCCGCCATCTCGCATCTCAGTGGGGTACCGGAGAGTTCGAAAACGTTGCTTCGGTTTCGTATCGTAACGTCGAGGCGCTTCTCGATCTGCCGCAAATGCCCGTCCAGCTGTCCGCAGAGGACCGCCAGATTTCTCGCGTCATTGGGTTCAAGGGAGAGGATAAGTTGCGAGGCTACTCCCGATGGAGTGACCTCGGGCGCCGATTGATCTGTGTTCAACGGTTTTCACGCCGCCTCTTTCACACTGGGCTAGAAACGATACCCGCCTCACGGGCGGAGTCAACCATTGTTGATGTTATTTGGGCTTATTCTGGGAGGCGGCCCAGCAGAGAATTGCTATAGGCGGCGGTGATATCTACGTCCACAAAATTGCCGATGAGCTCGGTTTGGGTACACGCGAAATTGACCACCCGATTATTCTCGGTGCGGCCAGAGAGTTGTCCGGGGTCTTTTTTCGCATAGCCAGTGACCAAAATCCGCTGCCGGGTTCCCACCATACGTGCCGAGATTTGCTGGGCTTGCTGGGCAATGCGGCCCTGCAGAATGTGTAAGCGCTCTTTTTTGACAGATTCGGGTGTGTCGTCTACTAGATCGGCGGCGGGCGTGCCCGGACGCGCGCTATAGATAAAGCTAAAAGAGGTATCGAAACCAATTTCCTCGATTAACTTCATTGTGGCGGCGAAATCGTCCTCCGTCTCACCGGGGAAACCAACGATAAAGTCCGATGACAGCGAGATATTCGGCCTGAGCCTCCGCAGGGCACGAATCGTTGCCTTGTACTCCAGCGTGGTATGACCGCGCTTCATCGCCATCAAAATACGATCAGAGCCACTCTGAACCGGCAGGTGCAGGTGATCGACCAGCGCGGGAATTTCCCCATAGCAGGCGACGATAGCTTCTGAGAACTCAACCGGGTGCGAGGTGGTGTATCGAATTCGCTCAATGCCGGGAACTAGATTCACTAGATGAAGCAGCTCGGCAAAGTCCACGATCTCGTTCAGGTGGTTTCGCCCCCGGTAGGCATTTACATTTTGCCCGAGCAAATTCACTTCCTTGACGCCGCGGTCTGCAAGCCCCGCTATTTCCGCAATAACGTCATCGACCGGGCGCGATACTTCTTCACCCCGCGTGTAGGGCACAACGCAGAAAGTACAGTACTTGCTGCAGCCTTCCATAATCGAGACAAATGCAGAAGGACCGTCCACGCTGGGTTCTGGCAGTCGATCAAATTTTTCAATTTCAGGGAAGCTGACGTCGACGACTACGGGCTCACCCTGTCGGCGGTGTTCGATCATTTCGGGCAGCCGATGCAGTGTCTGTGGGCCAAAGATGAGATCCACAAAAGGTGCGCGCTTTCCGATCTCGGCACCTTCCTGACTGGCGACACACCCCCCGACGCCGATGATGACAGCGGGATTCTTTTGCTTGAGTCGCTTCCAGCGTCCCAGCTGGTGGAATACCTTTTCTTGGGCTTTCTCTCGAATCGAGCAGGTATTGAGCAACAGCACGTCTGCATCCTCTGGCGAGGCCGTCATCACCAGTCCATGGCTTTCGCCCAGCAGATCCGCCATGCGCGCAGAGTCATACTCGTTCATCTGGCATCCATGGGTTTCTACAAACAGTTTTTTACTGTCGGGGTCGGTCACGCGTTGCTGTCCGCATATGCTTAGTTACTGTGGCCGCGGAGTATAGCGCCTCGGCTCCAAAAATCCCGTGTTGTGCTGGAGCTTTAGCTGGAAAGTGTTACCATTCCGCCCCTTTTTGCAGCGCCACCTCGGTTTGCCGGGAGCCAACATGCCTTCTCAGCCCATTTACAAAGTGATCTTTCACAATGGAGGTCAGGTTTACGAGGTCTTTGCCAGACAAATCTACCAAAGCGATATGTGGGGTTTTGTTGAGGTGGAGGAACTGGTATTTGGCGAGCGCTCTCAGATTGTCGTCGACCCCGGCGAGGAAAAGCTGAAAAACGAGTTTGCGGGCGTTAAACGGAGCTACATCCCGTTGCAGGCCATCATCCGAATTGACGAGGTTGAAAAAGAGGGAGCTGCGCGTGTCTCAGACGCTAGCAGCGCAAAAATCGCCCCTTTCCCGATGTCGCCGCAGCCGATCATGCCCTCTAAGGGAGACGAGTAAGCCACCGCTTTTCGCGAGTAGACTGCGCCCCGGCGGTGCCGTTTTAGCCTAGCACTCATACCCCTCCCTCGACCTCGTGATCCTGATCCACGCTCGCGATGTCGGCCCGGGCAAGGGCTATGGCGCCTTGAAAAACGAACCGCCCCCCCCCAGATATTGACCATTGGATGAGTCAGCGACAGTTGGCACGGAGAGGCCGAGTGGATCAAGAAGAGCAAAATCAACGAGATGGCGACGTGTTGCCCGCAGAAACGGCGGAACAGGGCGACTACGGCGTCGCAGCGCCCGCGCTGGCGGACGAGGTTCTGCCTGACACGCTGGTGCTGTTGCCATTGCCCGGCCGCCCTTTCTTTCCCGGCCAGGTGCAACCGGTGTCATTCAACCCCGACAACTGGCAAGCAACCCTCGATGCCATAGCGCAGCAGGGTTCCAGGCTTTTGGGTCTCGCTTTTGTCGACAAGCCTGATCCCGGATCAGTCCGGCCCGATGAATTCCCTGAAACAGGGTGCGTGGTCAGATTACATCGACCGCCGGGTATGTCTGACCACGCCGGACATTTTCTGGCCCAGGGCCTGCGCCGATTTCGGATAGTCAGATGGCTGAGCGAGACTAGCCCGCTCATCGCCCAAGTGGAGTACCCACGTTCTCAGGGTGATCGTGACAGCGACGAGATAAAGGCCTACGCCATGGCCGTTATTGCCGCGATCAAAGAGCTTTTGCCGTTGAATCCGCTCTACAGCGAAGAACTGAAACAGCATATTGGGCAATTCAATCCAAACCAGCCGGGGTTGCTCGCCGACTTTGCCGCAGCCTTGACGACTGCCAGTGGTGACCGTTTGCAAGAGGTTCTGGAGACGCTCCCTCTGACGCGTCGTATGAATATCGTGCTGGAGCTTTTGAAGCGAGAGCGGGAGGTAGCAGAGCTTCAGGGCCAGATCACCACGCAAGTTAACGAGAAGGTTTCGGCAAATCAGAGAGAATTTTTTCTGCGCGAGCAGATGAAGGTGATCGAGAAGGAATTGGGTCTCTCCAAAGACGACAACACCTCTGATCTTGAGCGGTTCAGGCAGCGCCTTGAAAAGCTGGATCCGCCGCAAAAGGTAGTGGATAGGCTTGAGGAGGAGTTCAGTAAGCTACAGGTACTGGAGTCAGGATCACCCGAGTATGGGGTAACGCGCAATTATCTGGATTGGGCGACATCGGTGCCTTGGGGCATCCAGTCGCAGGATAATCTTGACCTGGGTCATGCGCGAAACCAACTCGACGCCCACCACGATGGTCTGGATGACGTGAAGTCACGGATCATTGAATTTCTCGCCGTCGGCGCCTTCAAGGGCAGCATTGACGGCTCGATTCTGCTGCTCGTGGGTCCGCCGGGGGTTGGTAAAACCAGTATTGGCAAATCCATTGCGGCGGCGTTGGACCGACAATTTTTTAGATTCAGCCTTGGCGGCATGCGCGACGAGGCAGAGATTAAAGGGCATCGTCGCACTTATATTGGCGCCATGCCGGGCAAACTCGTGCAGGCCTTAAAGGAGGTCGAAGTTACGAATCCGGTCATCATGCTCGACGAAATCGACAAGATCGGTAGCTCCTTTCAAGGGGACCCTGCATCAGCCTTGTTGGAGGTGCTGGATCCCGAGCAAAACGGTGAGTTTCTCGATCATTATCTGGACTTGCGGATCGATTTGTCCAAGGTCTTGTTCATTTGCACCGCGAACCAACTCGACACGATACCTGCCCCGCTCCTCGATCGCATGGAGGAGATCCGATTGTCGGGCTACATCGCAGAAGAAAAGTTTGCGATCGCCAAAAACCACTTGTGGCCGAAATTACTCGAGCGCCACGGTGCGCAACCCAAGCAGATTCGAATTAACGACGCAGCATTGCGCCTTGTGATTGACTCATACAGTCGTGAGGCGGGCGTGCGCGGTTTAGAAAAGAAGTTGAGCGCGCTGGTGCGAGCATCCATTCTTGAGATGGTCGAGCACGGCACCCAGCGCACCCGTATTGGCAAGCGCGAAGTCGAGGGCGTCCTCGGTCGACCGAGGTTCAAAGCTGAGCGCGCATTGCGTGGTAAGGGGGTTGTTACGGGGCTGGCATGGACCGCGATGGGGGGCGCAACCCTCAGTATCGAGTCTTCGAAAATCCATACCTTGAATCGCGGATTCAAGCTGACGGGACAGCTGGGCGACGTGATGAAGGAGAGCGCCGAGATCGCCTACAGCTACGTGGTGGCGCATTTGCGCGAATTCGGCTGCGAACCCGATTTTTTTGATATGTCGATGGTGCATCTCCACGTGCCGGAGGGCGCCACACCCAAAGACGGTCCCAGCGCCGGCATCACCATGGCAACCGCTTTGCTGTCTCTGGCGCGAGGTGATCGGCTGCGTCGTCCATTGGCTATGACGGGCGAACTCACCCTCACGGGTCAGGTACTTCCCGTTGGAGGTATTCGCGAAAAGGTTATTGCTGCCCGTCGTGCCAAAATTGACGAGGTCATTCTGCCCTTTGCCAACCGTGGCGATTACGAAGCGTTGCCCGAGTACCTAAAGGTGGGACTCGAGGCGCATTTTGTTCGGACTTATCGGGAGGTTTTCGATGTGGTTTTCGATACCTCCCAAGAGCGGCGCCAACTGCACTAGCCGCTGCGCTTCAAACGGGATGTTGAGCAGTCAGGATTGCCCGTCGAGGCGCGGGGAAGCCCTCGATGGTGAGCGATGCGTCCTTCGGGTCGAGGAAGTCTGCGAGGGACTGGAATGTCATCCAAGACGTACTGCGCTGCTCCTCAAGGGTTGTAGTGGTGACATCCACAATGTCTGCGTGTTCGAATCCCGCGTTGACTAGCCATTCTTGCGCCAGACCGGGGCTGGGGAGCTGCCAAACATTGCCCATGCGTGCGTAGCGACCCTTGGGCTCGAGAAGCGCGTGGCTGTCGCCGTCGATCACCAGTGTTTCCAGCACCAATTGGCCCCCGGGCCGCAATTTATTTTTCAAGCTGCGCAAATGGGCCATTGGATCTCGTCGGTGATACAACACACCCATTGAGAAAACCGTGTCGAATACCGGTAAGTCCTCCGGCATTGCCTCGAGGGTCATTGGTAGAACATAAATACCCGGCAGGGGAAGATAATGATGGATGGCTTTGAACTGGAGTATAAAAAGCGGTGTGGGATCGATGCCGATGACTTCAGACGCACCCGCCCCAAGCATCCGCCAACAGTGATAACCATTGCCACATCCGACATCCAGCACGCGCCGCCCCTGCAAGGGTTCAATGGCTTGCTTTAGGCGATCCCACTTCCAGTCGGACCGCCACTCGGTATCAATGTGCAAGCCGAAAAGCGCAAACGGACCTTTGCGCCAGGGATGCAGGCCCCTTAGCGCACTCTCGAGTAACCTGAGCTCACCATCGCTGGCCTGACCGGCTACTCCGACACTCGGGGCGTTGAGAATATGCTTTTTTCCTATGACCTCGGGCAACTGAGACAGCGCCTTGCGCCAACGAGGGATGTCTCCATACCGTTCGACTGAGAGTCCTTCAGCGAGAAGCGCGGGTAATGTCTCGATCCATCGCGCCAAAGGCCCGACTGTCCACCGTTCTTTAAGTGCCCTCCAGTCACTCTGCAACTCGGGAGGGGGGATCATGCGATGGCGATGAAAGAGGCGAAGTTAAGGCATTGAAACCAGACATCGCATTGGCTGAAGCCGGCATGCTTAAGCCGGTCGAAATGTGCCTCTCGGGTCTCGGGTAACAGCACATTTTCCAGGGCATCACGTTTCTGGGCGATTTCGAGGTCGCTGTACCCCTGCTGTCTTTTGAAGTCGTGGTGCAGATCTATCAGACGTCGGTTCAGTTCATTATCTTTAAGCGTTATTTTTTCCGAGAGAATCAAGAGATCTCCCGGCATCAACGCCTGCCTGATACGCTTCAACACGGCCTCGCGTTGAGCGATGGGCACGAACTGCAGCGTGTAATTCATAATGACCACGCTGGCGTCATCCAGCGCTACGTCCGCAATATCGCCAACCTCGAGCGTGATCAATTTCCCCTCTGGAAATTGGGCAAGGTGACTGCGGGCTGCAGAGAGCATAGCCTCGGAATTGTCGATCCCGATCAGCTTACAGTTTTGGCAGGCAGGCTCCTTTGCAACCGAGAGCAGTGAGGCTCCCAAGGAACACCCGAGATCGTAAATGGCAGTGTTTGCGCGGGCATGTCGTGCGGCCATGACACCTGTCATCGCTATCACCGTGGTATAGCCGGGCACTGAGCGACTGATCATGTCGGGGAAGACCGACGCGACCGCCTCGTTGAACCTGAAAAGGCCGCCCTCGGGCAGTGGCTCTGCATACAATTGGTCGCGTAACGGCGTGGGGGAGGGTCGAGCCACGCCGGCGCCATCCCCCGGTGCGAGTATTTCCGGGGGTAGTACCTGCTTGGGTGGATCCTGCTGATTCATGGTGAGCATTGTGTTGTTGATGGGGACCGAGAGCATAACAGGGCTTGTTGCGCGCCCTGACACTTCCGCATACTCTCGCGCTCTTGACGCGTCTAGTTTGCCAGAGATTCACATGTTCGATTCCTTACCGGTGCTTCCACCTGACTCTATTCTTGGTTTGGCTGCCGCCTGTCGCGCAGACCCAAATCCAGACAAAGTTGACCTTACCCTCGGCGTTTACATGGACGAGACCGGTCTCTGTCCGGTTTTTGAGTCGGTGCAAAAGGCGCAGCATGAGCTGGTGAGCGATGAACTGACCAAGGTCTATATGCCTCCCGTTGGCGATGCGGCATACCTGTCAGGAATTCGCTCGCTGGTGCTGGGTCCTGCACTGGAAGATCGGTTGGGCAACCGGGTCACGGCTGTGCAAACCCCGGGGGGTTGCGGTGCAGTGCGATTGGGTGCCGAGGTCTTGCATGCGGCAGCACCGGATACGACTGTTTGGGTCAGCGATCCCACTTGGCCGGTACATATTCCTTTGATGGGATCCGTTGGCCTTAAGCTCAAGACCTACCGGTATTACTCCCCTCAGCTCAAGGGGCTCGATTTTGATGCCATGCTGGCAGATCTCGAACAGGCTTCCCCGGGAGACGTGGTTTTACTGCATGGCTGCTGTCATAACCCCAGCGGCGCCGATCCCTCCGCAGAGCAGTGGCAGCAATTGGCGTCACTGCTGGCCGATAGGCAGCTGTTACCCATGATTGATTTTGCTTATCAAGGCATGGGCGCTGGCCTCGATGAGGATGCACAGGGATTGCGCAGCGTTTTGGCCTCTGTCCCGGAAATGATTGTTGCCGTTTCCTCCTCAAAGAATATTGGTTTGTATCGTGAGCGTGCCGGCGCGGTTATTTTTATTGGCGGAGATGATCGCGCGGCGGAGGCCATGGCGAGTCAGGCCATCGCCGCGGCGCGCCGGGTCTATTCTATGCCGCCTGCCCATGGCGCGCTGTTGGCGGGGCGCGTGTTGTCCAACCCAGCGCTACAGCGGGCCTGGGTGCAAGAGCTTGAGCAAATTTGTGGCAGGATCAATGGTCTGCGTGCGAGCTTTCGCGACGCTTTGGTGGCGGCGACAGGGAGAGATTTTGACTTCATTGGTCGCGAGAACGGAATGTTCTCCTTTCTGGGGTTATCAGTCGAGCAGGCCCAGCGGCTGAGAACCGAAAAATCGGTCTACATGCTGGATTCATCACGTATCAATATCGCCGGCCTGAACGCCGCGAATTTGTCCCGTGTTGTGGACGCGGTCGTTTCCGTACTGTAGCGCCCGGGGTTCATCCTTCCAGCGCTACGAGCCGCTCGAGTGCTTCATCCAGTGCGTTTTCAGCGGCACTGATAGCCGTCATGACTTGTGCAACGGTATCAGGGGCTTGATCGTAAAATCCCGGCTCAGAAATTGACGCCAGTAGCGCCGCGTGCTCGCTTTCGAGCCGTTCGATCTTGTCGGGGAGCGCGTCGAGCTCTCTTTGCTCTTTGTAGCTGAGTTTGGCTTTTTTTGGGGGGCTTGGAGTAACACTCGAATTCTTAGCTGCCTGACCTTGCTCCGATTCGCTTGGCGCTGTGGCCTGGTTCTCCTGTGGCGCTATGGTTACGCTAAGCGGTGTCAGTTGCCCACCGCGCGCCTCCCAATCACTGTAACCGCCCGCCTGTTCTTCGACGACGCCGTTCTCCTTCATCACCAGCAGGCTCGTGACTACCTTGTCTAAAAAATGCCGGTCATGACTGACCACAATTACGGTTCCCTTGAACTCGAGCAGTATCTCCTCGAGCAGTTCCAAGGTCTCGATGTCTAAATCATTGGTCGGCTCGTCCAGCACCAGAAGATTCGCTGGTCGAGTGAAGAGTTGAGCGAGGATGGCGCGGTTGATTTCTCCGCCGGAGAGCGCTTTCACTGGCGTGCGCACCCGGTCCGGAGAAAATAAAAAATCGCCAAGATAACTGATGGCGTGTCGTCGTTGGCCATTAATCTCGATGAACTCCTGACCGCCGCAGACGTTGTCAATCAGATCTCGCTCCGGTTGAAAGGTATCCCGGAGCTGGTCGGAGTAGGCAATCTGAAGTTGGGTTCCGCGTAAGACCTCGCCCTTGCTGGGGGCAAGCTCCCCGAGTAGAAGTTTGATAACGGTGCTTTTGCCCACTCCATTTCTGCCGACAATCCCGATGCGATCTCCCCGCTGAATAATGGTGGAGAAATCTTTGATCAGATCCTGATTCTCGTACCCGAAGCTGATTTCCCTAGCTTCCGCCACACGCCGCCCGGAGCGGGCAGCATCCTCCAGGGTCATCCGCCCCCGGCCAACTGCCGCTCGGCGCTGTGCACGTTCCTCGCGCATGGCTTTGAGCGCCGTCACCCGGCCCTCATTTCGGGTCCGGCGAGCTTTTATACCCTGTCTAATCCACACTTCTTCCTGCGCGAGCTTCTTGTCAAATAGTGCCTCGGCTCTGGCTTCCGCGGCAGCCTGCTGTTCTCTTTGAATCAGAAACTGTCGGTAGTCCGATTGCCACAGGGCGAGATGCCCCCGGTCAAGCTCGCCGATTCGATTGCACACTCTCTGCAAAAAACGACGGTCGTGGGTGATGAGCACAACCGCGCCAGCAAACTGCATGACCTCCTGTTCAAGCCAGTCAATAGCAGGGATATCGAGGTGGTTGGTTGGCTCGTCAAGTAGCAAGAGGTCGGGATCGGTTACCAGCGCTCGAGCCAGCGCCGCGCGCCTGCGCCACCCGCCGGACAGCGCTTTCAGCGGGGTGTCGCCCGCAAGCTTCATTTGATCCAGCACTTTTTCAATGCGTTGGCCCATAGTCCATCCGTTGCGGTGCTCTAGCTCGGCATGGATAGCATTGAGTTCTTGCAAGGTGCTCTCAGCATTGCTCTGAATCAGTAAGTGGTATCGGGATAACAATTCCCCGATCTCAGCGAGACCCGTAGCGACATAGTCAAAAACTGTTAAGTCACCATCCTCGGGGAGTGACTGCTCGAGAAAAGCGATTCTGGCGTCGGGCTGCTGCCATCGTTCCCCGGACTCAGGCGCCAACTCCCCAGAAAGGATACGAAGCAACGTCGACTTGCCCGCGCCATTTCTGCCCAACAATCCCAGCCGTTCTCCTTTGCCCAGTGTCAGACTGACTTTATCGAGTAATATCCGGGGGCCGATGCTGTAATCGATTTGATCGAGACGGACATAAGACATGAGGGGGCTCCTGAGTGCGCTCAGTGTAGGGCAGAACGGATCCTTTGCGCGCTTTTCGGTAGAATAGGGGGCCTCGGGGGGGCAACATCATGACGACACTGACGATGGAAGCGCAGCAAAATGCGCGTTGGATAGCGGGCTGGCTCGGCGTGTGCGCCGTGACGATTTTGGGCATGATTTTACTGGGAGGGGTGACCCGGCTGACCGAATCGGGTTTATCCATGGTGGATTGGCGCCCCATCATGGGAATTATCCCGCCGCTGACCGAGACCCAGTGGCTCGACACCTTTGCCGCTTATCAACAGTACCCGGAGTATCAAAAGATCAACCAGGGCATGGATCTGGCGGGCTTTAAACAGATTTTCTGGTTCGAATACCTCCATCGTGTGCTCGGCCGATTGATTGGGCTGATGTATTTCATCCCCTTGGTCATTTTCGCCCTGCGGCGAATGATTGCTCCTCAGCTATTGCCAACGCTGGTTCTGCTCCTGTTTTTGGGTGCTGCACAGGGCCTGTTGGGTTGGTACATGGTCAAGAGTGGTCTAGTGGATCGACCTTCAGTATCCCAATACCGGCTGACCGCCCACCTTGGAGTTGCCGTGGCAATTTATGCGCTAATGATGTGGCTTTTGTTCAGAGTTACTGCAGGCCTTTCTCCATCACTCAAGCACATTGGCCCCATGGGCGGTGTGCTGATTGCAGGCGTCTATCTGTTGATTCTTTCTGGCGGATTCATGGCTGGCACTGATGCGGGATTTGCGTATCCAACCTGGCCGCTTATGGGAGAGACTTTTGTTCCCATGGGTTATTACGCGGAGGGGTGGTTAGCCACTTTTGAGGGCGTCGCAACCATTCACTTCAACCATCGGATGCTCGCCTACGCCATAGCCGCGCTGGTGCTGTTCGTTAGTGTCCGCAGTCTGCGCCAGAGCGCCGAGCCGAGGGTGCGCCGAGGCGCGATGTTGATGCTGCTGGCGTTAACCTTTCAGATCATGCTAGGCATTGGCACGGTACTGAGTCAGGTGGCGATACCCATGGCCGCAACACATCAGGTGGGCGCGGTCTTACTGTTGACGACCGTGCTGTTCTGGAGTCACGCCCATACAGATCAAAAACTGGTAATGTCTGCATGAGGTAAGGCGCGGGTCAGAAGCGGAGAGTTGCTCCGTAGACCGGCAGGCAGGAGAAAAAACCGCCGTGAAAACCCTCATAGTAGAGGACAGCTCAACACTGTGCGCGATTTACTCACAGTATCTCGATGGCAGTGGCTTGGAGATTACAGCGGTAGAAACGCTTGCCGCTGCGCGGGCCGCTCTCCTCGACTGGCACCCCCATCTCGTGCTGCTGGATATCGAATTGCCCGATGGCAACGGACTGGATTTGCTTGCCGAGACCGAACGGCTGACTCCGCAACCTGCTGTGGTGGTGATGACGGGGCACGGCGCAGAACATGGCGAGCAGGCAATCCAGCGAGGTGCGGCCGACTTTCTGACGAAACCATTTGATGCTTCTCGCCTGCGGGTCACACTGCTCAACGCGGCTGAAAAGCTCAAACTCAGCCAGCAAGTGGCGCAGTTGGCGGTCAAGAGAGCGCATTTGGGGCCGCTCAAGGGTAGCTCATCCGCCATGCAGAGTGTCTATGAAACCGTCGAATCTCTGGCGGGTACGCTCGCGACCGCTTTTATTATGGGAGAGAGTGGTACGGGCAAGGAGCTCGCCGCGAGAGCAATCCATCAACTCTCCGCCAGAGCACCGGGTCCTTTTGTCGTTGTCGATTGTGCTGCTCTCGCGGTTGATCAATTGGAGCGGGCGTTATTTGGTATCGAGGGCGACGATGCGCAGGGCCTGGTGGCGCAAGCTGCCGATGGCACGCTTTTCCTCGATGAAGTTTGCAGCCTGGGTTTTGCGTCCCAGTCGACATTACTCAGATTAATTCAGCACGGTACGTATCGACCTGTGGGATCTTCAGCCGAAGTGGCGGCGGACGTTCGTATTATTGCCTCTACCAATCGTGACCCATTGCTTGAGATGAGAGAAGGTCGATTGCGCGAGGATCTCTATTACCGTTTGCATGTGGTTCCCTTGAGGATGCCGTCGATGCGCGAGAGATCCGAAGACGTGCTGATGTTAGCAACGTCCTTTTTGGATCGGTTTGCTCAGGAGGAAGGTAAAGAACCTCGTCAACTGAGTGACGGTGCGGCACAGGCGATGAAAGGTTATTCCTGGCCGGGTAATGTCCGGCAGCTCGAAAATACGATGCGGCAGCTGTTGCTGACGACCGCCGCGACTGAAATCGATGCGTCCGCAATTCATCAGGTGATTTCAGTGACTGAAATCTCAGCGGGTGATTCCAGCGCTATGGGGCTATCGGGGCCGGCGCAGGATGGCCCGGGTTTGTTGGGTATCCAGCCCTTGTGGATGACGGAAAAGAAAGCCATTGAGGAAGCGATAGCCGCTTGTGACGGCAATATCAATCGTGCTGCGCAACAACTGGAGGTTGCGCCGTCTACGATTTATCGAAAGTTGCAGGCTTGGAAAGCGCAGAACTTGAAGACGTAATCCGGTTCTCACCGAGGGCGTCGATACACCCGCACGCTATCGACCAGCATCCGTTGGGGGAATTCATGTGCCGCAATAGGGCCTCCGGCTCGACCCCAGTTTCCTCCGACGGCCAAATTAAGAATGAGATGAAACGGTTGATCGAAGGGCCATCTGTGCCATGAATCTTTGTCGCCCCTCAGGTAACTGAAATAGCGGATGTCGTTTACGAAAAGATCAATCCGGTCGGGGGTCCACTCCATCGCGTACACGTGAAAATCCTTAGTCGCGCTGGGTTCGACAAGCCGACCTTTGCGCTGCTGCCCATTGACCCAGTAATTGGCTCGGGTATGAACGGTGCCGTGTATGTGGCCGGACTCAAACCCGACGTGTTCCATAAGGTCAATTTCGCCTGAATTGGGCCATGCATCGCAGTCGCCATTGCCCTGCCAGTCGACTCCCGCTTCACAGTTGGTTGCATAGAAAAAAGGATCAGAGGGCAGGAGCCAGATAGCAGGCCACGTTCCTTGGGCGTCGGGGAGTTGGGCAGTCACCTCGACCCGTCCATAGAGAAAGTCGTGTTTACCGCGGGTGTGGATTCGGGCGGAGGTGAAGGCAGGTACCTGCCCCGGGTGATGGTGAGCCTCCAGCACAAGGGCACCATTCTCTACGCGCAAATTTTGACTTGAGTCTGTATAGGCCTGATCTTCATCGTTGACCTTGCCGGGAGGCCATATGTCCATGCTCCAGTGGTCGGGATTGAGGCCTGATTCGTCAAAGAGGTCTTGCCAGACAAGTATCCACTGATCTCTTGGGGTTGCTCGGCCCGCCTTGGTTTCGAGTAACACCCCACTCAAAATCGGTTGTCCGATGACCGGTTTCAACATGAGATGCAATAGCCCATCCCTGACAGTTTGATTCGGAATCGTTACCGTGAGCGCGGAGTGGATTTGTCCGTCTCGGTACTTGAGTACATCGATATCCTTGAGTACGCGCTCTCCTTGAATATGGACATCAAATACGCGCTCTCCAATGCGATGGAAGCGGGGCTCCGCAAAAAAGAGTGTGACGTCGTAGTTGCCGTTCGGTACCGACTGCGTGAGGGAGACGGTCCCTTCACTGTAGGTTTGGAAAACATCGGGTTGGTCGGAACCGTATACGGCGTTTAAGGCATGACATTGAGTTTGCTTCGGGCATCCGATGCCTTTGAAGGTGTGGTTTTGCCAGCTACTCGATTTGTCAGATCCCAGATTAAGCGCAAATTCGGTCTCGCCTACACACGACATGCTGATGCAAGTACCCATGAGCAGTCGTAATAAAGAACGATGGAGTGCCATAGTGCGCGGGTCGGGGAACGATTGAAGGAATATTACAGGTCGACCCCCTGAGCAACAGGATCAATACGACAAAGTGACACTATGCCCCGATAAAACGGGAGACGTCATGCTCTGTGCAAGGGGCTGGTGGCTTACCATGGGCGGATTGCCAGGTTGAGAAAGCCGCGGCAAAGGTCTGAAGACGAGTAGACGTGGTAAGGCTCGAAAATAATGACTAAGAAAACAATATGGCTGGGAGAACAGCCCCTGCTTCAACCTTCGGGATCTCCCGCTGGAGAATACCTCTTCCTCGAGGGAGAGCCGTTTTATCGGATTAGGCACTTCGACCGGATACCCCATTTCTTCATTAGCCTGGTCAGTCACGCTAATCACTGGCTATTTATTTCGACATCCGGCGCGCTAACCGCTGGGCGAACCAACTCCGGTAGCGCGCTGTTTCCCTACTACACAGAAGACAAGATCGCCGAGAGTGCTCACGGCACAGGGCATTGTGCGGTTTTTTTGGTAAGTCGCTTGGGAAAGACGTTTTACTGGGAGCCCTTTGCCCGTCAACTCGATGGCGTGTATCAGATAGAACGTAATCTCTATAAAAACACGCTGGGCAATACCCTCATCTTTGAGGAGGTAAACCACGACCTCGAGCTGACTTATCGCTATTCCTGGCAGATGTCTCACCGGTTTGGCTTTGTCAAAAAATCTGCGCTGAGTAATCAGGGCGATCGTGCCGACAACATTCGTTTTTTGGATGGACTTCAGAATCTGATGCCCTATGGGGTGACTCCTGGCATTCAAAATGAGCTGAGTTGCCTGGTCGATGCTTATAAAAAGAGCGAGTTACATAGCGACTCGGGTGTGGGCATGTTCACCATGAGTTCCTTGCTGACTGATCGAGCTGAACCCAGCGAGTGCCTCTCTGCCACAACCGTCTGGTCCTACGGTTTATCTCAGCCGCAGTATTTGCTCTCCTCGGTGCAGCTTGATCGATTTCGTCAAGGCCTCGACATAGAGCAAGAACTCGATGTTCACGGCCGACGGGGCGCTTACTTTGTCGCAGAAGAGATTACCTTACGTCCCGATGAAGAGCGCCAGTGGGGCATCGTCGCGGACGTTAATCAGGGCCCGGACGCAGTCGCCAACTTGATTAATGCAAGGGTAAGCGGCGAACCGTTATCTGAAGAGGTCACTCATGATCTGCGCGCTGGACAATCCCAGTTGAGAAACATCATCGGTGTGGCTGATGGCTTCCAGGTGACCTCGCAGCCATTGGACGCTGCGCATCACACTGCAAATGTCTTATTTAATGTGATGCGGGGCGGCTACTTCGATAATAATTACTGGTTGTCGAAGCGCGATTTTCAGACGTTCTGTGAGCAGTGGAATTGCGAGGCTGGGCCCGCGCTAGAGTCACTTACCACCGACTTGCCTGAAAACATCGCGTATGCCGACCTGCGTGAACGGATAGAGCGCGCCGACAAGCCGCTGCTGCTGCGCCTGTTTTTGGAGTACATGCCGCTCACCTTTAGCCGTCGTCATGGCGATCCGTCGCGTCCATGGAATCAGTTTTCTATTGACGTGCTGACGGAATCAAATGAAAAGCGATTGGCCTTTGCTGGCAACTGGCGAGATATCTTTCAAAATTGGGAGGCGTTGTCGGTATCGGCGCCCGGTTATATCGACAACATGATCTGCAAGTTTGTGAGCGCGACGACAGCCGACGGTTATAACCCTTACCGCATCACCCGTGAAGGCATCGACTGGGAAAAACCCGAGC
The DNA here is from genome assembly GCA_008081075.1 of Halieaceae bacterium. Classification (GTDB taxonomy): domain Bacteria; phylum Pseudomonadota; class Gammaproteobacteria; order Pseudomonadales; family Halieaceae; genus Luminiphilus. The sequence goes on from VMDB01000098.1 coordinate 26,177, forward strand.
CCGATAACCCTTGGGCCAACATTGGCTATTGGGGGGATCATCAGGTCATTTACTTGTCGAAGTTGATTGAACTGGCGCAAAGTCACTTCCCCAAAGGCCTTGAGGCACTGTTGGCGCGAGACGTTTTCGCGTACGCCAACGTCCCTTACCGCATAAAGGGTTTCGATGACCTGCTTGCTGATCCTTACGACACCATTATTTTTGATGCGGCGCTAGATAGCGAAATCGCCGGACGTGTCAGTGAGGTTGGCGCCGACGGGCGGTTGTTATGGGTCAATGATCAAATTTATCAGGTGAATTTACTGGAGAAGCTTCTGGCGATGACCCTCTCCAAGTTGACCAATTTTGTTCCGGGTGGTGGGATTTGGATGAATACCCAGCGCCCCGAATGGAACGATGCCAATAACGCCTTGGTGGGCACCGGTATTTCCGTAGTAACGCTGTGTTATTTGCACCGCTTTCTGACGGTGTTCGATAAGCTGATGGCGGAGTCTGATCTCGCCAGCGCATCCGTGTCAGATGAATTGCTTTCACTCTTTGACAGCGTGGCCGCCGTCTTCCGCGATCACGGTGAGGTTTTGAGTACTGAGTCAGTCAATGAAGCGCTTCGTCACACCGTGTTGGAGCAGTTGGGTAGGGCGGGGGAGGCGTATCGCGCGACAATCTATCGGACCGGCTTTTCCGGACACCGAAGTGATTTGGAAATCGCGAGGGTGAGATCCTTCATTGGTGCTTGTCTCCCGGTGCTGGCAAGGAGCATTCGAGATAATCGCCGCGAGGACGGCTTGTTCCATGCGTACAATAGGCTGCGCACACAGGGAGCGTCCGTCTCAATAGTGCGACTCGACGAGATGCTCGAGGGTCAGGTGGCAGTGCTGAGTGCAAAATTATTGTCTGCCGAGGAAGCGTTGGCGGTCTTGCGCGCTTTGCGCCAGTCAGCGCTCTTCACGCAACGCCAGCACTCTTATTTATTGTATCCCCACAAAGTGTTGCCCCGTTTTCCAGACAAAAACCGTATCACCGAGGCCTCCTTGGCAGAAATCCCCTGTTTGGGCCGGCTGATGGCCAGTGGCACTACCGCGTTGGTTACAAAGGACGATATGGGAGAGATTCATTTCAACGGACGTTTGACCAAGGTCGAAGATGTCGACACCGTGCTTGACGAACTTAGCGTTGCCGGACACGCGCTCACTGATGTCGAGCGCAGAGCGATCAAGCGATTGTTTGTTGAAACCTTCCAGCATGATTTGTTTACCGGACGCTCGGGCGGCATGTATGCCTACGAGGGCATAGGGTCCATTTATTGGCATATGGTGTCGAAGCTGTTGCTTGCCGCCAGTGAGAATGTGATCGCGGCAAAAGACGCTGGCGAGGGTGCAGATGTTATCAGTGGTCTACTGTTGGCGTATGAGGATATTCGCTCGGGTCTTGGTTCTAACAAGTCCCCCGAAGTTTACGGTGCGTTCCCAACCGATCCCTACTCGCATACGCCGGGATTCGGCGGCGCGCGTCAGCCCGGGATGACGGGGCAGGTAAAAGAGGAAGTGCTGAGCAGGGTCGCTGAAATGGGCGTGATCGTGCGCGGTGGTTGCATTACCTTTGATCCCGTATTGCTCCGGACCCAAGAGTTTCTCTCGGAGCCCTCAGATCTGCGCTATGTGGATGTAGAGGGCGAGGAGAGATCGGTACCGGTTGCAGCGGGTCAGCTGGGTTTTACGCTTTGCCAAGTGCCCGTCGCGATACAAGTGGGTGCTGAGGCGTCGATCACCGTTGCCCTTAAAAACGGCTCCAGCTCCGTTCTCCTGTCAGATCAATTGTCGGAAGAAATCTCCAACGCTATTTTTATGAAGCGAGGGGAGGTCGTGGGCTTGACGGTGACGGTGGTAAACGCCCTTCACTAGCGCGTTAATTTACCGCGACCTCCCTATGGGGCCCATCTCAGGCCGGAGCCAACGGGGCTTCTGTGGTCGTCTGTTCGTTACGGCGTGCAGTTAGAGCGACCTTGACCTGTTCAACTGCCTGTTCGTCGAGCTCATACCTCCGCATAGCCCAGAGCGCAATTAGGGTGCCGCTAACCGGAACGCCAATAAACGCCATCCGTAGTTGGGCCAGCGTATCCTCTGATTGGATGGCCACGTTCTGGTCAAAGCCAATGGAAGCCAGAATGAATCCGCTCAAGAGACCCGCAAAGGCCAGACCAAACTTGACCATCCACCAATAGATTGCTCCAAACAGTCCTTCGCGGCGCGCAC
>VMDB01000018.1 GCA_008081075.1 Halieaceae bacterium
TGTTGGATGAGATTGGCGCCAAATACCCCGCCGAACATAACGTCGGCCACTTGTACCATGCGGAGCCTCATCACGCGGCGTTTTATCAAAGTCTGGACCCCACCAATGCGTTTAACGCGGGCGTGGGGAAAATGTCGAAGAATCGGTGCTACCACTAGGTACTACTTGATCAATTTGAGGCCGTCGCGAATGAGCCGCGTCACAAACTTGGTCATAAAGATGGGTTCGATTAATGCCTGCTCAGGGATGTGAGTCCCCACGAGTGCTACATCCAATGGCCCTGTGTTCAGTACCCTGGATTCTTTTTGACGATGGTGTTTTATCAAAAGGTATTGAGCCCGAGGAGGCTTTTCCTTAACATCCTGCGCCCAAGCCGGTGTAGCTCAGTTGGTAGAGCAGCGCATTCGTAATGCGAAGGTCGGAGGTTCGACTCCTCTCTCCGGCACCATCTCCTAAATTATGCCTCTGAAACCCATTATTTATGCGGTTTTACTGAGGAATATCCATGGAGGTAACACAAAGTGACTAGTATACCCGCCCCCAAATTTATAGGCAGGGGCCCACCAAAGTCTTCCGCCGATACCTGTGATACTGCCGAGACAGATCAGAGGCTAAATTTAAAAAAGGTTAACTGCCGTTGTGACCGTGACGGTTACCGCCCAACCCTGTCGCAGTCATACTAGTACAGCCCATTTGCGGGCTTCGCAATCATCAGCCAAGTGGCTGCTAACAGCGGAACTGTGCTGACTAGCCCCCAGATCAGCCAGTGACGTGACAGTTTGCGATATCCGTCTCCAACATCGTTGCTAGCAAACGTTGCCGCAAGACTTGCTTGTCGAATTTGAATTGGCACCAGCACACACAGCCAAATAAGACCTGCTACGACAAATAGTGCCTGACTCCATAACAACCAGTGTTGCGTTAGTGGCAAGTTGGCAGAGAAGGCCATGAAATAACCTCCGCCCATCAGTAGCACTACACCCCAAACGGTCATAGACCAGTCCGTATAGGTAACTAACTTCTGTGCAAAGGCCAACACCACTGGGCTTTGCGTACGATCAGCAAAATACTTCCATATGGCTGTGACGGTGATGTTGCCCATGAGCATGACCACCCCCGTTATGTGAAAAAATTTTGCGATTTCGTATGTCAAAGCAGTGGCAGTTTCAGTCAAATGACTTAAGTCTAGTCTTGTTAAACCTGTTTTGACATTGCGCAAAAGTAGTCAATGACCTCCTCTGTCTAACAACGAAGTTGAACCAGCAGCCCTCCAATCCACCGCTGTCTAACTCGTCTGCCAAATTAGGTGATGTGCTAGAGCATCATCGGTGGTCAGTTGAGGTCTTTGGTGGGCGATTGAAAAAAAAGAGGCAGTTCGACGCGAAAAACCTTTTCTCTTCGTAGTCAAAGAAAGGGTAGAACGGTAGTCTTCCCCCCCTAATAAGGTTGCAGCAAGAGGACAATATGCCAGCCCACATCGGTTTAATAGGCGGAATAGGTCCTGCCGCTACGGACTACTACTACCGAAGGATTATTGCAGCGTATGCCGAATCAGGTGTGGAACTTGACCTAACCATCGTTCATGCGGACACACCGACGCTGGTCGGCAATCTGAAGCGAGATGATCGACAAAGTCAGGTGGAAATATACAGACGACTAACTGCTCGCCTCAAAGCCGCAGGTGCTGATTTTGTTGCTGTCACCTCTATAGGGGGACATTTCTGCATTGAAGAATTCAAGAAGACGTCTCCTTTGCCAGTAATTGATTTAATCGACGCTGTCAGTGAGGAGGTCGAGCTTAAAAGCTTCAGTAGCCTTGGGATCTTGGGAACCGAGACGGTCATGAGGTCAGCGTTCTACGGCGGTCTTGGGAAGGTCAAGGTGATCACACCATCGCCAGAGCTGCTCGCGAATGTGCACGAAGCTTATGTTGCAATGGCGGCGTCAGGCTCGGTTACAGCGCCGCAACGGGAAACTTTCGATGCGGCCTGTCTGGAACTTATTGAAGGCTCTGAAGTTGACTCGGTATTGATGGGCGGGACCGATCTGGCACTGGTCTACGACGAAGAGACTTCACGGTTTCCAATTGTCGATTGTGCTGCGATCCATGCCCGAAAATTGGTGTCTGTATCATTGACGACCTGATAAGTTTGCTGGCCGCTTCTGCTCTTCCCGTCCACACCCAGTTAGACCGTCCTAGACAAGGACTGAGTTCTGCCCTTGCCTGATCCAACCAGTTTGCCTCCTCAGATGCTGATTTAGAGCGTCACAGTTGGTCGGTGGGGTTATCTCCTTGAACTGATTGAATGACTCAATATCTGGCCTGTTCTCTACTTTTGGACAGCCACTGAATCAACGCCAGTAGTAACAATCTGCCCTGTTGTGGACAGGCCTTAACCGCAAAGCAGGCGCGCTGTGCACGGACTTACATCAAAAAAAGGTCTATTGATGTAACGTTAGTACAAATAAAAAAATCGGGCGGTTAAGGGTGTGCCTCAGATAATCCGTGCTTTCCTGCCCGCAGTATTTGCAGCCCGCCTGGCCCCCTTGGTCGCGCAGGCGGGGCATCACGCAGAGGAAAAAGTTGATGACCCGTTGGCGGCAGCCGCGGATTTCCCCTTGCTGTTTCGCCGCACCACAGTGGTTGTACGTGACATAGAGACGTCTCTGACGCTCTACCGCGATGGATTAGGTATGGAGGTGATCCACGACCAAGAGATCAATCGACCACATTCCAGTGAGGATTGTGAACAGCGCTTACGGCTGATTTTCCGCAAGGCATCGCATGACTATGTTGGTGTTATTGGTCTGATTGAATACGAATATGGATACCCGGATCACCCCGCCCATACCAAACCCGTTCGGTGAGAGGGCTTCACGCCTGGTAATGCCATCCTGTTATTCAACATCGAGAAGCTCGAAGAGAAGTGGCCGACTATTGAGAGCGCACCGGGGGTTGAGATCATCAGCAAGTCCAAACTGACTTCTTACCCAGGCTAGGGCGGCGGCGAGATCCGCGTGCTGGTCTCGAAGTTCTATGACGCTGACGGATACATACTTGAGGTAAATCAAATTCTTCGGGATGCGATGAGTCATCACATGGAAAGTGCTGGTAGCCAACTGGCAGGAGACCCCGGTCTGGGGCGTCATGTTGGAAATCGGTGCTGGCGGCACACGTAACGACGTCATTGCGGGCGTAACTTATCGGTTTTAATCGATTGCCGCGAGTCAGCGACGCCTTTCTGAGCGTCTAGGGATTGCTCGCGCGGTATCTGCCGCTATACTGCCGCACCAACATGGTGCGCAAAGGCGAGAGAAACTTCGTAAGGGGCTATTTCTCTCGCGGTTGCAATCCATCTAACGAAATCCGTAGCGCTGAATTACGACTTTGAGCCTAATGCAACGTTACCTTCTTCCTGCCGGTAGCCGCGATCTCCAAGCGCCGGGAGACGACTCCACCAATGAGGATCTTTTAATGACGTATCAATTCAGATGGTTGATCACCCTGTTCGCATCGATATTGTGGGCCTCGGTAGCGCTGGGGTCAGATGAAGATGCCGATGGCACTGAGGCGTCTGAGGACGCTAAGGAAGAAAAAACCATCGCCGAGTTGATTGAAGGTGACACCGAGTTTGCGGGTTTATTTACCTTCTATCGCGACACCGACACGGGCAAAACCGCCTTATTACTCAAGCCAGCACAGCTACAAAAGGAGTACATTTACTTCGTTCATGTCGCTGACGGTGTCGTAGATGCGGGCAGTTTCCGAGGTGCCTATGGACCCCGTTTCGTTTTCACCATTGAACGTCGATTCGATAAGGTTGCGATCGTTCGGCAAAACACAGCCTTTTACTTTGACCCCGACAATGCCATCTCCAGAGCGTCAGAGGCGAACATCACCAGAGCGGTTCTCGCCGTGCAGCCTATTCTCGCGGAAGATGAAGAAACGGGCGAGCTGCTGATCGATTCAGACAGCCTTTTCCTGTCGGAGGCATTCACCCGACTGACCCCGACGTCAGATCCTGACGCAGATTCGAGGGCACAGTTCAAAGTAGGGGAGTTCAATGCCGAGAAAAGTCAGATCTTGGCGCTACGGAGTTACCCGCTCAATACGGATATCGAAGTAGAGTACGTTTTTTACAACCCCAAGCCGCTGGTGGGTGGGTCAGACGCTGTCACGGACCCGCGCAATATTTCGATCAGGGCGCTGCATAGTCTCATTGAGATGCCCGATAACGATTACCAGGCACGCCGTGCCGACCCGAGATTGGGTTCATTCAATCAGCAAATTACTGATTTGACTTCGAATGAGGCGGCTCCGTATCGCGATGTCATTAATCGATGGCATTTGGTCAAGCAGAACCCGGATGCGGCGTTATCCGACCCGGTGGAACCCATTACCTGGTGGATTGAAAACACGACGCCTGTCGAGTGGCGACCGCTGATTGAGGCGGCTGCGCTGGAGTGGAATAAGGCTTTTGAGAAGGCTGGTTTTAGTAATGCCGTGGCGGTAAAGATCCAGCCCGATGATGCCGACTGGGATGCCGGGGACTTGCGCTACAACGTACTGCGATGGACGTCTTCACCCAACCCCCCTTTTGGTGGATACGGGCCCAGTTTCGCCAACCCGCGCACTGGGCAGTTACTCGGTGCTGACGTAATGCTCGAATTCTCATTTTTGAACCGTTCGTCATTGGCTCGCGAGCTGATTCAGGGTAAACCCCCTGCCACTGCTCCCGTCCTGTGGCCTTCTGAGCATCTGTGTTCGGTCGAGAATGTATTGGGGATGGGTAGCGTGTTCGCCAATTTGTCCGCCGACGTGATGGGGGGCAGCAACGCCATTGAGGAGCAGCTGGTCAGGGACCGCATGTATTACCTGATTCTGCATGAAATCGGCCACACCCTTGGCATGAACCATAATATGAAGGCCACCCAGATTCTGGATCTCGAGCAGATTCAGGACCCGCAGGTAATGGAGAGCGGCATTCTGGCGGGCTCGGTGATGGATTATCCGGCGGTAAACTATGCGCCCAGCGCAGACGCGCAAACCCTGTTTTATACGATTGCACCGGGTCCCTACGACGACTGGTATATCGAGTACGCGTACTCGCCAGCACTGGAGGATCCTGATGCCGAGCGCGACAGATTGCTCGCGATTGCCGCGCGATCCTCGGAGCCGGCCCTAGCTTTTGGCAATGACGCCGACGACATGCGTAGCCCTGGTACAGGCATGGATCCGCGGGTCAATATTTATGACCTGAGTTCAGATTCGATCGGTCATGCGGCGTCACAAATGGCGCTGATGCAGAGCACGTTAAATAAAATGGCGGACTGGACGCCGGAGGCGGGCAAGTCTTATCAACAGACCGTTGACGGCGCCGCTCTGATTGTTCGCCTGTGGGGTATTAGCGCGGGTGTGATTTCGCGGTGGGTTGGCGGTGTTTATGTTGATCGCGCTGTCGTGGGTCAGACCCAGGGCAGTGAGCCACTGCGACCCGTCGAGCGAAGTGAACAAAAAAGAGCCATGGAGGCGCTCGCTGAGCACCTGTTCTCTCCTGATGCCTTCGATGTGGATGGCGCGCTGTGGCGTACGACAGCCCCCGAGCGTCGAGGCTTTCAGCACGGCCGCGGCACCGAGGACCCCAAAATTCATGAGGCGGTGCTCGCTAGCCAGCAGCGGGTGCTCGATCATCTGCTTCATCCCACCGTGCTGACGCGTATTGTAGACACTGCGTTGTATGGCAATGGCTATCCGTTAGAAGAAATGATGAGTGATCTGACCAATGCAATTTTCAGCGCTGATATGGAGAGCGCAGTAAATGGTTTTCGGCGTAATTTGCAGATGGAGTATGTGCATAGGCTCATTGACGTTGCGGGTATATCCGGAAAGCCAAATTACAATACGTCGGCCCGAGCGATCGCATTACTTGAACTACTCAAGTTAAAAGAGACGCTAGCAACGAGTGATGCCGATGATGCGATGACCGGCGCGCATCGAAAATTGCTGGTGGTGACTATCGATCAGGCACTCGATAACGAGAGGCGGGGATAGGCTAAAAAAAATGGGTCTCCCCGCGTGAGCCCGAGAGCTACGCGGGGCAGTCCACAGGCTGATCGGGGTGGCGAATGAGGGTGAGAACGATTTCACCGACGCCGAAGCCCCACTTGCGCATTTTGGATTCGTTAACGACCACATTGTCGCTGATGCGGTACATGCGATCGTCAATGTGTACGTCGATGCTGCTGTCTTCCAGCGCAATACGCAGCGTGTAGTCGAGGAACATTGCATTACCTTCCCAGCGCGCCGTGCCGTCGCCAATAACGTCACCGGCGGTGCCGATATACGTTTGGTCGCCAGAGGGGGTCAGCGTCCAGATCCGCGTTTGTTGTTCTCCATCGTCGAACACAAAGGATTCATCCAAAGTACCGACGCCATCTGACCAGCAGCCGACAATATCAGCGTTGAAGTGGCGAATTGCGGTGCCGGAGAAGTCTTTTACAACACCGTGGGCCGTGAGCGCGCCATCAAAAAAAGATTCAGGTTCGAAGCGGGGCTCGCGATCCTGATAATCGGTGACAGACGTGGAACTACAAGCGCCCATGAGCAGCATGAGGCATAGCGGGTGAACCAACTTGATCCACTGCCCCGAGTGAAAAGTTCGAGATACAAAATGCTGAAGTGAAGTTCCGTGGAACATGGTGGCAGTCTCATATTTTGGTACTTAGCGATACGGGCGGGGGAGGGCGGTGGATTTTAAAACTTCGCTTTACAGTTCTGGCTTATGTTCGTTATGTTCTCGCCCCTGGTAGATATCGAGCACCAATGGTCAGGGAGAGCGCAGGTATGGCAAGGCGCCTTGTGTCAGCCGGAATTCGATGGATCTGCGGCCTTCTGGTGCTACTGGCAGTGGACTTGTTCGCAGAGCTCTATGTCTTTGAGTGGCTAGAGTGGAACGGCACCGACAAGAACGACTGGTTCTTTATGCTGTGGTGGGCTGTGGTGCTGATCTGGACCCTCGCATGCGGCCGCAACGCCTGGCGCGGCGAAAGCGATCTCGAAGTCGGGGCTGCTGATAATGAAGCGGTATCACGCCATCACGATTGAGCAGTTAACGGCGCTGCCTTCTTGAACAGCGCCACATCAAGGTGCTCAGTGCCCGGCAAATACCAGCATCTGTACGGGCATCAGTAACGCCTGCATTCTCAGAATAATGGCGTGTATCACACCCACGGTATCGACCATGTGCAGAAAGAGCGTCTGACCCAGGCCGAGATCGCCTTGTTCCAGCAAATCGTGATTGCTGGTGTAGGCGTTCGCAATGCACTTGCTCCCCGGCATGACGTCCATGAGACCACCTTCGTAAAGTGGTTCCATCACCACTGTCAGCGTTCCCGGGCGCGCGCGTTGCTGTGCGTCAAGCAGCACGTCTGAGGGCTTTAGCTGCCCAGCTGCCACAACTGGCTGCACGCGGGTGACGATCATCGGGATCACCGAGAAGGGCTTGGACATACAGACCACCTCGGTAATGGTGCCTGGCTTGATGACCTGCGCCGACAGCTGATTGAACCCGGCCGCTATTTGAAAACGACCAGACTCTGGGCCGCTGGACGGAATTAATACGCCTGCGGGTCGAAGGATGGGATTCACGTAGTCGCCACGCTGCAAGAAAAATTGCGCAACCTGCCCGTCGACCCCCGCGTAGATTACTGTTTTGTCCAGCGCGACCTGTGCCTGCTCCAGTTGCCGCTGGGCACTCTGGCGTTGCGCGGGTAGCACATCGGATATCTGGGTTTGTGCAGCGGTTATATTGGCTTGGGCAGCCTGTACCCCTCCGCGGCGCTGGGCGACGTTATTCTCGAGACGCTCGATCTCTATCTTGCTGACCAACTGCTGGCCTCGTGAAGCCAGCTCGGATTTTTTGGCCAGTTCGTTCTCTGCTTGTGCCAACGCGCTCTGGGCCTGGACTAGCGTGGCCTGGGCTGCCTCTAATTGAACCTCTGCCTGAGCAAATGCAGAGGCGATTTGATCAAGTTGGCTCTCTGCCAGGTTTACATTGGCAACTTGCGCGCTATCCAACAGGCTAAACAGGGGTTGTCCTGTCTCTACCGCGTCGCCATTTTTTACGAATACCTCTTCTACACGACCACCCCCTTCAGGGAGTAAGGGAATAGTGCGGAAGTAGGGACCGGCATTCGTGGTCGACGGGTGGTAGTAAAACACGATGGTGATTAAGGCCACGGTGAGGATCAGGCAAGCCGTGATCCCCCAGCGCAGTTCGTACCACATCGTGAAAAACGTGATCTGGTCTCCCCATCGCTTGCCTTCGCGATGACGGCGGTAGAGATAATCGGGTAGGACGGTGACGAGAGAGCAAAGAATGAGTTCCAGCATGATTATTGGCCCTCCTCGCTACGAACTGAGTCATTCGGAGACGGGCTCCCCTCCTGCGCGGTCAGCTTTTTTAAGGAATCCGAAATACTGTTGATCGGCGTGAGAAAGTCCGGAAATTTCAGCAACGCGAGAATCAGCGCGGCGACCCAGAATACGTTGTTATGCGTGAACAGCGCCAACAATGCGAGCACCATAATAAGCTGCGATTGCGTATTGCTGTGCTTGTGCGCCAGTTGTTCTGGTATGGCATGCAGCTTGAGATAAAAGACGCCGATGACCAATACCATTACGACCACGATGAAGGTGATGGCTGAGAACAGCGGGTCGCTGCCATCGGCGCCACCTACGAAGGGCGGCAGTGTATGTGGTGCCAGGGGGTGGAGCTCTCCAGACATATCGTTAGCCTCAGTCTCAGTAAAAGTTGTGGTCGGCTTATGCCGCTACCAGCTGTTGTTGCCGTACCATCATTTTTCGCAGGTCATCGGTGGTGAGTGTGCGTTTAATGCCGCCGTCAGGATATAGCTGATCTGTCAATCGTCCGTCAGGGGCATAGAGCTCAAACAGCACCAATGCGCCCTCGGGGCCACCTTGCTCCATGTGTACGTCGCCCGGGGGCATCTTGGCGTAATGCCCCCTTCGCCTGACGGTTGAGTTTACGGCTTCACCATTTTCGAACGTGCTCACGTGCAACTCACCTTCAAGTACTACCGAAGTGGTGGTGCAGAGATGGCGATGGAAGTGACAGTACCTATGCGCGTCCCATCGGTAGAGCACGCTCAGGTGACCCGCGTCATCGATATCGAGGATATGCCCCCAATAGCTGACCGCATAAGGATAGTCATCGGCCTCGTGGTAATGAGCCCAGCTCAGGTCGTCGTGGGCAAGCAAATCAAGCTTCATTGCCAGTGTCTCTCCCGTGTCTCGACAGCCAACACCTGATCATCATGGCGGTTTTGCCTTCCCAGTCAACCAAAGGCATTAAGGTGTCATGAATTGCTAAGAACGCTAGGTCTTTCGATGACTAAGGCCATGTCCTCGTTTGTGGATTGGAGGGTTAGCGTCACCGCTGTGGGATGGCTCCGTGCTTTGATATAGCGACCTATTCATAAAGTTGTCATGTTCTCGCGTTACGCTAATATCGTCATATCACGGCATCAATGGTCACTCGCGACATTAGCCGTGATGAAAAAGAAAAAAATCAATAGCTAACTTAAATCAGGGGGAACTCATGAAGTCAGTGTCATTTGGATTGGCGTTAGTCGCCATGGTTTTGGGTCTGACAGCTTGCAATCAGCAGCCAGCGGCCAACGCCAATGTGGAACTCGCCAAGGCCTGGGTTACTGCAGTCTCAACCAGCAGGACGGCGGCAATGGAAATGGTTGAGCAAAATATGGCCGACCAAGGCTTACTGTACCGAGACCGATACGTGGGTTTTGGATTTCAGTGGGACAATCAGGAAGGACTTGAACAGGGCCGAATGGTGGTCACTAACGTCATTGCCGATAGCCCAGTAGCCGACATTCTTCAAGCTGGAGATGAATTCATCTCGGTGGGAGGCGTCGAGGTAAACGCGGAAAACATGGGTCGACTGCCCTTTCGTGGTAAGCCTGGTGAAGCCGTATCGGCTGTTGTAGCCCGAGATGGTCAGGAGATAGCGATTGACGTCAGCCGAGGCATCGTCAGTGCCCCGACGTCCAAGGCAGAAATGCTTGAGTGGATGAGTGGCGCCGATGATGACGATTGGGGCCCGGAGAAATGGACGCTCCATGAGGCGGTAGGTGAGGGGAACGTTGTCTACGTTTGGACGCAAGCTTGGAATACAGACGACGTTTCTGGGTTGCCATTCGAGGCGCATCAGGTGACACGAATGACCTTTAACGATGAGGGCAAGGTCACTGCCATTGCGAATCTGTCTGAGGATCGCTTTGTCCTCGAACAAATGGGCTACACCATCAGTCGATAAGGGCGGGTGACTCAATGAAGGCCGCCTTAGCGGCCTTATTTTTTTGAGTCAGGAGCGATCAATCAGCGAATGTTTTAAGCCGGGCTGGCCCCAACGTTAATGCGTTGCGAGTCAGCTTCCTGGGCGATGAAGGGGCCATCGACACAGATACGGCGCCCGTCCGGTGCGGCACAGGCACCACAAATCCCCACGCCGCATTTCGTAAGGTAATCAATAGCACTGAAAATTTGATGGTTATCCACGTACTTTCGCTGTACGGATTCACTGGCGTGAATCATCGCTGCAGGGCCACAGTTGTAAAAGACCATGCGCGACAGGGCGGATGCTGTTTGCGTTGACAGGAAAGCGTCTAAGGCGTCGCTGACGCGCCCTTCAAAGCCGGCGCTGCCGTCATCGGTTGCAATGGTGACGCGGCCCACTTGATCGCATGAATCGCGAAAATAAAGCCGGTTAGCTGTTCTCGCGCCCACAAAAATATCGGCGGGTTGCGCGGTAGAGCCAAAATCTTCTGCGATCTGGTAGACCGCCGCCAGGCCGGTGCCTCCGGCAACACAGACAATGTGGGCCTCCTCGGGTGGTTTTACTGCAACGCCGTGAGGACCGCGCAGGTACACCGCGTCACCCACCTGCAGATTGCAGCAGTGCTCAGTAAATTCTCCGACATTAATCACCGCCAGTCTTACCGGGTTGTGGGTAAGACAGGAAAAGGGTTTTTCACCGATCCCCGGGATCCAAACGAACACATACTCGCCGGCCTGAATATCGAGGTCGCCATCGAGGGTAATGATGCTGATGTCTTCACACACCGTCTCGTTTGCCGCCACGGTATACGGTGTAAAGGCCATATCAAGGTCGTAGCGAGTCTGTTGCCCTGCCAGATCTGTGCCGTCAGCTAAATCGCTGGCAAGGGAGCGAAAGTATCGGCCCATCGCGGCGGTATTCATTCCGCTTAAGCCAGAACCAATGCCCAGAATGCTGGCGCCGCAATCTATTGCAGCGTGACAGTCAGCCGCTGAAGAGAGCCCTCCGCAGCCAATAATGGGAAGGTCGGTGATGGCGCGTAAATTTTTGATGGCCTTGAGTGTGATGGGTAAAACCCCTTTGCCCGACATGCCACCCATGCCATTGCTCAGCACGGGATGACCGTGGCTTTCGGTATACCCGGGCCCCGCCGTATTAATGGCGCATAGCGCGGCCGCACCCCCTTCGAGGGCAGCGCGGCCAATCACAGTGATGTCATCAACGTTGGGGGTTAATTTGGGGATCACCGGGATATCAACCGCCGCGCAAACCGCGGACACGACTTCTCGCACCATCTCTGGATCCTGGCCCATCGCCATGCCGTAACCCTTGGCGTGGGGACAAGACAAATTGAGTTCCAAGCCATCGGCAACCGGGGCAAGGCGCTGGGCTACCGCAACAAATTCTTCAACAGAGCCACCAAATATCGATACCAGCAAAAATCGATCCTCGGGGATGCGTAGCTCACTGAGACCGCTGAACGCTTGTTCGACGCCCGGGTTGGTGAGGCCCACTGCATTGACAAAGCAACCCGGTGCGTACTGGCTGTAGACAGGCTCTCGGTAGCCCGGCCGCGGCTCAAATCCGATGCTTTTGGTTGTGATGACGCCCACCTCAGGCATCGTATCGATCACCCGCTGAATGATAGAGGGGGTCGTTGTCACAATGCCGGAGGGTATGGTGAAGGGCCCTGACAGCTGTTTGCCGAGAAACTCGGTGACCAAGTTGATACCTCCGTGGTGAGTCAGGGATTATACGACGTACCGCTAAAACCCGTCTCGTTAATAGCCGCGCTAGGCTGCCCGACGCTCGGGCTCAAGTGCCGCAAAATGTTTGTGTGACGCGCTCTTCGTCATGGGGTGGGCGCGCCCAGTCTTCATCCCCGTCGCGCCACTCATAGGGCGAGGCAAGACGATCTACCCATGCCTGGCCCCACTCGAGGTTTCCTGATTCGACAGTATCAATGGCGCGCTGCACCAGATGATTGCGCGGAATAATAGCGGGATTCACTCGGTACATGTTCGCGGTGACGAGCTTCTGATCACCCGTATTGTGTTTTCGGCGGTCGCTCCACTGCGCTGCCCAGGCTTGCAGTGGCGCAGGCGCGGTGAACAGCTCCGGCAGCGGTGAGTGTTCCAGGTTGCCGTTCGCTTGCTCGGTCAACCAGCGGAAAGCCAGCGTAAAGTCGAGTTTTTCTGTGGTCAGCGTGTCGTGAAAGGTTTGTACCAAGGCGGCATCCGAATCGTGAATGTGATCAAGCCCCAATTTGGATGCCAACCAATTTTGATGATGTGAATGGAACAATAGAGGGTAGCGATCCACGATGGATTGCGCGATCTGCTGCCCGGCCTCTGCGGAGTCATCGATCAGCGGTAGCAGGCATTCTGCGAGCACGGCGAGATTCCAATGCATGATGCCGGGTTGGTTATGCCACGCGTATCGGCCCTGGCGATCGATTGAGCTAAAGCTCGCCTGAGGGTCGAAGTGGTCCATGAAAGCACAGGGACCAAAATCAATGGTCTCGCCACACAGGAGGGCGTTGTCGGTGTTGAGTACGCCGTGAACAAAACCCAGTGCTTGCCAGTGCGCGACCAGTCGCGCGAAATGCTGGCAAACACCTTCCAGTAGCCTTACGGCAGGTTTGGCGTCTGCGTCGCCATCTGATGTGGCAAAGTGCCGCGCCACGACGTAGTCCACCAAATCTTTAAGTCCCTCGCCGCCACGTGTCATAGCGAAAAACTGGATGGTGCCCACCCGCAGATGACTGCTCGCGACGCGGGTCAGAATCGCGCCGGGTTCGGCCCGGTTGCGAAAGACTCGCTCACCGGTGGCTACAGCCGCCAGTGCGCGGCTCGTGGGGACTCCCAGTGCCGCCATGGCCTCGGATACAACATACTCCCGCACCACCGGCCCCATCGGGGCGCGCCCATCGCCCCCCCGAGAGTAGGGCGTCGGGCCCGCGCCTTTGAGTTGTATATCGAAGCGCTGTCCCGTCGGCGTGATCCACTCTCCCAGTAGGGTGGCACGGCCATCACCCAACTGCGGGTTGAACTGACCGAATTGGTGACCGGCATACACCGTGGCAATCGGTTGCGAGTCGGTCAGTCGCTCATTACCCGCCAGCGCTGCGAGTTGTACGGGGTCTGATATGGGATCTGCGGGCCATCCCAGATAGTCAGCGAGCTGCTGATTCCAAAAAATCAGCCTCGGTTCAGATACGGGATCGAGGCTGTGTGGCGTACTGAAGCGTTCGCCAAGGCGCGCATAAGAGTGGTCGAATCCCGGTGCTGCTGTAGCGGCTTCCCTGAACTCCAATTCAACCGCCGAAGATTTTCTTGATAAACGAACCGGCTTTCTCTTCTATCGCATCCTGAACCTGTTGTTTCGCCTCGTTCTCAATGATTTGCTGAGCGATGGAGGCCACATCCAGTTTGCAGTTTGCACCGGATTCCGAGGCCAGATTGCCACTGCAGTCGAGAGGCCAATCCACTCCGGAGTAACGTTGGTCAATGACACACAAAGAACTCACTTGCATGATGTCATTGTTTACTTGCCCTTCAAGGCGGAAGCCGAAGTCGAGGGTCTTCAAATCCACATCGCCCGAGCCCTTCATCTCGACACCGGGGGTAGCGAAGCGGAGTTTTTCAATATCGCCGGCGCCATCATCAAAGTCGATTGCGAGGGATAGGTCCGTGATCGGCGTATTATTAGGTAAACCGGTGATGGGCGGAATCTTGTTGACAGCCGCTACCGCGCTGCAGACCAGCGCTTGAATGGACACTTTTTTAAGGACCAGATCTTGCCCGCCCGCGCTGAGGTCACCGTCCAGGGCGGCCACTAAATCGCCACTGGTTTCGCCCTGGGTGGCGAGGTCCCAGCCCATCTCGATGCGGCCAGAGGCAGCATCTTGATTGCCCAGACTCCCCAACAGTAAATCCATATTGACCCCTTTTAGTCCGCCTTTTACCTCGGCCTCGACCACCGGGCGGCGGGCATTGAGCGCAATACGCGTATCGAGCTGTCCTTCATGCAGGACGCCGCGGATATATTGAATATCGGCAATACCATCCAGCACCCGCATCAATACCTGAGCGTCAGTAATAGATTGACCCGCTGCAATCAGTTGGTTCGCGGTGACTCGCAACTCCAGATCGAGGTCGCGCAGGGGGCCCACGGGGAGCGGCACGGGTGGCGGCGATTGCCCCGCTTGTGATGGGTTCGGCGCGGAGCTCTTGGCAGGGGCGTCAGCATTTTCGGGGGACGCAGCGGGCGCAGCGGCAGGCTGGATCTGATCGACATCCAGCCGCGCTGTCGATACGTTGACTTTAATTTCCGGGCTCTCCAGTGCAGACCAAACCAGTTGGCCGGTGACGTCGCCGCCGGGAAGCGTTGCGTCGAGTTTGAAATCGGCTTTGGCAGGTTTCATGAGGAATTCACCGGTCAACGTGCTGGTTACCGGTTGCGTCAGTGCGCCGGTGACTTCGGTAGACAAATTGTCCAGTTGGATCTTGCTGAAATCCGAGGCAACGCGAATACCGCCATCCAACGTGATGCCTAGGGGTTGAGCGCTGCCATCACCCAGTACCGTCATTACGCCTTCGAGGCCCATGAGTTCGTTGCTGGTATTGACCCCAGACAGCGTCAGCGCATCGATCTTGATTTGATTGCTTAGGCTGCCGTCTCGGGTGCGCAGAATCAGCGTAATGTCCTCAATGCGAACGGCTTCGGCGACAATCGCAACGGCGACCACAGCGGCGTCCTCAGCCAGTTGTCGCTGTCGTTCCTGTGCCTTGTTTTCCCTGATTAGCTCGCCGCGTTTTTCCCACTGACGGTCACTCATGATCGGTAGCGGCTCAGGCGCGGGGGGGAGAGCCTGGGGTTCCGTAATATCAGCGGTCACTCCGCTGATTACGATGGTCCCCACATCTACATTGCCACTCAGGAGCGGCAGCAAAGAGAGCCCTACATCCAACTCTCTGATTGATGCGTTAATTTGCTGGTCATAGTCCGACCTGGCCGGAAGGTCCAGTGACGTGTTCTCCAGACGCAGACCAAATCGGGGAAACAGACTGAGCTCAGTCTCTCCCTCAATCAGCAATTCGCCGCCCGTGCTGGCGCGCACCTGCTCCTGCGCCATTTCGATGAGGGCCTGTTCGTCGATGAACATCGGTACCACCAGCATCGCCAGCACTATCAATGCAACAAGACCACCCAGAATCCAGAGAATCACCAGCATTGTCGTCACCCCCGACAGATCATTACGGACTCAGCATAGCAAAGGTTTCAGCCGCGGGAAGCGTTTATCGAGGTAGATCCGCGTCGCTCGACGTGCTGGTTAAGAATGCGCTCGCGTTCGATGCAAACCTCATCTTCTGACTTCAGTCGCCACAGCGTTTCTTTTGCAAACTGGTAGGAGGATTTTAGATCCACGATCGGTTCGGGGTAGTCAATCGGATGTAACTGACGCTCCAGCGCCGATCGCAGCCACGGCTGGTGGATGAACGGCAGCGGCAGGCCCGCCAGTTCCGGTACCCAGGTTTGGATGAAGGTGCCATCGGGATCGTGGTCCAACGACTGTTTGACGGGATTGTAAATGCGGATGGTGTTGATACCGGTCACGCCAGCTTGCATCTGCATCTGGGGGTAATGAATACCGGGTTCAAAGTCCAGAAACAGCGAACCCAGCCATGCTGCACCCAGACGCCAGTCTTGCCATAGATGATGCGTGAGAAAAGACACCAGCATGGCGCGTGATCGGAAATTGATATAGCCGGTGTGTTTGAGGCATCGCATGCTGGCGTCGATCAAGGGGTAGCCGGTTTGCCCCTCACACCATGCAGCGACTTTGTCTTCTTCCTGCCGGCGAGGAAAGGCGATATAGCCACGGTTGAGGTCTTCGTGCTCCATTCGGCATTCCATCTCGAATTTCTGGATAAAGTGACAGTGCCAGTGGAGCCTGGATTCAAACGCCGAGAGCGCCCGGGTCCAGCCGCCCCGTGTCTGTCGAGACTTGAGTGCCTGGTAGACATGGCGAATGCTCAGATTGCCCCAGGCCAGATAGGGCGACAATCGCGAGCAATAATGACGGCTCGTTTGAGGTTTCGATATATGCCGCTGATAGCCCTCCGCGCGGGACTCAAGAAAACTTTCGAGCACCCGATTCCCCTGAGACGCGCCCCCCACCAAAAATTCGGCTTTTTGCTCTCGCCATGCAGTCAAGCGAGACGAGCGGGCGCCGGCCAGCGCCGTTGGTAGCTTCAATGCTTTATCAGCGAGTTGCGCCAGGTCGACGCTCGTCTCATCCGCTGTCATGATCTGATGCCAGGCGCGATTCCAGCCTTTCCGATTTTGCCTGCCGCGTTCAACACCGTTGGTTTGAAACTCCCGCCAGTCGATGCCCTGTTCGCGACACCATTTTCCGACGCGCAAGTCTCGGTCAAAGGTGACCTCAAGACCTGTCTCTTCGTAGCTGAGCAACTTTTTGATGGGCGTATCGCGGTGTAACGCTTGCAGCAGTTTTTCTGGCTCGCCCTCTAGAATATGAATTTCTGTACCCAGCGCTGCGAGCGATTTATTTATATCGATCAATGATTGGGTGATGAAATGCCAGTGGCGACCGCGGTAATGTGGGTTTCTCAGTAGCGCGGGTTCAATGATGTAGAGCAGCAGCACCGGATCTTCGAGAGCGATTGCTTCGGCCAGTGGCTGGTGATCGGCGAGTCTGAGATCACGCTTGAACCAGACGATATTCACGAGGCGTGTTTTACTCCGCTTAGCAGCGGGTTAACAATCTCAACCTGCCGGTGTGGATCGATCAGCGAGACCCGACCGCGGAAAATGGCACTGTAGATCAATCGATATGCGTCGCGATCAAATGTGCCGGGCCCGAGGCTTTGCAGCGCGTCGGCGGCGGATTCAGCGCTGTTAAAACTGCCGAACCAGGCCCACTGATCGACCAGGTGAAACTGTTCTTCGGGTTGATGTTCGGCGGGGCGGATGGTCCGCTCACTGAGCAAGACAGGGCCGTCAAAAGGCCAGGCCGCGATCCGCTGTTGGCTGAGCTGATCAAGGAGCCGGGTATTGTGGGAAACAGCAGATTCCTCGCCCGCACAGGCGCCATCGCAACGTCCCAGCTGATGCTGAAAACACGGCCCGGTGCCACGATCTATGCCCATGACGCGCAGGCAGAGCGCGTGATCCCTTGCCAGATTCTGGAGTGAAGTGATGAGCCGATGTTTGTTGGCATAAAGACCAAAGGTGTCAGTGCTGCGCGCCCCGGCCGGTGCAAAATCCACCGCTGTAGGTTGGAGAAACCCGGATTTCGATGCTGACAGCATTATTGTCCACAACTTGCGCAGTCGTCGCTGTCGTCGGTTAAAAAGCGGGACCTCAGTTTTGATCGCCGCGTTCTCCGTCAGCAGCGCACCGATCTCTCCCGCGGTCAGCTCACAGTCGATGCGGAAGACCTGAGACATCAGGCGCTGGTGCCTGCCCGGTTTTCTGCCTTCATTAAAATGTTGTGAGACCCTGCTGTGTATATCGACACTCTTGCCGATGTAAAGCAACGCACCTTGTTCATCATAGAAGCGGTATACCCCGCTACACCGCGGGAGAGCTTCAATCTCGATGCCAGCACGATAGAGCTTGGGTGGGTGAAAAACCATGGTGTCATCTTCGCGTGTCAGGTGAGGGATGGTGTGGGTTGTCCGGTTTTTGTCAGTGTTATTGCCATCTCTGCGCCGAAGGGGTTTTCAACGAGGGAACCACCCCGCGATGCAGGTCGTAAAGTGCTTAGTGCCCTGAAAGACACGGTTGGAGCGACCGATATGAAGGTGAGTTTGCGCGATTTGGATAGCAACGCGGTGACGAAAGTGGTAATCGAGTCAGTGGATCTCAGTTTGTATATTGCCCATGCGACCGTGGATAAAACCGAGCGCGTCATCACCGACCATAAAGGAAAAGTGCTCAAAACACGGAACCTGCTCGAAATGCAGCGTACGCTGCGGAAAAGACTGGACTGCGAATTTTTCCTGCGTCAGCGCAGCGCCTACGACGAGATGGTGGGGCACCAGCATCGCGCTACCGATAACGCTATGGAGTTGCCGCTGGGCCGCGACCCGCTGCCGCCCTGGCTCAACTAGTTTTCCGGGGAGGGGTCCTGGGTCGACAGATCATCCTCTCCCAGTTGATGCCCCCAATCGCGCTTCGCTTTAAGGTAGCGCAGGTTGTAATCATCAACGCCGCATACGTGTTTCACTTGCTCAATGGGCGCAACCCCTAACGCGGTGAGGTCGTCAATTTTTTTAGGATTATTGGTTAGCAGCCGGATGGGTTTACCGGCCCCGAAAAATTTCAGCAACGCCGCAGCGTCAGAAAAGTCTCTGGAGTCGTCCGGCAAACCCAAAGAGCGATTCGCTTGATAAGTATTTTCTCCTGCATCCTGGAGCAAATAAGTAGCCGCTTTTGCCCACAACCCAATACCTCGTCCTTCGTGCCCGGCCATGTAGATCAGATATCCGCCCGCTGGGTCATCGGCAATCCGATCCAGCGCCGCTTCTAATTGTGGGCCGCACTCGCAACGACGGGAGCCGAGCACGTCACCAGTAAGGCAGCTGGAGTGAACTCTGACGAGAGGGCTTTCGCTTTCTTCGGGATTGCCAATGACCAAAACGCTGTTGACTGCCATGCTGGAAGCGAGGTGAGAGAAAAGGTGTTGTCCTCCCTGTTCTCTCAACGTGCTGGCGAGGTGCTCGACTTCACTGAGCTCGGTGCTGCGAACACAGGCAAACCACCTCACGGTGGGTTGACGGACACCGCGTGCCAGCGGCAGCGGGATCGGCCCCATCAAATTAAGATGCTGTCCCGGTCCCGGCGATTCGCTCATTTCGACGGGAGCCCCTGATCCATCGATACGAAACAGCTTGCCATCTCTGATAAGGCGTTCTCGAATCTCCGGATTGATATAGGTAAACATAGTCTTTCCCGAAGGCTGGCCGGCGGTACTCACCCCCAGCGCAAGCCAGATTTGCCAAGCGCGCTAGTATAGATCGGTTTACGCTGGAAGTTGTGGTTGCTGCTGGGTAATGCAGTGTATGCCGCCACCCATGGCAAACAGCTCCCTCGATTCCACTAATAAGATGTCCCGGTCGGGATACATCTCCTCGAGGATCTCCCGCGCCATTGCGTCGTTGTGATCGTCAAACGCCGGACACAGTACCGCGCCGTTACAGACGTAGTGGTTGATATAGCTGTAGTCGACCCAGTCACGGTTATCCCGCAGCACGCGTGGCGCCGGTAGTGGGACGACCTCAAAACCCGCATTTTCCAGGGGGTCGATAAGTTCGCGCCACAACGCATGATCGGGATGGGTGTCGTTTCGCTGCTGGTGGAGAAGTATCCGTCCGTCTGGCGTAAAGCAAGCGACAATATCGACGTGACCCTTGGTGCCGTTGAGAAAGTTATCTCGCCAGAGACCCTTCGTTAACCAGACGGCATGTTGTGTGCCAAGGGCGCGGTGAATCTGTGCAGAGATCCCGTCGCGATCCTTGTGTGGGTTGCGGTCAGGATCCAGCTGGACCGTATCCGTCAGTAATACCCACCCAGTGCCATTAACGTGAATGCCGCCGCCTTCATTGACGATAGGCAAACGCTCTGGGCGCGCGTTGACATGCTCGGCAATGATGCCTGCGATCCGATCGTCCAAAAACCAATCAAGCTCAGTATTGTTGCCCCAGCCATTGAACTGCCAGTCGATTGCCACGAGGCCGCGGTCTTCTATGACAAAGGTGGGGCCAATGTCGCGCAGCCAAGCGTCATTGAGCGCCACCGGAATGTACTCGATGCTGGCAGAGAGGTATTTTTTTGCGATGCCAACATCATCGGTATGGCACAGCATGCGCACCGGTTCATAGTCGCTAATCTGATTGGCCACGCGCGCCCAGGCGCGTTGCGCTGTTTCTCTCGTGAGTCCGGATTCTTGATAGCTGTCCCGAGGGAACCCCATCCATGTTGCTTCATGGGGTGCCCACTCTGGCGGCATGTATCGCGCAGGCTTCAAGGCGCGATTCCGGGTATCCCGCCGTCCTGTGCTTCTCCTGAACGTTGTCTTGGATTCACTCGTGAATCGGTAAGCGCGGCGTAGGTGTCGGGCCGTCGGGTCGCAAAGAAAGGAAATAGGGTGAGCCAATCTTCCCGTTGCCCAAGATCAATTTCCGCGACCAGTGCAACGCTTTCATCCCGTGGCGCCTCGACAAGGACACGACCGAAAGGGTCGATCAGACAACTGCATCCGTAAAACGTGAGTAATCCCTCGTTGCCGTAGCGGTTCGGAAGCGCAATGAAGAGACCATTGGCGATGGCGTGCCCTGAAATCACTTGCCGCAGTAGCGGTGCCGTATCAAAGGCGGGATAGTCCGGCTCTGATCCAATAGCGGTGGGGTAGCAGAGTAGGTCGGCGCCGGCCAGCGCGTAGCAGCGGGGCACCTCGGGAAACCATTCGTCCCAGCAGGTTGGATTGCCCAATTTGAGGTCTTGTCCATCCAAACAGAGTGTATGTACGGGATAGGGGTCGGTTGCGGGGCCCTCTGCGAAGTAGTGGTCTTCGAAGTAGCCCTCTGTTACCGGGATATGAAGCTTCCGCGTCATGCCGACGATGGTGCCGGAGGGTGCCACGGTTACCGAGGTGTTCAAGCCGCGCTTATCGGGGGCGTCAGACTTTTCGAAGAGCGAAATCTGAACATGCACATCGCATTCGCGGGCCAATTGTTGGGCAAATACCACGCTCTCGCCAGCGGTAAGATCTTCAGCAGCAGCGTCGGCGTCACCGGCCGGTTGGGCATCCGCCGGATAACGGCTCAGGGTGAGTTCTGGCAAAAAAACAACGCTGGCTCCCGCCGCTGCGCAGCTACTGACGCCATCATGTATTTGTGCCCGGTGGGTTTCGGCACACCCATACCAGCGGGTTTGCACCAGCCCCACGGTGACGAGCCGAGCGTTGCGACCCGGGATGGGGCACAGGCTCGGCAGGGGTTTGCTGCGGATCACATTCATGGCCATTACCCTCACGCTGACCGTTGAAGCCTAGGCGGCACGGCGCTCAGCCTCAAGTACCCGATGGGAGTAGGGGTGTGGCTTGCGAGGCGGGGCCAGCGACCGCGTCCGACCGCTCTGACAAGCCGTCGATCAGACCGAGACTAGGGTGCCACAATCCCCGTGCCCACGGAGGGGAAATTCGCTAATACTCTGATTGCAGCGGCATCGAGCGCAGCCTGATCGCGAATGTTTTCCTCTTTCAGTTTTGACTGCGTCACGCTGCGCCATATAGAGGCGTTCCGTTGTGGATCAATCATGTCGATGATGAAGGTCCCCTGTGTGTATTCGGTGACCCGGACATCGGTTTGATTCATGCAGTTGTAGCAGTTGTACATGGCATAGCGGTTGTATCGACTGTACCCCGCAGACACGCCATAGGACGATGTGTTGTAGGTTTTGACGTCGGTCTTATCGACCATATTCAGATGCCAAGTCAGCAATAAATCGGCTTCTGACGTTTTGCTGACGAAAGTAAAGCCCTTCTGTTGAAGCGCGCTTTTTAATGCGTCATCGATGCGATCGCGTTGAAAGTCCGTGAGGTTGCTTGGGCTGTTTCCCGTCACTTCGCCGCTCAAAGCGTAAAAGCCGATGGTTTTCGTCTGTCCAAAATCGTAATCAGGGGCGTAATCCACAACCGGTTCTGGCGGTTTGGTGGCGCAGGCCACAAGACCCAGCATCGTCAAGCCCATCAATAAAAATCGAACATTTGGCATTTCCGTCTCCAATACACGGTCGCGTCTGTCTCTGAAGCGCACAATGTAGCAGGGTTTAGCCGGCCTGCCAGCCCACATTCGCCAGACGAGCGCACGGGCAAAATTTTTTCGCGTGAAAAGCGACGCGGAGCACATCAGGCCGAGCCGCAGTGAGACAGCACTTGCTGGATCACGTGAACATGGTTTCTGATCAAATCTCCCTGACTTTCCAGCAGTGCGTCCCGTCGGCGTGCCCAGTCACGATATTGCTCTGACTGCACATTCATTAGAGGCGCCTCCAGTGCTGCGATCGAAGCGGACAGCAACTCCTTTCGCTGGCGAAGTTGTACCAGCCAGGGCTGTACCTCACCCACAAAGAACCGTTGCACCACGGCCTCAACTGCCCGGGAGCGGTCGGTTTGCCTGCCAAAGGGACAGAGCGGTTTCTCCCGGTTGGCGCGCGTGAGTAGATTATTGGCTCGCGTCAGCTGCTGGGCTACTTGATCCATCGACAGCAACAATGCGCCGCCATCGCCCGCCCGGAGTTCGCTCAATAACAGTTCAAAATCTCGGTTGCTGGCCAACCAATCCCCCCCCAGCCAGCGCCTTACCATCTGGGTTAGTTGGGTCAATGTTTGGACGATAGTGCTGTCGGTTTCTTGCGGATAGTGGTTGAGCGTTGTTGGCGTAGACCAAAAGGATTCCCATTCGGGGCCCGCCAATACCGCCTCCCGAATGCTCATAGGAAGCCATCGCTGTCGCTGCTCGCTGGCGCGCTCGATGGTAGCGGCCAGCGCAGCGTTGTCTTGTTCGCGCAGAAAACGGGCGCAGGCCGGTGCCCAGTGCATGAACTCGAGATCGAGTATCAGACGTTGGGAGGGGGACGCGGACCGCCCCAGTTGGCTATTTCGTCGGCCGAGATTGATCTGTAGCTTACAGCCCGAAAGGGATAGAAAATCAATGAGATCGATCTGCTCGGCGGCGGGGATTGTACCGTAACTGGCCTTGGGTGGCTCCCAGCGGTTAGTGATTGTCAGCGGCGTTGCCGCAACCTCTGTCGCGCCGGACAGTCGCGCGATATAGGTTTCCAGTGCATCCGCCCCGGAGGGTGCCTGCTCACAACTGCTGAGTAGCAGGCAGCCGGTAAACAGCAGGAGTCGCAGGCTCACCCGGTCAGCGCGATCTTCGCGTCATTGCGCCATCGGGAGAGATTCACCAGCGATTCATCAGGAACAGTCCGAGCTCCCCAAGCCGCAAAATCCAGCGCGGCGAGTAAATCAATATCGGCGAACGACAGTGCGTCACCGGCAAGGAAAGGTCGATCAGCCAGCGCCTCGTTGAGTATCGTGAGACCGGACAGCAGCCGTGTCTTCCCGCGCGTCACGAGCTCCGGCAGCTGAGGAATATCCGCAGGCCCGGGTAGAGCTCGGTTTACGTACTTGGGGTGACCGTTGCGAAAGGCTTCGGCAACAGGATTGAAAATATCGGTGAACAGGCGGTGGTTCCAGTTGAGGATGTGAGCGCGCTCCTCAGCGGTTCTTCCCAGTAACGGGCGCTCCGGGTAGAGGGACTCCAAATAGTGCACGATTGCAATCACTGCACACAGCACAGACCCGTCATCGAGCACTAAAGCGGGTACGGTTGCTTCTGGAACGATCGCGCGGTAGTCCGCGCCCAATTGCTCCTCCGTACCCAGATTAATCTGCGTGGTATCAAGCACTATGCCCTTGTAGTCCATGAACATCTTGAGACGGGCGGGGTTCGGCGCGTTATCGAAGGTGTATAGGTGCATTGCGAGAGGTCCTGGTCGGTGGAGAGGCGAGTATAGCGAGCCGAGACATCGGTGCTGAGTCAGTTTTCGATCTTTTTCGCAACCGCTATACTCCCGCCCTCAATTATAGGAGCTAGCAACATGCGTCTTTTCTTCATAACTCTTTTACTCGCCCCCTTGGCGGCAATGGCGTTGGATCTCACAGAGCGCCAGCGCGCCGATATTGAGGCCCGGATTAAGCCTTTTTCTGAGGTCTGTGTTGCGGGCGAGCCGTGCTCTGGAGGCGGTGACATGGCTGCGAGCAGCGGCCGCTCGGGTGAAGACGTGTACAACGGCGCGTGTATGGCCTGTCATTCCGCGGGCATTGCCGGAGCGCCCAAGGTTGGTGATCAGGTGGCGTGGGCAGCGCGGATTGGCAAGGGTATGGATGCGTTGTACGACAGTGGCATTAACGGTGTCGCGGGCTCCGGCATGATTGCCAAAGGCGGTTGCGCTGATTGCTCCGACGATGAGATTCGGTTGGCTGTTGATTTCATGGTGGAATCCAGCCGCTAGATCGCACTGGCGTCGTCGCCCGGCGGCGCCTCCCTAAAGATTAACGCGGTTTTCAGGTGTGAGATCGCGACCCGTCTTTCTTCACTCATGTCAGCGAGCGTCCGCGCCACTCTCAGTCGGCGATGGGCGCTTCTTGCCGAAAGCTTGAGTTTAGCCACAGCGTCAATTAACCAGCCTTCTGTATCGGTCTCCATTAAGCAGGCCTTGAGCAGGTCATCTCCCGACAGATCTCGGTTCAGGCAACCCTGGCGATCTCTCTGCCGTCGCTGAATCTGCGCTACCCGGGCCCTGACGTGCCCTGAGGAATGATCTTCCCCATTGCTTTTCATCAAGAGGAACTCTGGCGACGGCCTCTGTAACGTGATGTGTAGGTCGATACGATCTGTTAGTGGGCCGGAGATGCCCTGACAATAACGGCGAATTCTGTCGGGCGTGCATCGGCAGCGCCGGTCTGGGTCACCTGCAAACCCGCAGGGGCACGGGTTCATGGCTGCCACCAGCTGAAACTGCGCGGGATATTGGTGTTGGTGCTGGGCTCGATTCACGCGGATATGGCCGGTCTCCAGGGGCTGGCGCAGCTGATTCAAAACAGCATGTGGGAATTCAGTGAGCTCGTCCAGGAAAAGCACACCACCGTGTGCCATAGAGATCTCGCCAGGTAGCGCGCGTGCCGTTCCGCCCATCAGCGATGCCACGCTACTCGAGTGGTGTGGTGCGCGAAATGGCGGAGTATCGGAGGCGGCAAGCCCAACGACATCCTGCATCAGCAGGAGCTCCTGTGCCTTCTTTTCGGGCAAAGGCGGCAACAGTCCCGGAAGCACGGACGCCGCCAGCGTTTTGCCGACGCCGGGTGGGCCGGTCATGAGTAGGTGGTGGCCTCCCGTTGCCGCCACTTCCAGAGCCTTGCAGAGCAGGGGCTGCCCTTTCAGTTGTGACAGGTCAGGGTAAACGACAGCATCGTGGTCTAGCGCTGTCTCTTGCCGAACGTACTTGGGACAGGCGTCTTTGAGCTGAGCGCACAAAGACAGGAGGTCCGGTGCTGCAATCAGACGACCTCCCGTGAGTGCCGCAATTTCGGGTGCTCCATGACGCGCAATGCCGCACTCGCGACCTGCCTCGGTCGCAGCCAGCACGGCACACAGTGAGCCTCGGAAGGGGTGTATGCCGCCATCCAGACCCAATTCTCCGAAGAATTCCCGCCCGGCGACGCTGCTTGGCGGCAGTTGCTGTGAGGCAACAAGCAGTCCCAATGCGATGGGGAGATCATACCGAGGTCCTTCCTTGGGTTGTTCAGTGGGCGCCAAATTGACGGTGATATTGAAGTCGGGCCATTTCAGGTGAGACGACAAAATGGCACTGCGCACGCGGCCGCGGATCTGACGCGTCGCCGACTCAGAAAAGCCAACTACCTGAAATCCGGGTAGGCCGGATCCGAGATGGATCTCGACAATAACCTCAGGCGCTAACAGTCCCGCCTGGCAGCGAGTTTGAACAAAAGCGAGGTGCATAGATCATCCTTGATCTTCCAGTCGGTGGGCTCAGTGTCCGACAGTTCATCCATCTTTGGCTGTAGGGGGGGATTCAAGCGCTTCGCTGAGAGCCGCAATCTGTGCTTCCAACGCCTCGAGTCTCTCGCGAGTTCGTTGTAATACCGCAGTCTGGGCATCGAATTCCTCGCGACTGACCACGTCTAGCCGGGAGAGTGCCGATTGCAACACCGACTTTGCGTTGCGGTCTATTTGCGCGAACAACGGGTCTTCGCCTTGAACCAATCGCTCAAACAGAGAGCTCGGGCGGCGCGTGTTTGAATTGTTTTGGCCCATGTCTTATGCCTGTTGGAGTGGGGTGATGCTCGGTCGAGTCAGGTCGAATCGGGTACGTCGCTAACGCGCCGAGTGTCATGCCAATGTAACGCACTCTCGGGGGCGCCAACAGATCCATACGAGCCAAAACTGGTGCGAACGTTGCACCGCATTGGTGCGATTCTCTCGGGAAATCGACTGCTCCTGACGCCGAAGAGTTGCGCTACAGGCTTTAAGTATCTGTTCTTTCAAAATAAAAAAACAGTTGGCCTGACCTTGGCAATTAAAGATCCCGAGTCAGGCCGCGCGCGGCGCGTGAAGTCTTCACTGCGGTGTCGGGGTCTGGGGCCATCAAGTTAATCGCCGCCCTCGCGGGTGGTTCTTTCGGAGGTTGCCATGAAATTGGTTACTGCAGTCATAAAGCCTTTCAAGTTGGACGATGTGCGTGAAGCACTGTCTACGATCGGTGTTCAGGGGATAACGGTTAGCGAAGTGAAAGGCTTTGGTCGCCAGAAAGGGCATACCGAGCTTTATCGCGGCGCTGAATACGTCGTCGATTTTCTTCCCAAGGTAAAGATCGAAATCGCTATTGCCGACGGCATGGTAGATCAGACCATTGAGGCCATTAGCAAGGCCGCTCAAACCGGCAAAATTGGGGACGGCAAGATATTTGTCTCCAGCCTCGAACACGTCACCCGCATTCGAACCGGCGAGACCGGCGAAGAAGCGCTGTAAACCTGAGACTTGGAGATCACTCTCATGGAAAACGATATTTTTCAGTTGCAGTACGCGCTGGACACCTTTTACTTCCTCGTTTGCGGCGCGTTGGTCATGTGGATGGCCGCGGGATTCGCGATGCTCGAAGCCGGATTGGTGCGCAGCAAGAACACGGTCGAGATTCTGACCAAGAACGTCACGCTTTTTGCTGTGGCATGCATTATGTACATGGTGGTGGGCTACAGCATCATGTACGGCGGTGACATCTTCCTCAGCACGATAACGGGATCTGGCGTGGTTGAGGGCGGTGAGGAAAACGCAACCTACGCGCCTTCCGCCGATTTCTTCTTTCAAGTGGTTTTTGTTGCAACCGCGATGTCCATCGTCTCTGGCGCGGTGGCCGAGCGCATGAAGCTGTTTGCCTTTTTGGCCTTTGCAGTCGTTATGACGGGGTTCATCTATCCGATGGAAGGCAGCTGGACTTGGGGCGGCAACCCGGTGTTCGGGATGTACACGCTGGGCGACCTGGGCTTCCTCGATTTTGCGGGTAGCGGGATCGTGCACATGGCAGGCGCCGCCGCAGCTTTGGCTGGGGTCATTTTGGTAGGGGCTCGCAAGGGCAAGTACGGCCCCAACGGAGAAGTGAACGCCATACCCGGCGCTAACCTGCCCTTAGCGACCTTGGGAACATTCATCCTCTGGCTGGGGTGGTTTGGCTTCAACGGCGGTTCGGTGTTGGCGACCGCTACCGTGGACTCAGCCAACGCAGTGGCCATTGTCTTTATGAATACAAACCTCGCTGCCGCCGGCGGTTGCATCGGTGCGTTGCTCCTGGCGAGGCTGATGTTCGGCAAAGCCGACCTGACGATGGCACTCAACGGGTGCCTGGCCGGATTGGTGGCGATCACGGCGGGGCCTGACACGCCGTCCGCACTACAAGCCACAATCTTCGGC
>VMDB01000076.1 GCA_008081075.1 Halieaceae bacterium
ACGGATAAAGTATGAGCGATTACAAAAGTACGCTGAATCTGCCCCAGACAGATTTTCCGATGAAGGCCAATCTTGCACAGCGCGAGCCCGATCGGCTGAAAGCGTGGCAGGCAATGGACCTTTATGGGCAGATGCGGCAGGTAGGCAAGGGCAAGCCAACTTTTATTCTTCATGACGGCCCTCCTTATGCCAATGGCGAACTCCATGTGGGCCACGCCATCAACAAGATTCTGAAAGACATCATTATTAAATCCAAAACCTTGTCCGGGTTTGATGCGCCTTATGTCCCGGGGTGGGACTGCCACGGCCTCCCTATCGAGCTTAATGTAGAGAAAAAGGTGGGTAAGCCCGGTCACAAAGTGACCGCAGCGGAGTTTCGTCAACACTGCCGGGATTACGCTCACAAACAGGTCGAGGCGCAAAAGGCAGACTTTGTCCGCATGGGGGTTTTGGGTGAATGGGATAACCCCTACCTGACCATGGATTTTGTTTTTGAGGCGAACATTGTCCGCTCTCTGGCCACGATGATAGACAAGGGACATCTGCATCGCGGCTTCAAACCCGTGCACTGGTGCCTTGACTGCGGCTCAGCATTGGCCGAGGCCGAAGTGGAGTATCGCGACAAGCAGTCCTCGGCGGTAGACGTGGCTTTTGCTTTTGTCGATGTCGCCGAGGCCGCCCGGCGATTGGACAGCGGGGCGGTGGACCGCCTAGAGCTCGCGATCTGGACTACGACGCCCTGGACACTGCCCGCGAATCGCGGGGTCGCTCTCGCGGCTGATCTCGAGTACGTCGTACTAAAAGCCGGCAATCGTCATGTGGTGGTGGCAGAAGCGCTCGCCGAAGCGTGCGCCCAACGCTTCGGTTTTGAAAGCGTTGAGATCGAGGGTCGCGCGAGGGGGAGCGATCTCGAAGGGTTACTGCTGGTTCCGCCCTTCAGCGAAACGTCTGTTCCTATTGTTTTGGGTGATCATGTGACCACCGAGGCGGGCACCGGTTGTGTTCATACGGCACCGGCGCACGGTCTCGAGGATTTTGAAATGGGCCGTCGTTATGACCTCGAGGTTTATAACCCGGTAGGCGGCAACGGGGTTTACCATGCCGATACGCCCGTCTTTGCCGGGCAGCATATCTTCAAGGCCAATGACGACATTATTGCCGCGCTGTCAGAGCGCGGTGTGCTGTTGTGTCATCAGCCTTTTCAGCATAGCTATCCCCACTGCTGGCGCCATAAGTCACCCATTATTTTTCGCGCAACGCCCCAGTGGTTTATCAGTATGACCGGCAATGGGTTGCTCGCCGCCGCAAAAAAAGCGGTAGAGGGCGTGCAATGGGTTCCGGAGTGGGGCCGGGCCCGCATTGACAGCATGCTGGCCGAGCGTCCGGATTGGTGTATTTCGCGGCAACGGACCTGGGGCGTGCCGATCGCGCTGTTTGTGCACAAAACCACGGGGGAATTACACCCCGATACCCAGGGTTTGATGGAGACCGTAGCAGTCCGTATCGAGGCCAGGGGTATCGAGGCGTGGTTTGACCTTGATCCTGTCGAGTTGCTGGGTGACGAGGCCGGGAACTATGAGAAAGTCACCGATACCCTCGATGTCTGGTTCGACTCGGGCGTGACCCACCACTGTGTGTTGCGGCAGCGCGCGGGGCTGAATTGGCCCGCAGACTTGTATCTTGAGGGCTCGGACCAGCATCGCGGGTGGTTCCAGTCGTCTCTACTGACAGGAATCGGTACGCACGACGCGGCGCCTTACCGGAGTGTGTTAACCCATGGTTTTACCGTCGATGGGGACGGCCGCAAGATGTCTAAATCCGTGGGCAATATTATTCCCGCGGGCAAGGCAATGCAGGACTTGGGTGCGGATGTGCTGCGGCTGTATGTCTCCGCAGCAGACTATCGCAATGAAATTTCTGCCTCGGACGAGATTTTCAAGCGTACCGCCGACGCCTATCGGCGAATCCGAAACACGGCGCGATTCTTGTTGGCCAACCTCGCTGGATTCGATCCCTTGACCGACGCGCTGCCGATCGATGCGCTACTGCCGCTGGACCGATGGATTCTTGGAAAAGCACAGGCGCTGCAAGGCGAGATACAGGCGGCTTACGATGACTACCAGTTCCACTACGTGTATCACCGTGTGCACAACTTCTGCAGTGGCGAGCTGGGCGGTTTTTACCTCGATATCATCAAAGATCGGCAGTACACGACGGGCAGTGACTCCCATCCGCGCCGGTCCGCGCAAACGGCCTTATTTCATTTGGCCGAGGCTCTGTGTCGATGGATAGCCCCCATTCTGAGTTTTACGGCTGATGAGATCTGGGAGAACCTGCCCGGATCGCGCGCGGCCTCCGTCTTCTTGGCCCAGTGGTACGACGCGCTGCCAGCGCCCGAGACCGGAGGCCAGCTAAACAGTGACTTCTGGATGGAGCTCATGCTGGTACGGCAACAGGTCAACAAAGCGTTGGAGTTGGCGCGGGAGCAGGGTGCGGTGCGCGGATCTCTCGATGCAGCGGTCGTGTTGTTCGCAGAATCGGATCTTGCTGCGCGCCTCGGGTACCTCGGCGACGAATTGCGTTTTGCCTTGATCACCTCTGAGGCAGCGGTCTCGGATTGGAGCGATGCGCCCCCGGAGGCAGTGGAGGCTGAGGGCATCCGACTTCGGGTGCTGGTGCAGCCGGCTGCGGGAGAAAAGTGCGATCGTTGCTGGCACCGACGCGCCGATGTGGGGCAATACGAGGCCCACCCGACCTTGTGCGAGCGATGTGTCACTAATATTGAAGGTCCCGGGGAGGTGCGGCACTTTGCCTGAGCACCTTCCAGCGCCGCGCAGGGGGTTTCGGCCCTGGCTGGGTTTGTTGATCGCGGTTGCGATTATTCTGTTGGATCAGTGGACCAAGCACATCGCGGTGACCGAGCTCGTGTTTCGCAGTCCCTACCGTGTCACCGCTTGGTTCGACTGGATGTTGACGTATAACACGGGGGCCGCCTTTAGTTTCTTGGCCGACGCCGGGGGCTGGCAGCGCTGGTTTTTGGCAACAGTGGCGGCCGCGGTCAGTGGCTTTATTGTCGTCTGGCTATTCCGTCTCGAGCCAGAAGACTATGGCCTGATGGTGCCACTGGGGCTGATTCTCGGCGGTGGCGTGGGCAATCTGATCGATCGCGTCTCTCTGGGTTACGTGGTCGATTTTATCTCCTGGCATTATCGGGATTGGTACTGGCCCGCCTTCAATGTCGCCGACGCTGCGATTAGTGTCGGTGCCGCGGCGTGGCTATGGGTGGCCTTGATCGGCGGCTCCGCCGCACAAGCGATAGCCTCCGACGAGGCAGCCCAGAATGAGTGAAGCCATGCATCTCGCGATAGAACCCAACACACGCATCACCCTCAATTTTTCCCTAGCGCTTGAGACGGGGGAGGAGGTGGACTCCAATTTTGGTCAGGATCCCGTGAGTTTCGTGATGGGAGATGGTTCCTTGCTGCCGGGTTTCGAGCGTCGACTTTTGGGCATGCGCGCTGGTGATGAAGCAGAGTTTCGCATCCCCTCTGAGGAAGGGTTCGGTGATCCTCAGGATGACAATATTCAGGAGATACCCCGGCGCGAGTTCGATGAGGGCGCACCACTGGAACCTGGCATGCTGTTCTCTTTTGCGGATGCTGCGGGAGGGGAGGTCCCCGGGATGATTGCGGCGGTGGGAGAAGACAGCGTCACGGTGGATTTTAATCATCCGCTGTCGGGGCGTACTATTCATTTCAGAGTGCGGATCGCACGCGTCGAGCCAGCGGAGCTACATTAATGGACATTGTACTGGCCAACCCCAGGGGCTTTTGTGCGGGCGTGGACCGCGCCATTGATATCGTCAACCGCGCGTTGGAAGTGTTTGGCGGACCTGTCTATGTCAGACATGAGGTCGTCCACAACCGACATGTTGTCGAGGATCTCCGGGCTCGCGGTGCGGTGTTTGTAGATGAGCTCATTGAGGTGCCCGATGACGCGGTGGTGATCTTCAGTGCCCACGGCGTATCTCGAGCGGTACAGGATGAGGCTGAGAGTAGGGGGCTCAAAGTGTTCGACGCCACCTGTCCACTGGTGACCAAGGTGCATGTCGAAGTGGCGGCGTTTAGTGCAGCGGGACGAGAGTGTGTGTTGATAGGCCATGCAGGCCATCCCGAAGTGGAAGGCACCATGGGGCGCTATGACGGCGGTCACGGTGGCGCAATTTATCTGGTTGAAGATGAAGCGCAGGTGGCCCAGCTCGAGGTGCGCGATCCCACGACCCTAGCCTTCGTCACTCAAACGACGCTGTCCGTCGACGATACCGCCAAAGTGATCGACGCCTTGCGGCAAAAATTTCCGCAGATTCAAGGACCGCGCAAAGACGATATTTGTTACGCCACCCAGAATCGCCAAGACGCAGTAAAGTCACTGGCGGATGAAGTGGATCTAGTGCTGGTTGTGGGATCGACCAATAGTTCTAACTCGAATCGACTGAAGGAGCTCGCCGAGCGTTGTGGGGCCCGCGCTTACCTGATTGACGACGCCGATATGATTGATAGCCAATGGTTGTCTGGCACGGCGTCAGTCGGTGTGACTGCCGGTGCCTCAGCTCCGGAATTATTGGTGGAGCAGGTGATCGCGGCACTGAAAGCGCGTGGCGGCGTTGACGTTCGAAATCTCGAAGGTCGTGAAGAAAACATCACCTTCTCGCTACCGAAGGAGCTGCGCATACCCGCCGTTGTGGTAGAGGACTGATAACGGGTGTGTTCTGCGGGGTGGCGGCGTCACTCAATTATTAACGATCAATTTCATCAATACGTGACCCCTCTTGAGCCCCGTTATTCTCGATGCCGTCGCGGTGTCGCACAGTGTGTTCTGAGTCTTATTCCAGACGAGAGGTGCGATCATTCGGCAGCAGGGGCTCACCCTTGTGGAGTGTCTAATTACGCTGGCGGTAGTGGCGATACTGGTGGCAATGGTTACTCCCTCATTCTCGGGGCAACTCAATGCCGCACGGGCTCTGACGGGTGCGCACCAGATCTACTTGGCTGCGCAATATGCCCGCAGTATGGCGCAGATACTAGAGACCACGGTGACACTCTGCCCACTGTCTTCCACAACGGATACGAGTCGGCTCTGTGGAGGAGACTTTAGCGGCACCCTCGTTGCTTACCGCGTGTTGACTGACGGCCCAGCGATTCTGCGTGTTTGGACTCCCCCGAGCGGCATAGTCGTCCGCAATCGATCGGGGTTAGATGCCGTCACGGGCGAGATTCGATGGCAGGCAGATGGGTTCGGCCAGCGCAACCTCACTTTGTCGGTCTGCGCGGGAGGGCACAACTGGACGGTCTTTATTAATCGTTTGGGCAGACCGCGGCTAGCGAAAGCGGGAGGCCTGTGCCCAGAGACTGGGGCGGTTTAAACCTCGATATCCAGTTTTTTTAGACGGTAGCGTAAGCTTCGCAGGTTGATGCCAAGGGCTTTGGCCGTGGCAGCGCGATTCCAGCGATGCCGCTGCAGCGTGTCCTCCAGAATCTCGCGTTCCACCCGGGCCAGATAGCTGTCAAGGTCACCGAGGTGGTGGTGCTCTTGAGCAGGCGGAGCTTGGGATATCTCCGGAATCAACGCCGCATCTTGAGGTGCCGTTTGTCGTGGGCCGGGTGAGAGATCGAGGTTGTGACGCTCGATGCGGTCGCCGTCCAACAGGGCTGCCGCCCGCGCGAGAATATTTTCCAGCTCGCGAATATTGCCTCTGAATTCGTGTTGTTTGAGCAGTTCAATCGCATCGCTACTCAGGCTCAACGGTTTGCTGTGGGCCGCATCAGCCATCTTGAGCAGGATATGCCGCGCAATGAGGGGGATATCTGCGCGACGATGCCTGAGCGGCGGAATAAACAGATCAATGACATTGATACGATAGTAAAGGTCGTCCCTGAAGCGCCCCTCGCGCACTTCCTCAGCCAGATTTTTGTGGGTCGCGGTGATTAATCGGACATCAACGGGGACTTCTTTTTCAACGCCGAGCGGCCGCACCGCTTTTTCCTGAATCGCACGCAATAACTTCACCTGAACAGACAACGGTAGGTCTGCAATTTCATCCAGCAACAAAGTGCCGCCGCTGGCGGCTTGGAACAACCCGGGCTTGTCGGAGGTGGCGCCAGTAAAGGCACCCCGCTTATGGCCGAACAGCTCGCTTTCCACCAGCTCAGATGGGATCGCGCCACAGTTAATCGCCAGAAAGGGCGCTCCACTGCGCGGTCCGAGGTGATGCACGAGTCGAGCAACGACCTCCTTTCCCACGCCCGACTCTCCGTGGACATGTACCGGCGCCTGACTGCGGGCTACACGCTGGATATCGCGTTTTAATGTGGCGATGATTGGTGTCTCTCCAATCAGCGTGTCATCGGTCTGAGCGTCGGGCATTGTTGAGAGTTTCAATGCGTGATTGACCAGCTCTCGCAGACGATCGAGTGGCACCGGCTTACTGACAAAGTCAAAGGCCCCCAATTTGAGCGCCTCCACGGCTGATTCCGTGCTGCCATGGGCGGTCATCATGGCGACAGGCACGCTGGGGTACCTTTGCTGTATTTCCGCAATTAAGTCCAGGCCGTTGCCGTCGGGTAACCTGAGATCTGTCAGACATAGCGCTGGAGTCGCGGCTTCGAGGGCCTCTCTTGCTGCTGCCAAGGATGACGCTGTCACTGCCTGAATATCCATCCGGGCGAGCGTCATTTCCAGCAGTGTCAGCAGATCTGGTTCGTCATCAACAATGAGTACGCTGGGGCGGCTCACGACAGCGGTTCTCTCAAGGGAATATTCATTCTGAAGCGGGTGCATCCCTCGACCGTTCGCCCGTAGCTTAGTGTGGCGCGATTGGCCTCACACAGTTCTCTTGAGAGGTACAGTCCCAGCCCGGTTCCTTCCGGGCGCGTGGTAAAAAAGGGTTCGAACAAGTGCTCCACCTGGTTTTCCTGAACGCCCTTGCCGGAATCAATGACGTCGACGCAGACCGCATTGCCGCGATAGTCGCGCGTCACAGCGATGGTAGCCACTGCTCGTCCGGTTTCCCGCTCGGCGTGCTCGGTGCCATTGTCGAGTAAATTGACCAGCACCCGCCTGAGGTTGCCGGTATCAAATTGAATGGACAGCGGTGAGTCTGCTAACGCAAGCGAAACACTGACGTCCCCGTTGCGGGTGCCTTCGTATTCTTTGACAAAATTGGGCAGCCATTTTGCCAAATCTACGCCCTCCTGGCCCGACGTCTGAGGCCGCGACAGCTGCAGGATATTGTCAATGATATCGTTAACGCGATGGGTATTGTTGAGCACAATCTCGCGAAGCGTCGCCGCTTCCCCGACATCTGCGGTAGGCTCAGCCATCAACTGCACAGCGTGGCTGATCGCAGCGAGCGGATTGCGTATTTCGTGGGCGATACTCGCGGTTAATTTGCCTAGCGATCTTAGTTTCAGCGCCTGTGCCGCCTCAGAAACAGCGGTGTAATCGTCGACAAAAAGCATCAGCTCGGGATCCAATGTATGCCCGAGATGGACCAACTCCGGCAAGATTTGGCCACCGGTAGACTCGACGATAATAGGTTCGACCGATAGGCGCTGCCCTGATCTCCATCCGGCCACAACCGCTGCGAGGCGCGGACTCACCGTCTCCAGCGGCTGGGGTAAGTGAGCATCCGATAGGCCCAGCAATGCTGTAGCCGCGTCATTCAATGGTATCAGCGAGTTATCTGGCGCGATTCGACAGATGCCGGTCGTCATGTGGGAAATAATTTGCTGATTCAGTTCCTCCAGCGTTGCGATTTGACTCGAGGCGGTGTCTGCCAGCTGCTCTGCCGAGGTCAGTCGCATAACGAGTTGTTGCAGAAATAGCGACAGCGCGAAGTTCAGGCTGCCCAGCAGACTGGCATAGAGCCAATCACCGTCGTTTACCGTGCCGCTTGAGAGTTTGAGAGCGGTGCCGCCCAGCACCGCTAAGGTGGCCAAGGCCGCGACGCCGGTTGCGGTTACTCTGTGGGGGATCAGTACGGCGGCAGCGGCCACTGTAACCAGGAAGAGCAAGGGGAGTCCGCCGCTTAGCCCGGCAGCCAACTGCACCAAGAACGCCACCAGCACCAGATCCAGCAACACGACCGCCAGCGCCAAGTTCTCCGCCCACTGGGCCGATCCGCCGACGAATCGGTTGATAACAGCCGCGCTGGCCAGCCAAATGCCCGCCAACCACAGGATGCCCGGGTGGTAGCCGGTAATCGGCTCGCCACCCCAGCGATGGGTCATGGCCAGTCCCAATAAGCCCAGTGCCAGCGTGAGGCGATAGACGTTATAAACTGACAGTAGCCGAAACAACTCTCGCCCCTCGCGGGGTCTATGGTTCGCCCCGACAAAATCGCGAGTGTCGCGCCCTGTTGTCTCATTCACCATGAGCCCACTATATCAGCGATGTCTACCGAATTTAGGCGTCAGCGACGCCTCAGAAGGCCCACAACCCGTAAATACGGTAACCTTCGCGTCCGGAAGTAGTGTCGACGTTGATAACACACGCGGGAGACAGAGATGAATATCTGCATGGCGCAGATTAATACCTTGGTGGGCGATATCCGCGGCAACCTGAACCGGATTCTTGAGGTGTGTTCGGCGCAGCGTGATGAGGGCGCGAATCTGATTATTTTCCCTGAGCTGACGCTGACCGGTTATCCCCCGGAGGACTTGCTGCTCCGGTCCGATCTGATTAATCAGAGCGTCAGCGCGTTGGCGACCCTATGCGAGAAATTGCCGCCCGATCTTGCGGTGATCGTCGGTTATCCGCGCAGGCATGGCTCGCAGCTATTCAATAGTGCTGGCGTCATTCTCGGTGGTGAAGTGATCGCCGAGTATGACAAGCAGTGCCTACCGAACTACCAAGTATTTGATGAAAAGCGTTACTTCGCTGCGGGCGCTAAACCCTGTGTGGTCACGCTGCACGGACAGCGCTTCGGGCTCACGATTTGCGAGGACATTTGGCACCCTGAGCCTGCGGCGTCTGCCAAGGCGGCCGGTGCGCAAATGTTGATCAATCTCAATGCCTCGCCATTTCACCGCGGTAAGGCCGCGGAACGTTTGCAGCTGGTTGCTGATCGCGCCCGTGCCCATGAGATGCCCATCCTCTATGTGAATCAGGTGGGAGGTCAGGATGAATTGGTTTTCGACGGCGGCTCCTTCGCGGTAGACGCCAGTGGAGAGTTAGTGGCAAGAGCCGTCGAGTTTGATGAAGCCCTATTGCGCGTGGCCGTCGAGTCATCGGACCTCATCGAGACGGGTGCTCAGGCGTCGCCCAAAAGCGACCTCGAGGCGGTGTGGACCGCGCTGGTCGTGGGCCTGCGTGATTATGTCAACAAGAACGGCTTTCCCGGGGTCGTGCTTGGGTTGTCTGGCGGTATTGACTCTGCCGTCACACTTGCCGTGGCGGTTGACGCTTTGGGGCCAGATCGCGTTCAGGCGGTCATGATGCCCTTTCGGTATACCGCATCCATCAGCGTAGAAGACGCGCAGGCGGAAGCTGAGGCCTTGGGGGTCACATTCAGCAATCTCTCTATCGAGCCCCTGTATGAAGCCTTTATGACCGCTTTAGCGCCGGAATTTGAGGGTTTGACTGCCGATATTACGGAAGAGAATCTGCAGGCGCGGTGTCGGGGCGTGTTACTGATGTCAATTTCCAACAAGAAGAATCTGCTGGTGCTGACAACGGGCAACAAGAGTGAACTGGCGGTGGGTTATTCCACCTTATATGGCGATATGGCGGGTGGGTTCGACGTGCTCAAAGATTGCCCGAAAATGCTCGTCTATGCCTTGGCACGGTACCGCAATGGATTGGGCCAGTGCATCCCGGAAAGAGTGATAACCCGACCACCTTCGGCCGAATTGGCGCCAGATCAGAAAGATGAAGACAGCCTGCCGCCTTACGACACGCTGGATCAGATGATTGAGCACTATGTCGAGCGCGATGCCTCAAAGGAGGAGATGATTGCCGCTGGATTTCTTCCGGAGGATGTCCACCGGGTCGTGCGATTGATCGATCTGAATGAGTACAAGCGCCGCCAGGCGCCGATCGGGGTGCGTATTTCTCGCCGGGCATTCGGTCGCGATCGCCGTTACCCCATTACGTGGGCGTGGCGTTCGGCGGACTGAGTCGCGTCAGGACCGGGGTCGATAGTTGAATTGCGGTGGCTTGGGTGGATCAAAGAGGCCGAGGGTTGCCCTGTTAATCCAGGATTGTTGCAGGCCATCCGCGGTGTAAACGCTGTCAAAAGTGCACCCTTCCTTTAGATTGGGGTGATCCGGGTAGTTCTCGCAGAGGACATCGATCGAATCCTCTGCAAGATCGTTGATGCCGAGTAACAGGTAGGCCTGCGCCATAACGGCGAGACCGTCCGCGACGCTGGAAGTTTGCTGCATGTGTTCCACGACGTACTTACCGCGGTTCAGCGCGGCTAGGTAGGCGCCGCGACGAAAGTAATAGTTGGCCACATGGATTTCATGGCGGGCGAGCATGTTGCGCATATGGATCATGCGCTGTCGCGCATCGGGTGCGTAAGCGCTGTCGGGATAGCGAGCCAGTAGCTGCGCAAATTCGCCAAAGGCGATCTTAATGTGGCTGACATCACGCTTGGTGTCGTCGGAGGGCACAAATCGCGCAAAAAAACCGGGCTCGATGTCATAGGCGGCCAAGCCTTTCATGTAAAACGCGTAGTCGACATTGGGATGCCGGGGATGCAGGCGAATAAATCGGTCCGCCGCTTCCGTTGCCGCTGAAAATTCGTAGGCGCCGTAGTGCGCGTAGATCAACTCCAATTGCGCCTGTTCAGCATAGCGTCCAAAGGGATACCGGCTTTCCAGCATCTGCAAGGTTCTTACCGCCAGCGCGAAATTGTCGTTTTTAAGGTGTCGCTGGGCCTCGCGATACATCTGCTGCTCACCTGAGTCAGCGACGAGATCTTCATCGTCACCACCAAACCAGGAACAGCCGGTGATCACGAGGCAGAGCGCCAAAAACATCGCGCGCAAGACAAAGGTTGAATGGGCCAAGAGCTAATTTCCGCCGTGGTACATTGGGGGGTGGTAGTGTAAACCCAACCGTGCGGGAGTCACAGCGCTTGTCAGAAGAACTTTTCGATGACCCTGAAGTGATCTCGGCACCTGTTCCCGTCTCGCTGGATGGCGCCAGACTGGATGCGGCGGCGGCGGCACTGTTCACCCAGTTTTCTCGGAGCCGCCTCGCAGAATGGGTTCGGGCGGGTCGGTTAACGCGCAATGGACAGCTTGCACGTCCGCGCGACAAGGTCGTGTCTGGTGATGAACTCCAAGTTTTTCCCGAGACATATAATCGCGTTGACTGGGCGCCAGAGCCGCTACCCCTCGACATTCTGTTCGAGGATGAGCATGTGATAGTGGTCAACAAACCTGCGGGGTTGGTGGTGCATCCAGCGGCGGGGCATCACAGTGGGACCTTGGTCAATGGACTGATGGCACACGCCCCCGAGATGTCTGCGCTGCCCCGAGGCGGCATTGTGCATCGGCTTGATAAAGAGACCTCCGGGGTCATGCTCGCGGCAAAATCGACCCTCGCCCATAAGCACTTGGTCGCGCATCTGGCCAATCGCTCGGTAAAACGGATTTACACGGCGGTTTGTCGCGGCACATTTAGCGGCGGTGGCACTATTGATGCGCCGATCGGGCGCCATCCGACATCCCGCACAAAAATGGCGGTTGTGCCGGAGGGTAAACCGGCAGTCACCCACTATCGAATAGCGCAACGGTTTGGCGCCCACACCTGCCTCGATGTGCAACTAGAGTCAGGGCGTACCCACCAAATTCGTGTGCATTTGGCCTGGCGTAAGCATCCCTTGATCGGTGATCCGGTATACGGTGGGCGTGCCTTTCGGCCGGCAGGTGCGAGTACCGCATTACTCGACATGCTCGATAGCTTCGATCGTCAGGCGTTGCACGCACGCGAGTTATCTTTCGAGCACCCAGAAAAGGGTGACTTTCTGTCTTTCTCGGCTGACCCACCTACCGATATAGGCTCCCTGATTGCGTGTTTGGCGGAGGAGGACCCAGCTTGAATGCGTCGCTACCGTTGATGGCGCCTGATCTGGGTATCGATGGGGTGGCGGTTCGTGTCACAACACGCCTCGGCGGGGTCAGTGCCGCTCCCTTTGCCTCCCTCAATTTGGCTGACCATGTGAACGATGAGGTCAGCGCTGTGCGGATTAATCGCGAGCGACTACAGGCCGCGCTGGGTCTATCTCCAGTCGCGTGGTTGAACCAAGTGCATGGGTGCCGTGTCGTGCAGGC
This sequence comes from Halieaceae bacterium, assembly GCA_008081075.1. GTDB lineage: Bacteria > Pseudomonadota > Gammaproteobacteria > Pseudomonadales > Halieaceae > Luminiphilus. The sequence continues at coordinate 12,342 of VMDB01000076.1, forward strand.
TAATGCTGAAATGACACCAGAGGCGGACGCGCAATGGACTACCGCGGTAGGACAGCCAATTGCGGTTCTGACTGCGGACTGCTTGCCCGTGGTGCTTTTCTCGCATGATGCCGCCTGCGTGGGCGTTGCCCACGCGGGATGGCGGGGTCTGGCCGCCGGTGTATTACCGGCCCTGATTACGGAGATGCCGGCATCGGCGTCGCAATTAAGCGCCTGGTTGGGGCCGGCGATAGGTCCTGCCACCTATGAGGTTGGGCCAGAGGTTCGCGAGGCATTTATCACCCGCATGGGGAGAGCCTGTTACGCGTGTTTTTCGCCGTCGGTGGCTCGCGCCGGTCATTGGTTGGCGGACCTTTTTTCGTTGGCAAGATTGGCTCTGGAAAATGCAGGTGTTGGAGTCATCACGGGGGGTGAGATCTGCAGTCATACGGAGACAGATCGATTTTTCTCTCACCGCCGGGACGGGCCGCTGACCGGAAGATTTGCCACCCTCGTGTGGCGGGTTCCGCGCTAACAAAGCCAGGCCCAGGTCGCTCACTGTCTTGAGAGCCTAGACACGAAGAGTTCGAACCATGACCAAGCTGACAGAATAACCCCACTTGAAAAAAGGGTTTTGGGTCCCATATTGAGATTAAGACCCACGCTAGCCCGCCTATTTGCGGGTATCAGGAGAGAGCGATGCGCATGGAAAAGCTGACCCATTCATTACAGGCCGCCCTCGGCGATGCTCAATCGATCGCCGTCGGTCGCGATCATCCCTTTGTGGAACCGCCACATGTGTTGCGCGCAATGCTGGACGCGTCTGGCTCACCCGCCAGGCGCTTGCTGCAGGCGGCCGGAGCGCGCTACGAGTACTTGGATGCGGCGTTGCGTGGCTTGTTGGACGCGATGCCGACGGTCAGCGGTAGCGCCGATGTCCACATCAGTGCAGATTCACAGCGCTTACTCAATCAGGCGGACAAACTGGCGCAGAAGGCGGGTGATACCTTTATCTCGATCGATGCGGCGCTACTGGCAATGCTCGACATAAAAAGCACTGCCAGTCTGATGTCGGATGCCGGCGTTACCAAGCCCGCTTTGGCAGCGGCGATTGAGGCGGCACGCGGTGGTGAATCGGTGACTAGCGCAGAGTCAGAGGAAACGCGGCAGGCGTTAGAGAAGTACACGGTAGATCTTACCGAGCGAGCCGCCGCCGGGAAGTTGGATCCGGTGATCGGCCGCGATGATGAAATCCGCCGCACCATTCAGGTACTTCAGCGCCGCACGAAAAATAACCCCGTGCTGATCGGTGAACCCGGCGTGGGAAAGACCGCCATCATCGAAGGCTTGGCGCAGCGGGTAGTCAATGGCGAGGTGCCCGAGGGGCTCAAGAACAAGCGGATACTCGCGCTGGATCTCGGCGCGTTGTTGGCCGGTGCCAAGTTTCGCGGTGATTTTGAGGAGCGCCTCAAGGCGGTGCTGAATGCGCTTTCGAAGGAAGAGGGGCGCATTATTTTATTTGTGGACGAACTCCACACTATGGTGGGTGCCGGAAAAGCCGAGGGCTCGATGGATGCGGGCAACATGCTTAAGCCTGCATTGGCGAGAGGCGAGTTGCACTGTGTCGGCGCAACAACACTTAACGAGTATCGGCAGTATGTCGAGAAAGACGCAGCTTTGGAGCGGCGGTTTCAGAAGGTGCTGGTCGAGGAGCCGAGCGAGGAAGACACCATCGCTATTCTCAGGGGGCTGAAAGAGCGCTATGAGGTTCATCACAGCGTCGACATCACCGACAGCGCCATTATTGCTGCCGCCAAGTTGAGTCAGCGATATATCACTGACCGTCAGTTGCCCGACAAAGCCATCGATCTTGTTGACGAGGCCGCGAGCCGTATTCGGATGGAAATCGATTCCAAGCCCGAAGTGATGGACAAGCTAGAGCGTCGTCTGATCCAGCTTAAGATTGAGCGCGAGGCGGTGAAAAAAGATGAATCTGCCTCTGCCGGCAAGGAGCTCAAGCAGTTGGATGAGCAAATAGACGCCGTCGAGCGGGAATTTGTCAGCCTGGAAGAGGTTTGGTTAGCAGAGAAAGCTGCCGTGCAGGGCACGGCCCAAATTAAGAGTGATATTGAGCAGGCCAAGCTCGACCTCGAGCAGGCGCGTCGTGCGGGAGACCTGACCCGGATGTCGGAACTGCAGCATGGTGTGCTCCCCGACCTTGAGCGGCAACTCGCTTCTGCGGATGAGGTGCAGGCGGAGCCGACATTGTTGCGATCCCGCGTGACTGAGGACGAGGTCGCGGAAGTGGTGTCGAGGTGGACGGGGATTCCGGTCGCCAAAATGCTGGAGGGCGATCGAGAAAAATTACTGCGTATGGAAGAGACCTTGCATGCCAGAGTAGTTGGACAGGATGAGGCGGTGACGGCGGTTTCACATGCGGTGCGTCGCGCCCGCGCTGGATTGGCGGACCCGCAGCGTCCCAATGGGTCATTTTTATTCTTGGGGCCCACGGGGGTGGGAAAAACCGAGCTGTGCAAGGCGCTGGCCGATTATCTTTTCGACAGCGAGCAGGCCATGGTGCGCATTGATATGTCCGAATTCATGGAGAAGCACTCCGTGGCCCGATTGATCGGCGCGCCCCCTGGCTATGTCGGATACGAGGAGGGTGGCTATCTGACTGAAGCAGTGCGTCGCCGACCCTATTCGCTGCTGTTACTCGACGAGGTCGAAAAAGCCCATCCCGATGTCTTTAATATTTTATTGCAGGTGTTGGAGGACGGACGATTGACCGACGGTCAGGGTAGGACCGTTGATTTTCGCAATACCGTTGTGGTGATGACCTCTAACTTGGGCTCTGAGCACATTCGTGACGCGGTGGATCAGTCGTCCCAGGCGGATATACAGGCCGCGGTGATGCATGAGGTTGAGGCGCATTTTCGGCCTGAGTTTCTGAATCGTATCGATGAGTCGGTGGTTTTTCACGCGTTGAATGAAGCGCATATTGGCCAAATAGCGATGCTTCAGTTGACGGCATTGATTACGCGATTGAAGGAGCGATCGCTGGGTCTGGTGGTCAATGATGAGGTGAGAGCTTATCTTGCCGAGCAGGGATTTGATCCTGTGTATGGGGCCCGCCCGCTGAAGCGCGCGATTCAGCGGTTGATTGAAAACCCCCTGGCGCAGGCATTGTTAACTGACCAATTTGCGCCCGGCGATGTCATTGAAGCATCGATGCCTGGCCAACAGATTGTGTTTGCCAAGGCGGGCGAAATATCCCGAGCGGCATGAGGGCCTTATCGATCGGATCTGCCGATATCTCATCGGAACCATCCAGCGTGCTCTCGTATAACCCCTAGGGCCGCTAACTTTCCCCACCTGAAGGTTGGGCAAAGGCAGCGGCATGTCGACAAGGCACAGCACTCCGGGACGCGGTTTCACCCTAGTGGAGCTAATGGCGGTGGTGGCGATTCTTGCTATTTTCGTCGCGCTCGCCATGCCGTCTTGGCGCGCCACCGCCAACGAGGCGGTTATTCAACAAGCCAGAGTGGTATTGCAGCGTCTGGCCATTCGACAACACCGCTTCCTGAGGGGGCATGGTCGCTTTGCGAAGCAGGACGAGCTACCTACCCTCGATTCGCTGGGGCGCTCAGTGGCGCGGCGCTACCAATTGGAGGTGGAGTCGGATGTCTCGCGGTACTCGCTCAGATTAATTGATCCCAATGGTGAATTGCCCAGCCTGGCTTTGAATCATCTGGGGCAGTGGGCCTCATCCGAGGCCGCTTCCTTGTGATCTGGGCAGACTACTTGGTGGCAGTGTTGGTGGGTTGCGTTGGCATGCTGGGGTTATCCGAACTCACCGTCGACGTCGTCACACTGAATACCCAAGCCTACGAAGTCACTCTAGCCATGCTGATTCTTAACGAAATGGCGACACTGTTCTGGCTGGGCGCGGGCGATACAACTCCGCTGTCGGCGTGGTGTGCGGTACTGCCCGACGCCGTGCGCGAGGCGCATTGCGATGGCTTGCGGGAATGGTTGGACAGATTGGCGCAGAGCGAACTGCGAATCGCCCCCGACGCGCGTATTGTGCTGGGGTGGCTTTCATCATCTGGCGAGCGCATCGAATTGACGCAATCATTACCGGCACCATTGCCGGCATCATCACCGGTACTATGACGCTTTCAATTGCCCAGTGCGAGAGAAGTGGTGTCGCTTTGCCTACCCGGGATGAGGGCTTACGGTCGTTGCGGGGTTATTCTCTGGTCGAACTGTTGATCGTCAATGCGCTGGCGCTCACCCTGTTGGCCGCCTTGTTTGCGGCAACAGCAGACCTGATCGCTACCGCTGCAGTGTCTTCGGCACAAAGCGATCAGGCCATGCGTGCACGGCAAGTGATGCGTTTTATTGAGCAAGCACTGAGCAGCGCGCGAATGCCGGCCGAATGGCTCGGTGGTGATGCGGGCACGTGGAGCCACGCAGGCTGGCAAACCCCCTTGCCGATTTGCACGCCACTGGATGAGGTGAGCCCGGGCAGACGGTGGGGTGGCGTTGACGTGATAAAGGCGACAGATCTGTCATGCATCGCTGCAGGTGATGCCACGTGGGGGCTTTATGTTGAGCAGATCAGAGTCTGCCCCGAGGATTGCGGTGCAGGGGCGGGTTATGTCATTAGTCCGTCGCCTTGTTCCGGAGCAACCCCCAGTATTTCAGAGCACACCCACTGGCGAGTGGCATGGCAGTTCAACATGGACCGGCCGCCCCAATGCAACAGCGGCTGGCCTTGGGGCCGCGTGGACCGAGTGTTGTTAACTGATCGGACAGGGCGCTCGAGCATTGAGGGCCTGCCAACATTGCGTTTTCAATCGGTGTCTGGCGCCGAGGGCTATCAATGGCGACAGGCCGAGACCTTGGTTGCCGGCATTACCGACTGGCAGCCTAAGATGATTGCGATACCGCCTCCCGCGAATCTTGCCACTGGGGCAGAAGACGTGACCTTAAAGTTGCTCGCCGTGGCTATGGGCGTAACCCCCAGTCAAGTAACGCACGGGGTGTCGCTGCTTAGCGTTACACGGTCGCTATTGCCTTCGACTCTAAGACTTAACGATTGATGGCGTCGGGTGACGGTTGATGAAACGCGGTATTTCCCAGCAGGGGATTTTCGTGACGACCACTGTAACCCTGTTGGTTTTGGTGGTGGCGCTGATCATGACGGGTGCATACCAGTGGGCGTTGGCCGACTGGGAGACGGTCGGGAAAAGTGCACGCGTAGTAGCCGAAAAGCCGAGTTAAGGGGCATTTTGGGGCCGAAATCGTCTGCGGCCCGCCTAAAACCTACAATAATTGCAATTTGCAAATTTATTGCAATTCGCTAAAATTGCCGTCGTTATACGAGGAGACGGCACGTGGGCGCGGCATCTATGAGGTCAATCAATCGGAACGGTATCGCTTCGATGAAGCGGGGCGCTGCCGTGCCTGTTAGCGCTTTAGGGTTCTCTCTGATTGAGCTGATGGTGGTAGTGGCGATTATTGGCCTTCTTGCCGCCCTCGCTTATCCCTCGTATTTAGAGCAGGTTCGAAAAGGGCATCGTGCCAAGGGGCAAGCGCTGCTGATGGAATTGGCGCAGCGGCAGCAGAACTTCTTGATGATTCGACGCCGGTATGCCAGTTCATTGGAGGAGCTGGGTTACGGTAGTGCCTCCGGTGGCGACTTAGGATCCGTGTCTCAGGATGTGGCGCAGTCATACCAATTAGCCTCGATGGGCGTGGCTACGGATGCGCTCCCTCCCAGTTTTAATATGATGCTCAACCCGGTGGCCGGATCCACCCAGGCAGCCGATGGGTCTTTGTGCTTGTCAAATACTGGTGCACGCTGGCGCCATTGCGACACCGCGGAGGAGACACCGTGGTAAGGGTGCCTCAGTGGGGCTTGTCGCTGGTCGAGCTGCTGACAGCCCTCGTCGTTTTGTCAGTGTTGATCTCTCTCGCCGCGCCGTCTTTTTCGAGAATCTTGACCGAGCAGCGACTCCGTCAAGTAAGCAACGAATTGAGAATATCCCTGGTGACCGCCAGAGCCGAGGCGATCAAGCGCGGGGAGACGGTCGCTGTGCGGCCGAGAGCCCAGAGCTGGGACGAAGGTTGGTGTGTGGAGCCAAATGCGGGTGCGGGCGCGTGTGGCAAGAGTGTCATTCAAGAGTTTGTTCCCTCAGGCGCCATCGCCGTAGTGACCGACGATGCCATTACATTCAATGGCTGGGGCCGCGCAACGGGATGCCCCCAATTGGCACTAACTGCGCCAATGAAAGGAGGTCTCTGTGAAGTGTGCGTGAGTGTCACCACTGACGGACGCGTAGTGACGGCTTCGGGCCAGTGCAGCGGGTCTTGTCCTGGCGGCAGTAACGATATTGCGTGGGTAGGAGCTTGCCCGTGACCGGCAAACGCGTACAAACGGGTTTTACGCTGATTGAAGTGCTGGTCACCTTCTTGGTGACCACCACAGGTTTATTAGGGCTCGCCGCGTTACAGGTAAACACCATTAACAATGGCTTTGAAGCTCAGCAGCGCGCCTTGGTCACTGCCTTGGTTGATGACATGGCGGAGCGCGTGCGCATGAACCCGGTGGGGGCTTTGGAAAACTTCCAGTCCTTTGATCCTGAAACGCCTTGTCCCGCGGTCGACGTCAACGCCGAGGCAATGACTCCTGAACTGCGAGCACGATGGAACAAGTGCCAATGGGCGGCGACACTGCGGGGCTTGTTGGTAAAGGCAAATGATACTGACAATCTTGGGCTGGGTGCACCGATTGGCGCGATGGGATGTCTTGGCACCAGTACCCGATCCGGCGCCGAAGTTGTCGTTCGCGTGGCCGTCGCCTGGCAGGGCCTGACGCCACAGGTTGCCCCATTTGCAAGTTGCGGCACCGGTGAATTCACCAATGCGGACCTCGGAGCGCCGACCGTGGACGAGAGTTTTCGTCGGGTGGTCTATCGCGACGTCGTGGTGAGGTAGGCTGATGCGTTCATCACACGCACCTCATCCATCGCAAGGGTTCAGCCTGATTGAGCTTATGATCGCCTTGGCTCTGGGGCTCGTTATTGTCCTCGGTGTCACCGACTTATTCGTGGACAGTAGCCGCACCCAGGGGGATGTCAGTCGTACCAGCCGGCAGCTTGAGAACAGTCTCTTCGCCCTCGACTTATTGGCAAGCGAGTTGGCTCTGGTGGGATATTGGGGAGAGGCCGATTATCCCGTCGTGGCGGATGACCCCAATTTTGGCCCCTTACGAGTGTCTGAGATGGCGGGGGTGGCGGTAACCGGCTATCCAGCGGTTCCGCCGCTGTGTGTTGGCAGCGGTAAAGAAGGGCGCGACCCGAAGATCGAACTGGGGTGGGCGATGGAATATCCGCTTGTTTCCGGTCTTGGGATTGACCTTGAGGAGGCGATGTCACCGGCCGCCTGTGACAACGCCATATCATCGCCAAAAGCGACTGAAGAGTTTGTCGCGATTCGTCGTGCCAGTACCTGCGCTACCGACTCTTCTGGTGGGACTGGCTGCGTCCCCTTCGGGGACTTTTTTCATATTCAAACCAACGGTTGCTATGACCCTAATGCGAGCTTGTCAGGCGGCGAAATTAAACTGCACCGGGTCACTGATGGCGATGCAGACGCTGTGCTCACTTATCGCAATTTTGGTTGCGGTAGTCAGTTTTCAGACAGGGCGCCCGTCTATCGTTATGTCTCCCGCATTTACTATGTGAATCATCGCGATGAGTTAGTGCGACTGGAACTGGCGGAATCCAACGCTTATGAGGAAACAGTGTTGGTCGAGGGTGTGGAGGCCTTGCGGTTTGAGTGGTTTATCGATCGCTCCTCGGACGGTGATTATGATGTCTCTCGGTCGGTCGCTGACGAGGACTGGTCTGAAGAGGCGCGCACCAATGACTGGCCCAATGTCGTAGGCGTGAATATGAGTATGATTGTTCGTTCCAGCATCCCAGAACCGGGATATCGCGACACCAATAGCTATCAATTGCCCGGTCAAACCTGGGTCAATTACAACGACGAATACCCCAGACTCTTGCGATCACGCACGGTTGAGTTGATTAATGTTGCGGGACGCCGACGATGAGCACGCCACGTCGAGAGCGGGGTCTGGTGCTGGTGGTGGCGTTATTGATGCTAACCCTAGTGACATTGATGGCGTCTGCTTCCGCCAATTTGATTATGGCCAATATGCAGGTTGTGCAGAATATTGAAGCGCGAAGCGCGGTTCGTTCAGCAGCCTTGGCGGCTATTCAAGAAGCGATTGCAACGCCCGGGTTTTTGCCGCCTTATGCGGCAGGGCAAGTTCGCCGCGCTTTTTCACTGAGCTGCAACGAAAACCTATATACGAGATGTCTTGATCTGTCAGGGGATGACATTGAAGACGATGTCGCTATTACCCTCACCGAACCCAAGTGTCTTGCGTTCGTATTGATCCCCAATCGATTTTTCAACTACGTTGAAAGCCCAGATGATCGCGAATGCCAAGTCCGTAAACAACGTTACTCGGCCTGTGGGAACGCGCTATTTGAGATAACGGCCAGCGCCGTGGATGCGGTCACGGGTGCGCGAGTAGAGATACGGCAGGGTATTTCCCGGCAAACGACCGCTCAAGCGGTGCGATCAATTTGCCCCAACACCGCGACATGATCTTGGGTGTGGCAGTGAGTAACAACCGGGAGCTACAGAGATGACAAAGTTGATCAAAAGTTTACTGGCGTCGGTCTGTTCTCTTTGTTGCATCTCGCCAGTAATGGCTGAGGACATTGACCTATTTGCCAGCGGCCTTGTCAATGGTGCGGCAGCATCAGCCGTACCCAACGTAATTTTTGTGCTGGACAACACCTCTAATTGGTCTAGGCAGAGCCAACAATGGCCTGACGGCAAACAGGGCGAGTCGGAAGTGCAGGCGATTTACGACACGCTAGATGAATTGCGTGTGCAAGGTAAAAACCTCAACGTTGCGCTAATGGAGTTCACGACGGGGGGCACCGCAAATCAAGATGGCGGCTATGTTAGGCACAAACTGCAGTCAGTGCTGAGTGACTGGGGCGAACTGGATGCGACCCTGACCCACATCAAGGAAAACATCACGACGCCAGTTGAAAAACGTAACTCCAACTCAGCGTACGGCAACCTGGCATACGATATCTACGCGTATCTGGCGGGTGAAGCACAAAGTTTCGAGGGCGAGGGCACCCCGGGCACAGCCAGTGAGCAGGCCTATAAAACACCCTTCTCTTTATTCCAGTCACCCCTGACCGAGGAAGACATTTGCTCTGACACTTATATCATTTTGATTAGCAATACGGACAGCAACGGTCCTGAAGTCGATACCAGCGACAATTCAGCGCGACTTGAGGCTCTTTACAATGCGCTTGGAGAGACGCCTACAGCTGCTTTTGCGGGGCAGCTCGGCGATGGGATACCGATGCAAAAATACGAGACCCTGCGAGCAAAAAAGAAAGATCGGCAAATTATTGGTTATTCGGCTCAGTACTATCCAAATAAAACGTCTTGTGCTGAAAACGTGGGTTCGAACGAAAACGAACCCGAGCTGATACGGGGGTCGTGCTCGGTTCGAGGGGAGTGTGTATGTGAGAGCGTCCCTAAAAATGCCGAAGGCCACACCTATAAGATCCTGTCTGATCAATCGATAGCAGGGTTCGGGCCCGTATCCGACGAAACCGTGGATGGGAAAAACTTTAATCTCGATGATTGGGCAAAGTTTCTGCACGAATATGGTGTTCCGGTCTTGGTGGAGGGTGTTGGGGATGCGCCAGACTCGGTTGCGCGCATTACAGTGTCCACCTACACCGTAGACGTTTTTAATGCCAGACCGAATGAGGAGCACTCGGCCTTGATGCACAGCACGGCAAAGCAAGGCGGAGGATATCGACAGGCGGCATCCAGTCAGAGCGAACTCAAGTTGGCGCTGCGCCGAATCATTGGCGATATCATCGATGTAAATAGCTCCTTTGCTGCTGTGACCTTACCGTTGAGTGCAACCAACCGCGCGCAGGCAGAAAACAAAGTCTTTGTCGGCATGTTCAGGCCAGCTGCGCAGCGAAAGCCTCGATGGTTGGGTAATCTCAAGCAATACCAACTGGCCGTGTTTGATGGGAAAGTGGGGTTGGCTGATGTCTCGCTCAACCGCGCCATTAACCCTCAAACAGGCTTCGCGCAGTCCTGTGCTACCAGTTTCTGGACACGGGATACGTCATCGGTAACCAAGGACTCCTCGGGTACCGCCGGGCCTTATTTTGAAGGCTTGCAATTAGAGCCCAGCCCGGTCAGTGAGTGTTTGCCGGAAATGCGCGGTGTTCAATCCGACGACCCTACCAAAACTAAAAGTGTGCTGTCAGACGCGCCCGATGGTCCCTTTGTAGAAAAAGGCGGTGTCGCGCAGCAAATCCGTAGACAGCCCTTGCGCACCATTGTCACCCTCGATCAGGCCAGCGGAAGTCTGCGTGACGTGGCCGTCACTGATTTCGAAGATGATGATGTCTTCGATTATTTAATGGGAGCAGAGCCGGGGCTAAAAGGTGGAGATTTGAAAGTGCCGGATCTGTCAGCGGGGGATATTAACGATCCGCCATATGTTGATAACTCGCTGTTGACGGAACTCGAAGTCCAGCCCTTCGCAGGTCGCCGGGCGACGATTCACGGTGATATCGTGCATTCAAGACCGTTGACGATGACCTATGGTGCCCGAGAGGGTGGTGGCAGTGAGTTCCGCGTGTTTTATGGCTCAAACGACGGCCTTTATCGCGCAATTAACCCCGAAAACGGCCAGGAGGACTGGGCTTTCATTGCTCCAGAGCACGAGGCGTCGATCCGCCGCCTCTACGCCAATACGCCGACTGTGTCCTATTTTGGTCTCGAAGAGCAGTCGTCAAAGATCGGTGCGGAGAACAAACAATACTTTTTTGACGGGTCCACGGGCTCGTTTACCCGCTACGACGCGCGAGGCCAATTGGAGGAGGGGTACATCTACCTGACCCAGCGTCGTGGTGGACGCATGATCTATGCATTGGATGTCAGTCCCGGTGCAGATGCCGCGCCACCGGCAGCGCCTCGGTTCCTCTGGCGGGTAGGTTGCACCACTGACTCGGCCACGAGTTGTACCCATGAGGATTTCTCAGGTATTGGTGATACCTGGTCGACGCCGGTGACGGGTTTTGTGCGAGGTTATGTGGGGGTTGGTGGATCAATTGAGCGGCCTAATCCCATATTGTTGGTGGGCGGCGGCAGTGACGCCTGCCTTGACGCGAATTCAGCGACGCTAAGTCTGGCTGATTGCGAAAAGGGTAAATTTATAGTCGCGTTGGATGGCACAACGGGAGGTCTCCTGCGCGCGTTTCCGACAGCCGCGCCGGTGGTAGCAGATATTGAGATTATTGATTTTGATTACGACGGCTACATTGATTTTGCCTACGCCGTGGACGTCACAGGTCGAATCTATCGCATCACGTTCTCACACATTGTAGATGGGGCTATTGACCTGTCAACGGCGCTAGCGCCTGAGGAATGGCACTGGCCGGAGCAGCCGATTGCACTGACTCAACGGGCGAACCTGCGCTTCATGAATCAGCCGATTGCAGCGGAGGTCGGGAACAACGTCTTCATCGCCCTCGGATCCGGTGATCGCGAGAGGCCACTGAAACAAAACTACCCTTACCAGACCGAGCCTAACGGCGTAGAAAATCGTTTTTATACCTTCATCGACAGCCCTCTGACGCCCGGGTCAACGGCGGTTGACCTCGATTCGTTAATGGACGCCGCAGTGGGCTCCTGCGATGCGCCAGACCAGAGCGGGCAGATTGACAATCTCCTCACGTGCAGTGGTTGGTACCTGGACCTTCCGGATCGTGGTGAGCAAGTGGTCAATCAAGCGGCAATCGGTGGTGGTTACGTCTTTTTTAATTCGTTTCAGGCGGAAGGGTCCAGCAAAGGGTTCTGCAATGATCTTGGTACGGCGAAAGCTTATCGCGTCCCGCTTTTCGCTCCCGAGGCCGTTGAGGGCAAGGCGTTCGGTGAGGGTATTCCCATTCCGCCCATTATTGTGACCGTACGACTGTCTGACGCCGAGGAAACCTGCGAAGAAAATTGCGGACCGGGACGTATTACCGACGACGTGGTGTCGGTCATCATCGGTCTTGAAGGGTTTGAGGTCGTGGACATCACGCCCTCGCCACCCAGCAAAGTCCGTGAGGCTTTTCGCGTCGAGAATATCGACAAGCTCTAGCGAGTCTGTGAGGCTAAAAGCGCCTCTCTCAACCCGCGTTCGGTTTTGTTGAGCGGGAGAGGTGACTGGTTTTATATGCGTCATTTTTGAGTCAACGTTGCCCGTTTTTGATTATGGTCATTTGTCACCCTCTATTGACTTTGCGGTAGCTGCGCCCAGACAATTCACGCCGTCACGCGAGCGGCAACGGCGATTGGTAAGTACCCTTACCCTCTGGCCTACCTTCAGGACGGGATAGTTCTCAAGGCTGTTTGCGGGTTCCGTGGGGAGGGGCTGCGCTCCTGCCGCTCGGGCTCGACACTGCGCTACCTCGCAGGTCACCGGCACATGGGTGTTGTGGTTGTGATCTTGCGGGCGTCGGAGCGATCCGGCCGGTGTCTCGTGCGACATGTGGTGGAGCGGTGCTATCGCGTCTCTCCATCCGAATGTTGAACGAGATGGAGAATAGCCATGCCCAAGCTATCTGGCGGCGAAATGATCGTCCGCGCGCTTGAAGACGAAGGTGTCGATTACATCTTCGGTTACCCCGGTGGAGCGGCGCTCCACATATACGATGCCTTGTTCAAAGGCGATAAAGTCCCTCACATTTTGGTGCGTCACGAGCAGGCGGCGACCCATGCAGCTGATGGCTATGCGCGCGCGACTGGCAAGCCGGGCGTGGTGTTGGTCACCTCAGGCCCTGGCGCCACCAATGCGATCACGGGTATCGCTACTGCCTATATGGATTCGATTCCGCTGGTGGTCATCTCTGGGCAGGTACAGAGTCATTTGATCGGCGAGGATGCCTTTCAGGAAACCGACATGGTGGGCATCTCACGACCGATCGTGAAGCACAGCTTTTTGGTGCAACGAACCGAGGATATTCCGTCCACTATCAAGAAGGCATTTTTTATTGCTTCTACCGGGCGGCCCGGACCGGTGGTGGTGGATATTCCCAAGGACCTGACGCATCCCGAGTACAAGTTTGACTATGTTTATCCCGAATCCGTGAGTCTGCGCTCCTATCAACCTTCGTCCAAGGGGCACTCGGGGCAGATTCGCAAAGCCGCCAGAATGTTACTTAGCGCAAAGCGCCCGGTGATTTATGCGGGGGGTGGGGTGATTCAGGGTGAGGCGTCGATTCAGTTGACGTCGCTTGCGCGCCGGCTCAATTTTCCGGTGACGAATACCCTCATGGGTCTGGGTGCGTACCCCGGGAGCGATCGGCAGTTCCTGGGTATGTTGGGGATGCATGGTTTCTACGAAGCCAACATGGCGATGCACCACGCCGATGTCATTTTGGCGGCGGGGGCGCGTTTTGACGATCGGGTGACCAACACCGTGTCAAAGTTCTGTCCTGGCGCCAAGATTATTCACATCGATATTGATCCCGCGTCCATTTCCAAGATCGTTCCGGTTGATGTCCCCATAGTGGGGCCGGTTGATGCGATTCTTGAAGAATTGGACAAGCAGGTCGCATCGCAGATGGGAGCGGGGGACCGTGCCCTTCCCGATGCCGACGCTTTGTCTAAATGGTGGCAACAAATCGATAGCTGGCGCGAGGCCCACGGCTTGTGGCACGGACGGCGCTATGGCGAGTCCACTGCGATCAAGCCCCAGGACGCCATTCGGGCGCTTTATGAGGCGACCAAAGGCGAGGCCTATGTCACCTCAGATGTGGGTCAGCATCAGATGTTTGCGGCTCAGTACTATAAGTTCGATTATCCGCGGCGCTGGATCAACTCCGGTGGTCTGGGAACCATGGGGTTTGGCTTGCCCGCAGCGATGGGCATCAAAATCGCGTTGCCCGATGCTGACGTGGCATGTGTGACGGGTGAAGGCAGTATCCAGATGAATATTCAGGAGCTTTCTACCTGCAGTCAGTACGGCTGCCCCGTCAAAATCATCAATCTGCGCAATGATTATCTGGGCATGGTTAAGCAGTGGCAGGACATGCAATACGAGGGCCGGTACTCCGAGAGTCACTACGCGGCGTCTCTGCCCGATTTTGTAAAGCTCGCTGAGGCCTACGGGCATGTCGGGATGGAGGTAAAGACGCAACAGGATCTCCTCCCCGCCATGGAGGAAGCATTTGCTCTGAAAGATCGTCTCGTATTTATGGATATCCATGTCGATCCCGATGAGCATGTGTACCCGATGATGGTGGCACCAAACGGGGCCATGAAAGACATGTGGCTCAGCAAAACGGAGAGAACCTGATGAGACGGATACTCTCGGTACTGCTGGAGAACGAATCGGGCGCCTTGTCCCGGGTTGTGGGGTTGTTCTCGCAACGTGGTTACAACATCGAATCGCTGAATGTGGCGCCGACTGACGATCATTCGCTGTCGCGGCTCACCGTGACGACTACGGGGGATGATCTCAAAATCGAACAAATCACTAAGCACCTCAACAAGATCATCGACGTGGTGAAGGTTGTGGACCTTACCGAGGGCGCGCATGTTGAGCGCGATACGTTACTCGTGAAGGTGCGGGCTGAGGGAGATCTGCGCGATGAGGTCAAACGGACGACCGAGATCTTTCGAGGCCAGATCATAGACGTGGGTCCCACCACCTATATTGTTCAATTGACCGGCCCTTCTGAAAAGCTTGACTCCTTTCTGGAGGCGCTGGGCACGACTGAGGTGCTCGAAGTGGTCCGTTCAGGCGTCGCGGGCATGGCGCGCGGAGAAAAAGTGTTGGCGCCCTGACTACCGATGATCAAGAGTGTAGTTTTAGCGACACAAAAAAAGGGGCATCAAGCCCCTTTTTTTGTCAGTCATGCCGTACAGGTTTTCAGAGTAGCGGCGCAATTACCAAGCTCACGATCGCCATGACATTGATAAGGATATTCATCGAGGGGCCGGAAGTGTCCTTGAAGGGATCGCCCACGGTGTCACCAACGACCGCCGCG
>VMDB01000163.1 GCA_008081075.1 Halieaceae bacterium
CAACCATCGAGAATTCCAACAGCTGGTAACCGAGGTCGGTAATACTGAGCGTCCACTGATGATCGCCAGTGCGGCTGAGGTCTATATTTAAAAAGCCAGCTCCCTCGCCCAACGGCGTTAATGAAACCGCACCCTCTGAAAGCTCAATGTTGAATGCGCTTTCGAGTTCAGACCTTGGGGCCAACAACCAGTGCAATGCGCTTCGCGTCTCGCCCGCAAGTGGTCGCTCCACGACCACCTCAAGATCCCAGTCGATTTGCGTCAAGGTGTCGCCGGTGGCAATCAGTAGCTGACGCTCGGGAGTATTGATCTGCCACCAAAAATAATCGGGTCGCATGAACCGGAAAGCGCCTGTGGCGGTCTCAATCACATCGCCGCTGGCACTCAGGACACGCTGCTCGAAATCACCTGCAAAGCTCTGTTTTTCGGCCAGATCATGAAGCACATCAGCCGCGACAATTGTCGCCGGCAGCAACCCATATAAGACCGCCGCGAGCAGAGCGCGCACTTATTCTTCCGGTGGAGGTGGGGCCAACACCTCCCTCTGCCCATTGCTCCCCATCTCGGACACGACACCCGCCATTTCCATCGTTTCAATCAAGCGAGCTGCCCGGTTGTAACCGATCCGCAGTTTGCGCTGCACCGATGAAATCGATGCCCGACGACTGCGACAGACATAATCTACCGCCTCGTCGTACAGTGGATCGGACTCAGGATCCTCCTCGCCCGCCGCTGCCGTCTGAATTTCATTGGCTGTTACCGGTGTCTGCCCTCCCTCGTCTAGCAGTCCATCGAGATATTGCGGGTCACCTCGCCGCCTCCAATCTCCCACGACACGATGAACCTCGTCATCTGAGCAGAATGCTCCGTGAACTCGAACAGGCACGCTGGAACCTGCGGG
Source organism: Halieaceae bacterium (assembly GCA_008081075.1). Taxonomy (GTDB): domain Bacteria; phylum Pseudomonadota; class Gammaproteobacteria; order Pseudomonadales; family Halieaceae; genus Luminiphilus. The sequence continues at coordinate 902 of VMDB01000163.1, forward strand.
CAAATACAGCATATCGCCATAGCCAAGAAGCTGATCAGCACCCCCCTGATCTAGAATGGTCCTTGAGTCCACCTTTGAGCTTACCGAAAAGGCAATTCTTGAGGGGATATTGGCCTTGATAAGGCCGGTAATCACGTCGACAGAGGGGCGCTGCGTCGCTAACACCAAATGAATACCTGCCGCGCGGGCTTTCTGGGCAATGCGAGCGATCAATTCTTCCACTTTTTTGCCGACAATCATCATCATATCGGCAAACTCGTCGATAACGACGACAATGCTGGGCAACTTCTCCAGCGTAGGATGGATTTGCTCCTCTTCAGTCAGCTCCAGCACGGGATCGGGCTTCCACATCGGATCCGGGATGGGGCTCCCTTGCTTAACAGCGTCGGCCACTTTTCGGTTATAGCCCTGAAGGTTTCTCACCCCCAACAGAGACATCAATTTATAGCGACGCTCCATCTCTGCGACGCACCAGCGGAGACCATTTGCCGCATCCTTCATGTCGGTTATGACAGGGGTGAGTAGATGCGGAATACCATCGTAAACCGACAGTTCCAACATTTTAGGATCTACCAGAATTAATCGGACTTCGGCGGGGGTCGCCTTGTACAGGAGACTGACCAGCATACAGTTGACCCCAACGGACTTTCCGGAGCCCGTGGTGCCCGCCACTAAAACGTGGGGCATTTTCCCGAGGTCCGCGACCACGGGCGTGCCGGCAATGTCGTGACCCAGCGCCAGGGTGAGCGGTGATTTGGAATCCTCGAAGGTGCGAGATGCCAATACGTCGCGAAAGTTGACCGTCTGGCGGTCTGCGTTGGGTATCTCGATACCGACAACACTTTTCCCTGGGATAACCTCCACAACTCTCACAGAAATTACTGCAAGAGATCGTGCTAAATCTTTGGCTAAATTGGAAATTCTTGAAACTTTAACGCCCGCTGCCGGCTGGATTTCAAAGCGGGTGACCACAGGGCCCGGATAGACCGCCACCACCTCGGCAATGACGCCAAAATCTTTGAGTTTGAGCTCCAAAAGCCGGGAGAGCGATTCCAGCTCTGCTGCAGAGTAACCCCTCTGACCTGCATCATTAGCGACATCCAAAAGATCAAGTGGTGGCAACTCGCCTGAAACGGGGATATCAAATAGCGGCTTTTGCTTTTCTTGTTCGACTTTGCTCCCTGCAGGGCTCACCGGTTTAGGGGCTTTGATTTTTGGCGGAGCTCGTTTCTTTTCTTTGGCAACGTGCTGCTCTATCTGGAGCTTGCGCTCTTCCAACTGTTTTTCTCGGGCACGGCGATCACGCATATGGTCGATTTTCTCGAGCAGACCTTGCCTGAGCTTCTGCTCACCCGAGAGCGTCTTACTTCCGAGCCAGTCGACCACCTTTAGCCAACTGATGTCAGCAAATACGGTCAACCCAAGCAAAAACAGCGTTACCAAGACCAGCCTGGCCCCCACCGGGTTAAACGCCTGATCAAAGCCCGAGCCCACAGCCGCACCCAAAATGCCACCTGCTCCCTGCGGTAACCCTGATGCACCCCCGTCATTGAGCGACAGCAAGGCGGTTGCCGATACAACCAGCAGTGCCAAGCCCAGCGCCCGCAGACCAATCATTTGCCAATCAACGGCCTTGTGGTCATCGTCGGTGAACAACAGAGACATGGCGCGATAAGCCAGTAGTAGCGGCACTAAATAAGCCGCCGAGCCCACTAAGGCATAAAAGATATCGGCGAGAAAAGCCCCAGTGACGCCGCCTAAATTCTCGACCGCACCCCCTGTACCACTAGCCGACCAGCCGGGATCTGCATCGCTGAAGGTGACAAGAGACATCAAAACGAACAGGCAGATGGCACCCACGCTGATAAACAGCACATCGCGGATGCGCCGGCGACCCCGGGTCTGATCAGCACCTTCCGTCTTGTCAGCGGTTTTTGCCTTGCCTGTCACCACTTCTCAACCCGTTCAGCAAAGATACATGTTACCACAGGCACCTCATTGATTAGGCTCGTAATGGCATGAATTACCGAGGTTTTATCTGTAGGGCCGACGCCGCTTTATGCGCTGACTGACAGTTCGTCTGGCCTCGAAAGACGACCTGCGCTACCCTTCCACCTGTCTATCGAATCCCGCCTGTCAGCTGTAACGGAACGTCATCATGAGTAACCCATCCCACCACCGATTGATTATTTTGGGGTCTGGCCCTGCCGGATACACCGCAGCTGTGTATGCAGCCCGCGCCAATCTCAACCCCGTGGTCATTACGGGATTGCAGCAGGGTGGCCAGCTCACTACGACCACAGAAGTGGAGAATTGGCCGGGCGGGACCCACGATTTGCAAGGCCCGCAGCTCATGCAGCAGATGCAAGCCCACGTAGAGCGGCTTGAGGCCAGTGTCGTTTTTGACCATATCGAATGGGTAGATCTTAAAACGCGACCATTTCAACTGAGGGGCACATCCGAATACACGTGTGACGCGCTCATCATTGCGACAGGTGCCTCTGCGCAGTATCTGGGGCTAGCCTCCGAGACAGCGTTTATGGGCAAGGGAGTGAGCGCTTGCGCCACCTGCGATGGTTTCTTCTATCGCAATCAGGAAGTTGCCGTTGTGGGCGGGGGCAACACTGCTGTCGAAGAGGCACTGTACCTGAGTAATCTTTGCTCTAAGGTGCACCTGATTCATCGCCGAGACAGCTTACGCGCAGAGAAAATTTTGCAAGACCGGCTCATGCGTCGGGTGAGTGAAGGCAAGATCGAAACCCACTGGCATCGGACTTTGGATGAAGTTCTTGGCGATGAAACCGGTGTTAATGGCATCCGCATACGCTCCACCAAAGAGCCCGATGAGTGTGAGTCACTCCCTTTGTCTGGCGTATTTATCGCTATCGGCCACAAGCCTAATACCGACTTATTTGCTGGCCAGCTAGAAATGGCAGGCGGCTATTTGACCGTTCACTCGGGAACCGAGGGAGGCGCGACTCACACTAGCGTTGGCGGTGTTTTTGCGGCAGGCGACGTTGCTGACCACATCTATCGACAAGCCATTACCTCAGCGGGCTTTGGATGCATGGCGGCGCTTGATGCGGAGAAATATCTGGACGGACTCAGTCAGACCTGAAGTGTCAGCAAACCCCTTCCCACCGACAAATCAGGCGCTATCCGAGCCCAACGGTCTGCTCGCTCACGGAGGAGACCTCACTCCCGAAACTTTGTTGATTGCCTATGCACAAGGGATCTTCCCTTGGTTCAGTGAAGGGCAAGAAATTCTCTGGTGGTCCCCCGATCCCAGAATGGTGCTCAAACCCGATGAAATTCATATCAGTCGCTCGCTAAGGAAAACGATACGGAACAGCCCTTGGCAGCTACGCTACGACACCGACTTCATCAACGTTATCAAGGGCTGCGCCGCACCTCGAGGTAACGTCATTACCGACGCGGACACGTGGATTACCCCCGACATGCTGATAGCTTACAGCGCGCTCCACCATTTGGGTGTTGCACATTCAATTGAAATTTATGCGGGAGATAATCTGATAGGGGGACTTTACGGTCTCTTGATTGACCAGATTTTTTTTGGTGAATCCATGTTTCATCGCGAGACAGAAGCATCGAAACTCGCCTTTGTCGCGCTTGCCAAGATTTGCGTCGATCTCGAGGTAGAGCTGATAGATTGCCAGGTTCAAAATCCGCACCTCGAATCGTTAGGCGCATGCTCAATGCCGCGTCAAGACTTTGAAAAAGCGTTACGAGGCGCTATAAAGCAGTCTATGCCTTCAATTCTCGCTAACCCGCGCGGCTTGCTGCCCAAGACACCCCAAACGCTCGATATGCGCGCAACAGCGTCCGTTGTTTATGAGGCGAGGGATCTCCTGTGACGGCGTCACTCAGAGAAATCAAGGTTTACACCACCTTCCCCCACCGCTGCTCCTATCTCGCCGGTGAAGAGGCAACGACGCTGTTTGTGGATCCGCGACAAAAACTGAGCCGCGAGCTTTACACACAGTTGTCACTATTGGGCTTCCGTCGCAGCGGGGATCACGTGTACCGCCCGCACTGCAATAAATGTAATGCCTGCATCGCATCGCGTGTTCGGGTGGCCGAGTTCAAACCCAGCCGTACACAACGACGCGTCCAGCGGCGAAATGCTGACCTACGCCTAGAGGTCTCAGAATCAATTCTCGACGACGAAGCTTATGGGCTGTATCGGTATTACATTGAATCTCGCCATGCCGACGGCGACATGTATCCACCGGAGAGAGAGCAATATGAGTCCTTCTTAAATAACGGTCTCGGTTGCGCAAACTACTATCGTCTTTATCAAGGCAATCGCTTGGTCGCCGTGACGGTCGCCGACGAGATGCTGGACGGCCTCGCAGCAATCTATACCTTTTTTGATCCCGACCAACCCCAGCGCAGTCTCGGAACAGAAGCCGTTCTTCTACAAATTAGGCAGGCGAAATTAAGGGGCCTACCGTATGTTTATCTCGGCTACTGGATCGATGGATGCCGAAAGATGTCCTACAAAGCTAGCTTCTCGCCCCTAGAGCTTTTCATCGATGGGCAATGGCAGCAGCAGAAAACAACACAGACGGTCGCCCCCGATACTGACGCCGTCGTTAACCTGCTGGAACCCAGCATTACTGACAGCTGACAAATTAGTGCAGTTCTTGCGCTTTCCAGATCCAGTACTTTTCGATAAAGTGCCCGCCTTCTATTAAACGAGGCTGCGCCTGAATGGCCAAAGAAGATCAAATTGAAATGGAAGGGGAAATAGTCGACACCCTTCCCAATACGACCTTTCGGGTCAAGCTGGAAAACGGGCACGTGGTTACGGCTCACATCTCAGGCAAGATGCGAAAGAACTATATCCGTATCCTGACTGGCGACAAGGTAAGGGTGGAGTTGACGCCTTACGATTTAACCAAAGGCCGGATCACTTACCGGGAGAGATGATCTCCTCTGGCGAGGTTGAAGCGTCTGCCGCCCCTCGCCTAGAACCCTCTCTACCAAACACTTCTGAGCGGCTCTGGCACTTCGCCAAACCCTCACACTTCGACGGCTTCTTTCTCCTCGATCATAACCGTTATCGCTAGATCGGTGCGTTCAGCGTTGACCGATATCGAAGCGGTGCCGCCTTTGGCTAGCTCCCCAAATAGGACCATATCGGCAAGTGGCTTTTTGATGTGCTCCTGTATGACACGCTCCATGGGTCTAGCACCCATCGTCGCGTCATAGCCCTTCTCAACAAGCCACAGCCGCGCTTCCTCATCAACTTCGATAACCACTTGTCGCTCGTCTAATTGACCCTGAAGTTCCGTCAAAAACTTATCGACCACCGTCAAGATCACGTCCTCGCCAAGCGGCCCAAAAGGCACAACGGCATCGAGCCGATTTCGGAACTCCGGTGTGAAGGTCCTGTTAATCGCCTCGATTGAATCTGTAGAGTGATCCTGCAGCGAAAATCCGATAGAGCGGCGACTGACATTTTCCGCCCCCGCATTAGTGGTCATCACCAGTATCACGTTGCGAAAATCGGCCTTGCGCCCGTTGTTATCCGTGAGCGTACCGTGATCCATGACCTGTAGTAGCAGGTTGAACACCTCGGGGTGTGCTTTCTCAATCTCATCCAGCAACACGACCGAGTGCGGGTGCTTGGTAACCGCATCCGTCAACAGCCCACCTTGATCGAAACCGACATAGCCAGGTGGGGCTCCTATCAGCCGCGATACGGTATGGCGCTCCATGTACTCGGACATGTCAAAACGCAGTAACTCTAGCCCCATTTGCAGCGCCAGCTGCCTTGTCAGCTCCGTCTTACCAACACCGGTGGGTCCCGCCAGCAAGAAAGAAGCAATGGGCTTCTGCCCACCCCTCAAGCCTGCCCTCGCCAGCTTGATTGCGCCGACCATTTGACTGACAGCGGCATCTTGACCAAAAACTGTCATTTTGAGGTTGCCCTCGAGCTTACCCAATAACGCTTTATCATCACTGCTAACCGTTTTGGGGGGTATGCGGGCAATTTTGGCAACCACGGCTTCGATATCACCCGGACCAAGCACTTTCTTGCGCTTACTGGGTGCCTGGAGCTGCTGAAACGCACCCGCTTCATCAATGACATCAATCGCCTTGTCTGGCAGGAATCGGTCGGTGATGTAGCGTGCGGACATTTCGGAAGCCACTCTCAATGCCTTGTCGGTGTATCTCAGCTTGTGGTGCGCCTCAAAGCGTGACTTGAGCCCTTTGAGGATTTTATAGGCGTCCTCAACGGACGGCTCCAGAACATCGACCTTCTGAAAACGACGGCTCAGGGCTTTATCCTTGTCGAAAATGCCGCGGTATTCGGCATAGGTGGTGGAGCCTACACAGCGCATCTTCCCGGAGGCCAACAGCGGCTTGAGAAGATTGCTGGCATCCATTACGCCGCCAGAGGCTGCACCCGCGCCGATAATGGTGTGGATCTCATCGATAAATAAGATCGCATGATCGTTATCGCTAAGATTAGCGAGCAGCCCTTTCAGACGCTTTTCAAAATCGCCACGATACTTGGTGCCTGCCAGCAGCGCGCCAAGGTCCAGTGAGTAAACGACAGCCTCTTTCAGTGTCTCCGGCACCTCTCCGTCTACGATCATCTTGGCCAGACCTTCGGCTATCGCGGTTTTACCAACCCCCGACTCTCCGACCAACAGGGGATTGTTTTTCCTGCGCCGCGCCAGTATTTGCGCGACGCGCTCCACCTCGTTAAGACGTCCGATCAGTGGATCAATGTTACCTGCCTCAGCCTCAGCATTGAGATTAGTGGTGTAGGCGTCTAAAGGACGCTTCTCGCCGGCCTCGCCTTCTTCTTCAGCAGGCGATATTCCCTCGTCGGCGCCCGCCTCTTCGCCATCCTTGCCAATGCCGTGGGTAATAAAATTCACCACATCAAGGCGCGACACGCCCTGAGCTTTCAAAAAGTAAACGGCCTGAGATTCCTGCTCTGAGAAAATAGCCACCAGCAAATTGGCGCCCGTCACTTCCTGTTTACCAGAGCTCTGGACGTGGAAAACCGCCCGCTGCAACACCCGCTGAAACCCGAGCGTCGGCTGCGTATCGCGACCGTCATCGCTGTCTGATAACAACGGGGTAGTTGAATCAATGAACTCAATGAGCTCCCCGCGGAGCTCTTCCATATCGATCTGGCAGGCTTTCAAAACCAGCACCGCTGTCGGATCATCGAGCAATGCCAGCAACAGGTGCTCCACCGTAATGAACTCGTGGCGTCGAGCCCGCGCCGTGCGAAAGGTCTCGTTGAGCGTGTTTTCCAGCTCTTTACTCAGCATGCCACTAACCCTCGTCGTCATCCATTGATGGCTCTACCTCACATAATAGCGGGTGGCCACTGTCTCTTGCACTTTGGTTCACCTGTGCAGCTTTTGTCTCTGCGATATCTTGGGGATAGATCCCACACACGCCTTTGCCTTTGGTATGTACTGCCAGCATCACTTGCGTCGCCTTTTCGCGGTTCATTCCAAAAAATTGTTCGAGCACGTGAACGACGAACTCCATAGGAGTGTAGTCGTCATTCAGCAAAATAACTCTGTATAGAGGGGGGCGCTTCAGCTTTGGCTTGGCTGGCGCAATGGCGAGACCGCCCTCCCCGCCGTCATCCCGATAGTCGTCGTCGGGTGAACCAGGGCTGGAGGAGGCAAGGGGGCCTGTCGACAAATATGCGCATGTCATGGCAACAGTATAATCCACCCCGCGGTGGTTTGAGAGCACTCGCCGGCTTTGTTCTCGCATTTGTGGCCGCCCTCTCTGTCAAACTGCGACCGGATTCTGCGAGATGGCCAACACGTTACAACGGTGCTTGCGCCAGATCTTGGGCAAAAAAAACCCGCCATAAGGCGGGCTTTGCCGACAGATCTAATGCGGCTACATGTGCGCTACGACTGCATCACCGAAAGCAGAGCAACTCACCAAGGTGGCACCCTCCATCAGGCGTTCGAAGTCATAGGTGACCGTTTTAGCCTGAATAGCGCCGTTCATGCCGTCAATGATCAAATCAGCCGCTTCGTTCCACCCGAGGTGCCGGAGCATCATCTCAGCCGAGAGAATCAGCGAGCCCGGATTGACCTTATCCTGCCCTGCATACTTGGGCGCAGTTCCGTGTGTCGCCTCAAAGAGCGCGACGGTATCGGATAAGTTCGCGCCGGGTGCGATGCCGATTCCGCCGACCTGCGCCGCCAACGCGTCAGAGAGGTAGTCACCATTAAGGTTCAATGTTGCGACCACGCTGTAGTCTCGGGGCCGAGTCAGGATTTGCTGCAGCATGGCGTCAGCGATGACATCCTTAATCACAATGTCATTGCCCGTGCGGGGGTTCTTGATGCTAACCCAAGGGCCCCCATCCAAGAGCTCTCCGCCAAACTCCTGCTGCGCCAGCTCATAGCCCCAATCTCTAAAGGCACCCTCGGTAAACTTCATGATGTTGCCCTTATGGACCAGAGTGACAGAGGGCAGATCCTGATCGATGGCATATTGTATTGCCTTGCGGACCAATCGCTGGGTCCCCTCGGCAGAGACAGGCTTAATACCGATACCCACATTTTGCGGGAACCGGATTTTAGTGGCCCCCATTTCGCCGATGATGAAGTCAACGACTTTTTGTGCCTCAGCTGTGCCCGCCTGGTACTCGATACCGGCATAAATGTCCTCCGAGTTCTCTCGGAAAATGACCATGTTGCAGTCGCCGGGATTCTTAACCGGGGACGGAACGCCCTCGAACCATCTCACAGGGCGCAGACAGGTGTAGAGATCGAGCTCCTGTCGCAATGCCACGTTCAAAGAACGGAAGCCGCCGCCAACGGGCGTGGTAAGCGGACCCTTGATCGCCACGCCGTAGGTCTTGATCGCGTCGAGCGTCTCCTCTGGAAACCAATCACCATCGTAGAGCTCTGCAGCCTTCTCGCCGGTGTAGATTTCCATCCATGAAATTTTGCGGGCACCGTCGTAGGCTTTTGCCACCGCCGCATCCACCACCGAAATCATGACCGGCGAGATGTCTACCCCAATGCCATCGCCCTCGATGTAGGGAATGATGGGATTGTCGGGTACCGAGATGCTGTTATCTTCGTTAACAGTGATCTTTTCACCGGTGTCGGGTACTTGGATGTGCTGATATGCCATTTTGGAACTCCCCAGAATTTACAAACTTTGCCCCTGTCAGAAGCACGACCCACACAGCCCTGCCCAACCCGTGGGCGGAATCTAAAGCGCTGAGTGGTGAGGCGCGCATTTTAACATCAAATCCGCCACACTATGCGAATGTTGCCGGTTATTCTGTTCAATAAGCCCTACCAAGTGCTGAGTCAATTTACCGATCGGGATCGGCCCCACGCCCCTCGCGCAACGCTAGCGCAATTCATGCATGCGCCCGATTACCGCGCCGCTGGGCGATTAGATTACGACTCGGAAGGCCTTCTTGTGCTAACAGCCGACGGCGCATTACAGCAGAGAATTACGCACCCCAAATCCAAACTGTGGAAGCGTTACTGGGTACAGGTCGAGGGCACGATCAACGACGCGGCATGCGCAGAGCTAACCCGAGGCGTGGCATTGAAAGATGGCATGACACGTCCCGCGCAAGCACACCCTATAGCCCCTCCAGCCATCTGGGAACGCAACCCGCCAATCAGGGAACGGAAGTCCATTCCTGACTCCTGGCTGGAAATCAGCATTAGCGAAGGGCGCAACCGGCAAGTCAGGCGCATGACCGCAGCCGTTGGCTACCCTACGCTGCGGCTTATTCGGATAGCCGTCGGGCCCTGGCATCTGGAGAACCTGCTACCCGGCGAATCCCGTAATGCCTCATGGGGGCCGCCGGCCGTTGACCCGGCTTGACGCTGGCATCATGCTGAGCTCCTTTCATTAGGTAGCTAGGACTTTCCGCGTTGAATTCTCCTGAGGCAAGCCATTCTCAGACCGTAATCGTCGGTATGTCCGGCGGCGTCGACTCATCGGTCGCGGCCCTCTTGTTACTCGAGGCGGGCTATCGCGTCGAGGGGCTATTTATGAAGAATTGGGAAGAGGATGACGGCACCGAGTACTGTACAGCGGTCTCCGATCTTGCTGACGCTCAAGCGGTGGCCGACAAGCTGAATATTCCGCTTCATAGTGCGAACTTTGCCGCCGAATACTGGGATGACGTCTTCGCTCATTTTCTGACTGAGTATCGGGCTGGCAGGACCCCCAACCCCGATATCTTGTGTAATCGAGAAATTAAATTTCGTGCGTTTCTTGACTACGCGACGCATCTAGGTGCCGATCTCATTGCTACCGGACACTACGTTCGTACAGATCGACTAGAAGGAAAAAGCCGACTTAGAAAGGGCCAAGACAATAATAAGGACCAGAGTTACTTCTTACACCAGGTAGACCATACCGCCCTCGCCAAAACACTTTTCCCAGTGGGTGATGTCGATAAGCACCGGGTGCGTGAAATAGCGGCAGCGGCAGGGTTTACCAATGCCCGAAAGAAAGACAGCACCGGGATCTGTTTTATCGGCGAGCGACGATTCCGCGATTTTCTGAAGCAATATATTCCAGCGCAACCGGGTCCTATTGTTACCGTTGACGGCGAGTCTCTGGGCGAGCACGAGGGTTTGATGTACCACACGATCGGCCAGCGACAGGGGCTCGGCATTGGTGGCCTCGCCAATCACCCCGAAGCACCGTGGTACGTGGCCGATAAGCTGGTGGCACAGAACACGCTGGTCGTAGCCCAGGGGGCTGATCACCCCAGTCTATTCCACCAGAGACTGAAATCCTCGGGGGTTTTATGGGTCAGCGGATTGGCACCTCAAACCCCTCTTCGCTGCCATGCGAAGATTCGTTACCGGCAACCCGATCAGGGATGCGTTATCACTGGGACCGGACAGGACTACGAAGTGTTATTTGACCAGCCACAGCGTGCCGTCACGCCCGGGCAGTCGGTTGTGTTCTATGACGGGGACATCTGCCTGGGAGGCGGTGTCATTGAGCGCGCACTATGACTCAACGTCCACTGAGAGAGCAACGTACCCTTGCGCTTGCAGGTGTCGCTCAAGCGGCACGCATCGTCGATGTTGCGGCCAAAACCGGAAGCTGGCCAACGCCGTTCGCCGAGGCCTCTATCCATTCCCTTTTCTGCTTTGAGCCCGATGCGGTAGACACCGTTTTTGGCACACCCCAAGGCATTCGGCTGGGTCTTGAACAGCTCGCCGCCTGCCTGCAACTGTCACAGGATCAGGCGGCAGCCGACACCCTCCGGTACACCTTGGCGATCTTGCAGCTCGAAAAACGTTTTGCGCGCCGAGAGGACTTGCAGGCCATAGTCCACTCTCGACTGAAACACACTGCCTACAAAGCAGAAAACTTTTCCAATGATATTAATAGCTTAAGCGCAAATATATCGGCGATTTATCAAGATACACTAAGCACCCTTCCCTACCGCATCAAGGTGACGGGAAGTGCCCAGCACCTCAACAACCCTCAGGTCGCAGATGTCGTCCGTACGCTGTTGCTCTGCGGCGTCAGGGCCGCCTTTCTCTGGCGTCAACTGGGGGGATCCCGCCTGAAATTAATGATCGGTCGCGGCGCGATTCGAGATACCGCCGCGCAATTGGCGCGCGAGCTTGGCACGGTGGATTCCTAGCAAGGTTGTGCACCCGATTAGGCGTTATAGATCTCGCACCTGTGACGCCGATGGCATTGAGTCACATGGTAAACTCACTTTTTTTGGGGCTCTTAACATGGCGGATCATCGGCTTACTGCGCTTTCTCCTCTGGATGGACGATATTGTGAGAAGGTAAGCGCGCTCAGGCCCATCTTTACAGAATTTGGCCTGAACAAACGGCGCGTTGCAGTCGAGATCGGCTGGCTCAAGATGTTAGCCGCCTGCGCAGACATTAAAGAGGTTCCCCCGCTGTCAGAGGCGGCTCTTCAGCGGCTAGATGCGCTGCTGGAAGGCTTTGGAGAGACAGAAGCCGCTCGCATTAAGGCGATAGAGTCGACCACTAACCACGACGTTAAAGCCGTCGAGTACTTTTTGAAAGAGGCCATATCAGACAACTCAGAGCTTGTAGCCATCAGCGAATTCATTCACTTCGCGTGTACGAGTGAGGATATCAACAACCTCTCCCATGCCCTCATGCTCAGAGACGGCCACCGAGTCTTGGCTGATACTTTGGATGGCCTGCACACGCAGTTGGTAACGCTCGCGCATACCCATGCCCAGCAACCGATGCTGTCGCGCACACACGGGCAAGCGGCAACGCCGACCACACTTGGCAAGGAAATGGCCAATGTGGCGGCGCGTCTGGCGCGCCAGACGCAGGCAATGGCCAACATTCAACCCCTGGGCAAAATCAACGGGGCTGTGGGGAACTACAATGCTCATCAGGTTGCCTACCCCGAAGTTGATTGGCCCGCTCTTTCTCGTGACTTCTTGTCAACGCTCGGCCTGGCCTGGAATCCCTACACCACGCAGATTGAGCCTCACGACTATATGGCGGAATATTTCCACAGCCTCATCCGGGTCAATACGATTTTGATCGATTTTGCTCGAGATATTTGGTCCTATATCTCCCTCGGATACTTCAAGCAAAAGGTGGTTGCGGGTGAGGTCGGTTCCTCGACTATGCCACACAAGGTCAACCCCATCGACTTCGAAAATGCAGAGGGCAATCTTGGATTGGCCAACGCGGTACTCTCCCATCTGGCAGAAAAGCTTCCCATTAGCCGCTTGCAGCGAGATCTGACCGATAGCACGGTGCTCAGAAACATGGGCGTCGCTGTAGGCCACACGCTATTGGCCCTGAGCTCGCTTGAGCGTGGGATCAATAAACTCGAAGTGGCTTCAGAGCCCATGAACGCCGATCTCGATGCAAGCTGGGAAATTCTAGGCGAGGCCGTACAAACCGTTATGCGGCGCCACGGGATCCCCGAGCCCTACGAAAAATTGAAGGCACTCACACGGGGGCAACGATTGACTTCCGACATCATGCACGAGTTTATATCGAACCTAGAAATACCCGACGAGGCAAAACAGCGTCTGCTAGCACTGACACCCGGGAGCTATGTCGGCTACGCATCTCGCCTGGCTCAGGATATTGATTAGCCGGCACCCTGCGCCTCCGCCGACGGATTAACGTAGCCGCCGTGAAGCTACCTATTTCTGAATCCCGTTTTCTCCGGGAATACTGGCAACAAAAGCCGCTCCTCCTCCCACAGGCGCTGCCCGGTTTCAGCTCACCCCTTTCCGCAGAGGAACTCGCTGGCTTTGCCATGGAATCCTTCGTCGAGAGCCGTCTCGTCGCAAAATCTCACGGTGTCTGGACGCAACAGGCAGGCCCGTTTAACGCCCAGGATTTCGATCGAGACGACGAATGGACGTTGTTGGTTCACGGCTTAGATCAATGGCACGCGGGCGTTGCTGCCCTGCGCACTCATGTCGACTTTTTACCACGCTGGCGTTTCGATGACATTATGGTCAGCTATGCAATAGACGGGGCGGGAGTCGGCCCTCATTTTGACCGTTACGATGTATTTCTCTTACAAGGCGATGGATCCCGAGAATGGCGAGTAGGCGGCCATTGTGACGACGACACGCCCCAGCTGCAGGCCAATGGCCTCACCCTCATCTCCGAATTTGAACCTACCGACACGTATCTCTTGGCGCCGGGAGACATACTTTATATCCCACCAGGCGTTGCACATTGGGGTATTGCACGAGGGGAATCGCTGACATTTTCCCTAGGATTCCGCGCCCCATCCATCGCAGATTTATTGGCACACCGCGCCGACAATCTGCTCGAGCTACTGGCAACAACATCACTGCTGGAGGACATGCCTGATCTGCCGCCCGGCAGGCCCGGAGAAATTACGCTCGAACATATTCGTAACGCCAAGGATGCTCTGGCCAACGCCAGCGACGCGCTCGACAACCACCGGTGGTTTGGAGAAACCGTGACCCGAGAGCGAGCCTCTGAGGCTGATGACTTTTTTGATTCTCAGCTATCTCTGACGGGACCTTGCGTGCGATTGTCAGGACGCACGCGTGTCGCTTGGACTGAGCGCGAGCAACATCTCGACGTTTTTATCAATGGTGAAACCTTTGAGGTCCCCTCAAGCGCAATTCATAACCTGATGGCGCTTTGTCGCCAGGAACACTTAGTACTAGCCCATCTCGCCGACGCCGACGAGACGCTTCTGACCGCGCTAGTGGCCATGGGAGCGATAGAAGACTGCGACAACGATGGCCGGTAGCGAACACAGAACAGGCAGATTGGGGAGGTACTATCCTCGATACCCGCGAATCGCCCTTACCGAGATAGCAGGGTCAGTTAAATCAGTGTGACGCTTTATCACCGAGATCGGGCGTCAATATTGTACCGAGATGACGAGTCACATCCGATGCCGTCAAACCAATACCGTGCTCCTGCCACGCCTGATCGCCCGCAGTAGCATGAGCGATGACACCACCCAACGCAGCCTTAGGTGCCGCATAACCCTGACCCATCAGCGCGCCAACAAGCCCTGCGAGAACATCGCCCATGCCCCCCGAAGCCATGCCTGGATTACCTGCAGAACAAATATGAGGAATTGAGCCGTCGTCCTGGGAGGCAATCACACTTCCCGCGCCTTTCAAAATTATGGTGCTTGCGTATTGCTCGGCTAGGCTTTTCGCCCAATAAAGCCGATCGGATTCAATATTCGAGACGCTCACCCCAGCTAAGCGAGCAGCTTCACCCGGATGCGGCGTTAACACGCTCTCCTGACTGAGGCGCGAAAGAGACGAATCGGTCGCCAACAGGTTCAATCCATCCGCATCAATAACGAGGGGCTTGGCACTCTCCAGTGCGAGTCTGAAGCAGGATCTTGACCAATCGTCTACGCCCAGACCTGGTCCAATCACCACGGTCGACGCGCCTTGCAACAAGGGACGCAATGCCTCTGGTAGATCGATGTTGTGAGCCATCACCTCCGGATGACGCGCCAGTGCGGCGGTGAGATGTGCCGAGCGCGTGGCCAGCGTCACCAATCCGGCGCCGCCTCTAAGTGCCGCAGATGCAGCTAAAATCGATGCTCCACCCATCCCGACGTTGCCACCGACCACCAAAACATGACCGTAATTACCTTTATGCGCCGAAGGTCGACGCGGATGCAGGAATTCGTGTGGCAAATCGGAGGCCCAACTTGTTGCCACAATTTGCGCTGAGTCGATAAGTGAGGACGGCGTCCCCAGCGGCTCTAACGTCAGATCCCCAATAAAATCGCGTGCCCGACCCGTCAACAGCCCGGGCTTCATTGCAATAAATGTGATCGTTGCGTCTGCGGCAACTGTCGAGCCCTCCAACGCCCCCGTATCGGCGTTCAGACCACTGGGCACATCGAGCGACAGCACCGGAATAGGTGCGCGGTTAACAGCATCCACGAGTTCTGAAAAATCAGGGCGTGCCGGACCGCGAAAGCCAATCCCAACGAGCGCGTCGACTATAAGGTCATACTCTGTCGAGGGCTTCGCAAGCGCCAGCCAATCGTCGCTGGAATTTGGAGATTGCTGCGCCATATCGAACCAGGCTTCATAAGCGAGACGCGCGGCACCCGTGATTTTCTCGAGTGCGCCGAAAACGAAAACCTCGGCGTTAAGTCCAGATTCGCGCAGCAGCCGCGCGATAATCCAACCATCGCCACCGTTATTACCGGTGCCGCAAAAAACGGCAACGCGCTGCGCCCGGGGCCAAAGGATTCGCAAGTGTTTGAAAGCTGCCACGCCGGCGCGCTCCATTAAATCAAATTCACTCAGCCCTTGGGCGTCGGCTGAGCGCCGATCGAGATCGCGCACCACGGATGCACGAAAACAAGGCCCCGCGAAATGACGGCTCAATCTCGGTGGTCTCGGAACAAGCTGGCAGGCGGCGCATCATGCATTGTTTTGCCCCATCGCTAACCGGAGGAGAGCCTTATTGCCGCGATAGCGCCAAAACGGCCTGTGCTGCAGCCAAAGGCGATTGTTGTGCGGCGGTCACTGCCGCTTCGATCTCGGGAAGTGCAGCTCGAACAGCAGGATGCCTCGACAGGGATGCCCGCAATAACTCGTCAATGAGCTGACGCATCCAGGCGAGATTTTGATCGGCTCTGGTCTGGTCAAATCGGCCGTCACTCCTTGCTGCCGCCGCATACTCCCGGATCGTCTCCCACACATCGGAAATCCCCTCGCCATGGAGCGCAGAGCAGGTCATGACCCGCGGCTCCCAGACCGACCCGTGATTTAGCAGCGACATCGCGCCTCGGTAATGTTGCTGCGTGGTCTTTGCAAGCGCGGCACTCGCACCATCCGCTTTATTGACCACGATGGCATCCGCCAACTCCAGAATGCCCTTTTTGATGCCTTGCAATTCATCTCCGCCGCCGGGCAGCATCAACAATAAAAAGAAATCTACCATCCCCGCGACTTGGTGCTCTGACTGACCAACGCCAACGGTTTCCACAAGAATAGTGTCGAAGCCTGCTGCTTCGCACAGCAGTAGCGACTCCCGCGTTTTAAATGCGACGCCGCCCAAGGCCTGGCCCGCAGGCGACGGCCTGATAAACGCCTCATCGCATCGCGACAGGGTTTCCATCCGGGTCTTGTCGCCCAGAATTGAGCCCCCGGCAACGGGAGAACTGGGGTCAACAGCGAGCACAGCCAGACGGTGTCCCTGCGCAATAACATGTTGACCAAAGGCCTCGATAAACGTGGATTTCCCCACCCCGGGGACACCGGTGATGCCAATACGAACGCTGTTACCCGTATGGGGTAACAGCTCAGCCATGAGGTGCTGCGCCGCCTCTCTATCCTGTTCTCGTTGGCTTTCTACCAGAGTAATGGCTTTGGCCAGCGCACGCCTGTCACCGGCAAGAATGCGCTCAGCTGTTGGCGTTGATCGCATCAAGCACCTTTCGTGCCGCGTCAGGGATGGGAGTACCGGGACCAAAAATCAAGGCGACACCACGCTCCTCGAGAAAGGCATAATCCTGTTGGGGAATCACGCCACCGGCAATGACGATGATGTCATCTGCTCCTTCGGCTTTCAGGGCTTCTATTAATTGTGGCACCAGCGTTTTATGCCCCGCAGCGAGCGAGGAGGCACCCACGACGTGCACATCGTTTTCAATAGCCTGTCTGGCAACCTCTTCCGGGGTAGAAAACATAGGTGACAAATCCACGTCAAAGCCCACATCGGCAAACGCAGTCGCAACTACTTTAGCGCCTCGGTCATGACCATCCTGGCCCATTTTGGCAACCAACATACGGGGTCGGCGCCCGTGTCGCTCGACAAATGCGTCGATGTCCATTGAGATACCCTCCCAGTTGGCGTCCTCAGCGTAGGCAGCGCCGTAAACACCTGACACCGTCTGCGCGTGGGCAACAAAGCGGCCATAAACCACCTCCAAGGCGTCGGAGATTTCTCCGACGGTAGCCCTGCTGCGCGTCGCCTCAATCGCCAACGCTAACAAATTGCCACTGCCCGATTCTGCGGCAGCGGTGAGCGCCTTGAGGGCGGCAGTTACGCTGTCTTCATTGCGCGACGCACGAATACTGGCAAGCCTTGCGAGCTGAGATTCGCGAACCTGCTCATTATCAATCTCGAGAATGTCGACGGCATCCTGCTCGGCGATCTGAAACTTATTCACCCCTACAATTACGTCTTCCCCGCGA
Source organism: Halieaceae bacterium (assembly GCA_008081075.1). Lineage (GTDB taxonomy): Bacteria > Pseudomonadota > Gammaproteobacteria > Pseudomonadales > Halieaceae > Luminiphilus. Next base: position 18,622 of record VMDB01000163.1, read on the forward strand.
TCAATCCGCGCCTGCTTTTTGGCAGCCGCCTCTTCAATGCGAAGTTTTGGCAGCCCGCTCTCGATAGCCTTGGCCATGCCACCAAGCTCGTCAATTTCCTGCATTAACTCCCGGGCTTTTTCCGCCATGTCGTGGGTGAGCTGCTCCATCATGTAGGAACCACCCCAGGGATCGACGACCTGACCAATCCCTGTTTCCTCTTGCAGAATAAGCTGAGTGTTGCGCGCGATCCGCGCGGCAAAATCCGAGGGCAACGCGATTGCTTCATCCAAGGCATTGGTATGCAGTGATTGAGTACCCCCAAAAACTGCCGCCATCGCCTCAATGGTGGTTCTGACGATATTGTTATAGGGATCCTGCTCGGTCAGGGACCAGCCCGATGTCTGGCAATGGGTCCGCAGCATCCCACTCTTGGGGTTCTCCGGGTTGAACATGGCCACGATCTCGGACCATAGCAAGCGTGCAGCGCGCATCTTGGCAATTTCCATGTAGAAATTCATACCAATGCCCCAGAAAAAACTGAGGCGCGGCGCAAAATCATCGATCTTCAAACCAGCCGCAATGGCCGTTTTGATGTACTCCTTTCCATCGGCAAGCGTGTATGCGAGCTCCAGCGCCGCATTCGCACCAGCCTCCTGCATGTGATAGCCAGAGATCGAAATGGTATTGAACTTTGGCAAATTCGCCGAGCAGTAGGCAATGATATCGCCGATGATGCGCATACTCGGTGCCGGAGGGTAGATATAGGTGTTGCGCACCATAAATTCTTTGAGGATGTCGTTCTGAATAGTTCCCGAAAGGTCCGCCTGGGAAACGCCCTGCTCTTCGGCCGCAACGATATATCCCGCGAGAACCGGCAGCACTGCACCATTCATCGTCATAGAGACCGAGACCTGATCGAGCGGAATCCCGTCGAAAAGTACCTTCATGTCTTCCACTGAATCGACTGCCACGCCGGCTTTACCAACATCACCAGATACCCGCGCATGATCCGAGTCATAGCCACGATGCGTTGCCAGATCAAATGCGACAGATATGCCCTGCCCGCCCGCAGCGAGTGATTTTCGGTAAAACGCGTTGGAGGCCTCCGCTGTAGAAAAGCCCGCATACTGTCTGATGGTCCATCGACGCCCCGCATACATCGTCGCCTGAGGGCCTCTTATGTAGGGCGACATCCCGGGTAGCGTATTGGTATACGGCAACCCGTCGAGGTCTTCTGCGGTATATAGCGTCTTTAACGGAATACCTTCAGGGGTGTTCCACACAAAGTCTTCCGGGGTCAGACCTTTACTCTGTTTTTCTACCAAAGCACCCCAGGCGGCTAGGGTAGATGAATCGGGGTCATAAACACTCATGCATGGGCCTCTGCAGGCTGTGATAACTCGATCAATACACCATCACAACTCTTGGGGTGAATAAATATCACGCGCGACCCGTGCGCACCGGGCGTCGGGGCATCTCCGATAAATTGGTAGCCCTTCTCACGCAAACGTGCCACGTCGCTGTCTATGTCATCGGTCCGAAAGCAAAGATGGTGCAGGCCACCACCTCTTTTCTCTAAGTAGGTCGCTATCGGACCTCCGCCCTCGAGCGGATGCACCAGCTCTATGTGGGTCTCGGGTAGGCTAAAAAAAGCCGTCGTGGTCTGCGCGGCCTCGACCACCTCATTACCGTCATGCTGCAACCCAAAGTCATCCAAGAATCGACTGATTGCGCGCTCCAGATCCGGCACGGCGATCGCGATATGGTCCAGTGCAGTGATCATCGGCTTACCCCCTAAAATCCGCTGAGATGAAGCGATTTACGAGCTCAATCGTATGTGCTTTGCGCGCGGCAGACTGCTCCGCCTCGGAGAGCACTTCGACCCTCTCGTCTGGCGTGACCTTAAACAGCGGCTGACCCTTGGTAATGATGGTGCCATCATTCTCAATCAGCACCTCCTCTACGGTGCCGGCGAAAGGCGCAACCACCTTATTAAACATTTTCATGACCTCGACAATGTAAAGAGGGTCGCCCGCATTAAAGTGCTGCCCCGCCTCAATGTAGAGGGGAGCGTCAGGCGCCTCCCGCCCGTAGAACATGCCACCGCTCGCTGCCACGATTTCGTCAGATTTGGCCACCGGTGGCGGCGCTAAACATTTCGCCATTGCGGCCTGATGATCGCGCGCCAACAACCGCTCGGGGAAATCGATCGTCATATCGGGGTTGACGGCCAGATCAAAAAATCCGGTGAAACGGGCAATCGACGGCAAGAGCTCCAGAATATCCACGCCCGCCTGAAAGCCCAGGTGCGCCGCGGTAATCGCCTGCCATTGCTCTTGCGCGGCACCCTCAGGCGCTTCACCTGAGAGCAACTGGCTCACTGCATCCCAAGTCTCAGCGCCATATCGCCGCGTAATTTCAGCGTAAAAGTCCTCCGCATCACTCAGGATTGCCTGATCGTGATCCCAAATCATATTGGCGGCGGGCAACTGGTCATTCCAATCGAGACGCAGGAAATGATAGGTATCGGCCAGCACCTCGATGGGGTTCTCGGCCCAAACAAAATGCTCCTCTTCAAAGTTGAACGCCTTTCGATTGAGGCTCAGCCAGCCAGAGAGTAAATGAGGGGATTTCAATAACAATTTCAGCGGACGTGTAAGCAAACTCTCCTTGGCAGCAAGGACCTTTGTCAGGGCAGGCTCTAGCTCACCTGCCCTGTCTCTTTGCGCCTGACAAATAAGCCGCCACGCAATATCCACGTCAACACGACCCGCCTCCTGCGCCAGCTCGCCTACTGCGGTTAAATACGGCACGACAAACTGGGTCGTGGGCCTCGCATTGACGGTGCGCCCGAGGAACCAATGCACCAGCCCGTAATGAAAGGCCAGATTGGTTTGCAAGTCTTTGCCTCTTAAACGGGTTGCCCTTAGCACCTCCGCCATTTGCTCGTAGGCCGCCTCGCGACTATCGCCCACCGTCAGCAACAGGGCGATGTTGGAGTCATAGGCGCCCGCCAGCGTGTAATCCATAAAGACATCTGTATCGGGGTTGTGAAGGCTAATCCCCTGGTCGTCCCGTATTTCTCCCGCGATGGGATCCGACCAGAACTCCACGATACCTCCAGCACTCGGTTGCAGTGCATCGTTCGTGGCGTTCAAACGCGCTTCAAGGCTATCGGGCAATCTCGGAATACGCTCAGGCTTAGGCAGCCTTGGACCGTGGGCTGCCAGTAGCACCATGGCCTCCACCAGTGACTCAACGACAAAACTCTCGCTGGGGTTGTCAGGATTGCTGAAACGCAAGGCATAGCAGAGCTCGGAAACCCGATGCTCGACCTGAATACGGGTATTCATCTCCATGAAGAAATGCTTATCCCGATCGACTATGCACTCAAAAGTTGAAACTGAGTCGAGACCGACCGCCTCACCAAAACGGGCCGCCTCCGCCTCCATGGTATCCAGCGTTTGAATATCCTGAGCCAGCACATCCGCCTCAGCGACTTCACCGGCGCTGCGCGCCCTCTCTTCCGCCCCCTGAAGCGACTCCCGCGTCACCGAAACTTCGAGCAGTTTTTGTTCGTGCATTTGCAGGGAGCAGTCTCTCCCACCGAGCGTAATACACCAGTCACCGTTGCCAATTACTTGGATTTCCTGATGGCGCGTGGTTTCAATATTGAGCTCAACCAGCACGTTTTTGTTATCACCAACGCCAGTGGCTTTTACTTCGTTGAGTATTTCTCTGACTAACTCCGGGGTTCGCGCGGCCTCTCCTAGCGGCACTATCCGCTGGCCCTTACCACCGCCACCGCCGATTGCTTTCAGCCTGACCCGGTTTTGCGGATAGTCTTGCCCCATCCGCACGACCGCCTCTGTCAGGGTCTCACTCAATTCATCGATGGTGTAAAGATCCAGCCCTTTACGGTAACTCGCAACGAGCACTCGCTCAGCCAGAGATTCTAGATCGTCGTTGGGATTTTCTGAGGCCGCGAGCTCCAGCTCATGGGTGTCTACGAGCGCCATCAGGGCCGCTTCGTCAGGATATTTTTTCAGGAGCGTCAGCGTGGTGCCATTGTCGATACCCGGCGTCACCGAGACTCCTGCTCGCAATGCGGTCCGCTTGGCCTCATCCTTCAGGCCCGCCTGCCTCACGGTTCTAGAGCACGGTCCAATAAAGTTGAGGCCTGCCGATTCCATGGCTGCTACCATTTGCTCGTCCTCGGCCATAAAACCGTAGCCTGCGAATATCGCGTTGTAGCCCCATGTGTTCGCGATATCGATGATGTCCTGAATGCGTTGCTCGCGCTCCTCTTTGGTAGCACCGCTGTAATCAGGGACACGATGAACCCGGTCGGGATCGGTGAGCGACCTCAATTCTGGCGCCAGCGCGCCCCGGTAAACGATGGAGTCTTTCTCCGAGAGCAATATGCCGAAGTCATTGATCCCCATCTCTGTGAAGACGTCCATCGCTTCCTTTCTGATGGGTCCACGGCAGATGATCAGTGGCTTCAGATGGCCACATCGGAACTGTTCGGCCCATTCGGACAAACGCAACTTAGCGCGCCTATCAGCGTGGATCAGGGGGTTATTAAGATATTGATCTGTGCCCACTCGAGGAGTACTCCCTACCGACGATCAGTGGAATTCGCGCTGCACCGACTGCATCGGCCCAGGTTCATAATGTCGCAAACAAAATGCGAGCTGGCGCCCGAGTACGCGGCGAAGCTCCGAGGGCATGACGATCTCCGAAATAGACCCTAGGCTCAGCGCCTCCTCGGGGTTCATAATTTCTCGCTCATAACGTTGCGCCAATAACGCCTCTTCCGCCTTGATGGCCGCGTCGACCGACGATGAAGCTTCACCTAGCGCCGCCTGCTCGCTTAGCCCCCCAGCGGCGAGATCAGCTGCCGTCTGCGCAATTCGTTGCTCTCTACCCGCGCGAATTTTTTTCAACTCTTCCTTATACACATACTCCACACCCGCGGGACCCATCACGGCAACGCGAGTGGTCGGCAATGCGATGACAAAATCAGCGCCAGTGGAGTAGTTGTTGTAGGAGGCATAGGCGCCACCGAATGCATTACGAACAAGCACCAGAAATCGCGGTGTGCGGAGATCCACGATAGCGTCGAGCATTGCCCGACCTGCCTGCACAATACCGCGGTGCTCTTGTTCCCTACCGGGCAAGAATCCGGTCGTGTCCTCAAGAAACATCACGGGAATGTTGTAGAGATTACAGAACCTGATAAAGCGCGCATTCTTGTACGCGGCGTCGATGTCAATCTGCCCTGACGACACGGCGGAATTATTGGCAACGAACCCCACGACGTGACCGCCCATGCGACCAAACGCTGTGATGGTATTGCGCGCTCGATCTGCCTGGGTTTCGAGAAAGTCTCCGTGGTCACACAGCTGCTGGATCATGATGCTGATGTCAAACGGGGTGTTAAAACCCGTGGGTGAGTTGAAGGCTTTCTTTAGCAATATATCCACGTCGACTGTCTGTCGATCCACTGGATCCGAGGTCTCACGATAAGGGGCGAGAAACTGGTTTGAATCAGGCAGATAGCGCAATAACTCCCTCACCTTTCGCAAGGCCGCTACTTCATCTTCCACGACAAAATCAGTGACGCCGGTCTGACTGTGCACCATCGGGCCGCCAAGTTCATCAGGTGTGATGTCCTCGCCCAGCACACTCTTCACAACTCCCGGGCCTGTAAGCCCGAAAAACGTATCTTTGGGTTGAATCAGAAAACTTCCCTGTCTGGGTAAGTAGCTTCCTCCGCCGGCGTTAAACCCGAACATGCACATAATGCTGGGCACAATACCGCTGATCTTTCTTAGCGCCGTGAAAGCATCCGCATAACCGTCCAAGCCGCCAACCCCAGCCGGAATGTAAGCGCCGGCCGAGTCGTTCAGACCGACCAATGGAATTCGCCGCTTGGCAGCCAACTCAAACAAGCGCGCCAGCTTTTCCCCGTTGGTGGCATCCATCGAGCCCGCGCGGACAGTGAAATCATGCCCATAGACCGCCACGTCGCGGCCATCGATGGTGGCGATCGCTGTAACGAGCGACGCGCCATCAAGATTGGGTCCCCAGTTTTGATATAGCACATGGGGCTCGTCGTCGGCGAGAAATCGGATTCGCTCCCACACGGTCATACGCCCCTTGAGGTGCTGCCGCTGGCGGCTCGCGGTCCCCGCCGCAATATAGGGGAGCTGACGTAGCTCAAGACCCCGGCTTAACGTAGCCTCATATCGACCCACGCTATCTTCTGCCGTGGGCGCGGTGACAAAGGGATTATTCAGAGTCACGCCCGCCACTGCAGCGGCGGCCTCTTTTGCACCATTTTTCATGGATTAACTCTCAGATTGGGATCGTCCACACAGCCTATTAGTCGCTGTGCTCGAAAACCTGTACACGCTCCCTGTGCACAGGGCGAGACATTACTTATCCTTAGCCATTGCTGTCAATTTTACCCTCAATTTTCATAGGGTTATTTATGGGCCTCAAAGGTCGCGTTGTACCGCTTCCCTACACCCACTCGCTAATCGAGTGGGCAGATCGTCTTGCCCATTTACCGGGATTCGCCTACCTCGACAGCGGTGACGCTGGCATCGATACCGAGCTAGAACTCATTACGGCACTGCCGACGAATACCTTCGCCGCGAAGGATTATTCGAGCGATCTAGCCAGATGGATGACCGATATCGAAGGCGCACTGGCAACGATGGATGCGAGTGCTACCACCCTCGGCACCGCGGGCATCTTCAACGGCATGCTGGTCTCTCACGCACAAAGCGGCACCACCGAGTTGCTGTTCCACCCCGACTGCCCTGCCGACACGCGTCGATGCATCGAATCGGCAATTCACCAGGAAACCAAGAAGTCAAAGCGCACTTTCGCGCTCACCGAGTCTTTTAGACCCAGCATTAACAAAGCGGACTACCGGCAGGCCGTTGAACGTATTCAGGAATACATTCTGGCGGGGG
>VMDB01000143.1 GCA_008081075.1 Halieaceae bacterium
TGACAATGCCCGCCATTTTTTACGGTGCCTACAAGTTGGGGGCATGGCTCATGGGGACTCACCCGATAGAAGTCGAGTTCGAGGCCTCGTGGACCTGGTTTACCCAGAGCCTTGAGGAAATCTGGGTACCACTGGTAGTGGGCTCCCAAGTCTTGGGTGTCCTTTTCGCGCTGCTCGGCTACCTCTTGATCGATAGGCTTTGGCGCGCCGCGATCCAGCGGCAATGGCTGGCGCGAAAGCGCCGTCGTGGTCAGTGACTCAAGGTGTCGGCAAGGGGCAGCTTCGAGGCACGGAGTGCGGGAATGGACGCCGCCAGAATCGATAAAATAATCGCGATAGCGCCGGTAGAAACAAAATCCTGCCACCGCATATCCACCGGAACGAAGGACAGCGGGTAGACGTCGGTCTGCAAAAGTGGGATACCCAAAAATCGCTCCAAGAGCTGTGCTGCTTCGGGAGTGTTCCCCGCAAATATCCAACCAAGACCGGCTCCGATCGCAGCGCCTACTGCGCCGATGACTGCGCCCTGTAGAAAAAATATCGCGACAATGTCGCGTCGCACAGCCCCCATCGTCATCAGCATGGCGACAATTTTTCGCCGATCCGTGACCACCAACATCAGTGACGACACCACATTAAAAGCGGCAACAAAAATGACCGTGAACAAAATCAGGCCAATCAGATCACGGGATAACTGGATTGCCGAGTACAAGTTGCCATGGGTCGCCCGCCAATCGGTCACGCGGAAAGTCGACGGCACCATTTGCATCACGTCCCACCGCCACTGCGAGGCAGCAAAGACATCAACTAATTCAATCGCGATACTCTCGGCACCCTGGGACGCCGATGCCGCAACCGGCAGCGCACGTCGATGGATCATCGCCAGCGTTTCATCCAATTCGGTACCTGAGCTCAATAACGCGCGGAGGGACACCGTCAGCGACGAATAGCGATTACCCGCTTTCGCTGGAATGACAAAGGTCACCGCGTCACCGATGGTCAGCCCAAGCCGTGCGGCCAATGCCTTACCCAGAATGAGATCCCGCTCACTCATTTCGGCCAAATCGGGCTCCATCAGGGCCGCGTAATGACCCAGACCATCATCATCCATCGCCATTAACTGTGTCGCGAATACTTCTCGTCCGCGCAATAGCAAAGCATCCATCGCCCTGAAAAGCCGAACACTTGCTACCTCGGGCTGCTGAGATAAAGCGCCTGCTAAGACTGGCCACTCCTCGGATTCAGGTGGCCCGGTGACGAGAATATGGGGCACCAGAGAGAGAATGCGCTCCCGCATCTCCCGATCAAAGCCATTCATCACCGACTGGACAGTCAAAAGCAAAGCAATGGCCAGCGCCATGCCGAGAATAGACACCTTGGATAGAAACGCAGACAGCCCGCGCCCGGGATCCAGCGCCTGCCTCAGAGCAATCATCAAGCGCAAGCGCCAGGACACTACCGGTTCTCCAGACGACCTGACAGCAATGTCAGCTGACGGTCCATCCGCTGTGCGATACCAGGATCGTGTGTGACTACAACGAAAGCGGTTTTGAACTGGCGCAAAGCCTGCATCGCCTCCAATACCTGCTCTGCTGTTGCCGGGTCCAGATTCCCTGTGGGTTCGTCCATTAATACGCAGGAGGGTTCATTGATCAGTGCCCGTGCGATGGCCACGCGTTGCCTTTCGCCGCCTGACAAAGCTGCAGGCCGATGACTGACTCTCTGGGACAAACCCAGTCGCTCCAGAAGATCTTTGGCGCGCGCCTCAGCCGCGGACTTGGACAACCCCCCGATTCGCGCCGGCATTGCCACATTCTCCAACGCGGAGAATTCAGGCAATAGGTGATGCATTTGAAACACAAAGCCCAGATTTCGGTTGCGCCACACACTGCGCTCGCGCTCATTCATATCGCCAAAACGACGTCCCGACACCGCCACCTCACCCGCCGTTGGCGCATCGAGTCCACCGAGCAAATTCAACAGCGTCGATTTACCCGAGCCAGAGGCACCGACAATGGCCAGCCAATCTCCGCTCATAACGGTGAGGTCGAGTCCCGACAGGACAACGATATCCTGCCGCCCGTCGCTGTAGCGCTTCACTACGTCGCGGGCTGAAAGCACAGGACTGTCAGACATAGTTGAGCGCCTCCGCCGCGGGAATTCGGGCTGCGCGCCAAGCAGGATACACACTCGCGATAACGCTCAACACCAATGCGGTCGCCACTACGGCCCGGACATCGGCCCACATGAGCTGGGCCGGCAGGCCAGCGATGTAATAAACCGATGGATCAAACAGCACCCAACCCAGCGTACGCTCAAGCCACATTGATAATTCGGCTACCGAGAGTGACAGCCAAATGCCCAGCGACGCACCCACAAAAATACCGACCGTCGCCAGCATCAATCCGTGCCCTAAAAAAACAGTCAACAGGCGGTGTGAAGATAGGCCCAACACCTGCAGAATCGCAATATCAGATCTCTTCTCTGTCACCGACATGGTCAGCATGGAGATCAAGTTAAACGCCGCCACGAGAATAACGGAAGTGAGCAACACACCCACGGTCAGCTTCTCCATTCTGATCGCAGTGAATAGCGACCCTTGCGAATCGCGCCAGTCAGTCACGCTACTGTGGCCCGGACTCAAAGACGCCATGAAGGTCGTTGCCTCTTGAAGCTGCTCCCTGTCGCGCACGCGCGCCTGAATACCAACTTGCCCCGCTGCCGCAAATAAGCGTTGCGCGGTCGCAAAAGAGACAAACCCCTCAAAGGCGTCAGGCTGAGCACCGACCTCAAAAATCCCGGATACGCGCAATGTACGTAGCGCAGGAAACACGCCCAGTGGTGTCATGGTCAGCCTCGGCAGTACAACCTCGACTTCATCGCCGACTCCCACTCCGAGTAATCGCGCCGCATCGGCACCTAAAATCACCGTAAATGGCTGCTCAAAAATCGCCTCGACGGTACCGGCGATTAAATGCCCCTCGAGTGAGGCAACCCGCGTGAGGCCAGCTTCAGGGGCGCCCGTAAGCTTGATGCCACGATTGCGATCACCGCGACGCATGAGGACCGTGCCTCGATGCATGATGCTCGCCGCCACTACATCAGGATGAGTCTCCACCTGGCTGGACAGACTTAGCAACGTTGCCTGAGGTAGCGGACCTGCCTCTAAAACCAAGTCTGGCGCAATAGACAAGAGTCGCTGGCGTAGCTCCAATGCGAAGCCATTCATTACCGAGAGAACAACGATCAGCGTAGCGACCCCAAGCATCATGCCTAAAAGTGATGCCAGTGCTACGAACCGTGTGAAGCGACGCTGCCCACCTCCCAGCGTGAAGCGCAGCATGAGTTCAAACAGAAGTTGCACAGCCGTTACCGCACTATTTGCGGAAACCTACCCCGCAGTGCCGGGCGCATTCTCAACGATCTGACGCCCGTGGATCATATTCCCGCACCGTGGCTGGCGCAGAGGCGGCATCGCAGCGCTGCGGGTTACCACCGCATATCTCGCATTCCTGATCGATACCAACCGCACCCAGCCCACCACATGACCCGGTGATCGGTGGCCGACCAAAAATGACCCCGACGGACATGACAGTAACCACCATCACAAAAACGACAAGAGCGATTATAAATGTCATAGCGTTCCTCGCGCTCTTCTGGCAATCATTGGCGATCGTCGAGCAATAGTGGCTTCATAGCGCGGCTGGCCACCGACTCAGTGCGGTCACCTACTTGGGTAATGACGTAAACCGCAAGACCGCGCGCTTCCGCCATCGCCATCGCCTCTGCTGACCCCATGACTGTCAACGCCGTCGCCCACGCGTCCGCCATCATCGCAGAGCCATGAACAACTGTCACGGACACCACGTCATGACGAACCGGATAACCGGTTCGTGGGTCAATGAGATGAGAGTAGCGATCTCCTTCATGTTCAAAAAAATTGCGGTAGTCTCCCGAGGTGGCAACCCCAGTATCCTCGAGCACGAGCGCGGCCTGCACCCCACCGCGCGCACCCGGTTCCGGTCGCTCTATGGCTATCCGCCAAGCGTCGCCCCTCGGACTCTGGCCACGAACGCGAACTTCGCCGCCGATCTCGAGCATATAGTGCGCGACACCCAATTCATCGAGGGCATCTGCCGCGAGATCGACCGCGTAACCCTTGGCCAATGAGGAGAAATCCAGCGCAACACCGGGCATCGTCTTGCTCAGAAGCCTGGTCTCGGGCTGCCACGCCAAATGATTCGAGCCCACCCTGCCCAATACCGCAGCGATATCGGCCTCAACAGGAAACCGCTTGGGACCGCCCGGGCCAAACCCCCAAAGATCGGATAATGGGCTTACCGTGACATCATAGGCACCATCGGTGACCTCACCCAACGCCAATGCGGCCGAGAGCACGTAGGCAAAATCCCAGTCCACTTCCATGGGGGTGTCGACAGCTTGGGCATTAAAAGTACTAATCAAACTGCTCGTATCATAGTGGTTCATGCTTTCGTTAACGATGTTGAAAGCAGTTTCCACGCTGTCTTGAACATCGACACTCGTTACATCAACCGGCGCCCCCAGATAGGTCAGCGACCACGTTGTGCCGAACACTTGCCCAGCAATCTGCACTGGGCGGTCGGCTTCGCTGCACGCGACCACACAGCAAAAGGCCAGCACAAGTGCTGGCCCCCTGATGGCGCTGAGCCGAAACGACGTCATCCGCCAAAGTCATCCAAGAAAATGTTTTCGCGCTCCACCCCAAGATCAAGCAGCATATTGATCACTGCCGAATTCATCATCGGCGGGCCGCACATGTAGTACTCGCAATCCTCCGGCGCCGGGTGATCCTTGAGATATTGCTCATAGAGTACTTGATGAATGAAGCCGGTCAGTCCCTCCCAGTTGTCTTCGGGCTGCGGGTCGGACAACGCGACGTGCCACTCGAAGTTATCATTCTCTGCGTCCAGCCCGTCGTAGTCTTCTACATAAAACATTTCGCGGAGCGATCTCGCGCCGTACCAAAAGCTGATCTTGCGCTTGGAGTTAAGGCGCTTGAGCTGATCGAACAAATGAGAGCGCATGGGCGCCATGCCAGCGCCGCCTCCGATGAAGACCATTTCGTTATCGGTTTCCTTGGCGAAGAACTCTCCAAAGGGACCGTAAACATTGACCTTGTCGCCCGGTTTCAGGTTGAACGCCCAACTGGACATGATCCCAGCAGGAATCCCCTGGCTTCCCGGCGGCGGCGTTGCGATTCGAATGTTGAATTTAACAATACCCTTTTCTTCCGGGTAATTCGCCATGGAGTAGGCTCTGATTGTTGTGTCGGCACACGCGGACTCGAGATTGAAAAACCCAAACCGCTCCCAGTCACCGCGATACTCTTCTTCGACATCAAAGTCGCTGTATTTCACAGCGTGCGGAGGGCACTCCAGCTGAACGTAGCCGCCCGCTCGAAAATCGACGCTTTCGCCCTCGGGTAACTTAAGCACCAATTCCTTGATGAATGTCGCCACATTCTCGTTTGACAGGACCTCACATTCCCACTGCTTTACGCCGAAGACCTCGTCGGGAACCTGAATCTTGAGGTCTTGCTTGACCGGTGTCTGGCAAGAGAGCCGCCAGCCCTCACCGGCCTCACGACGCGTGAAGTGTGCCTCCTCGGTAGGCAACATCGCGCCGCCGCCCTCCTGAACCACGCACTTGCATTGAGCACAGGTGCCGCCACCGCCGCATGCACTTGCCAAAAACAAGTTGGCATCCGCAAGGGTCTGCAACAGCTTACCGCCGGCCGGCACCTCGATGGTGCGCTCACCGTTGATTTCGATACTGATATTGCCACTCGAAACCAAACGGCTACGGGCGGCAATAATAATCATCACCAGCGCGAGTATGATCGCAGTGAACATGCCAGCACCATAAACGATCGTCATATCCATTCGGTGTTTTCTCTCTCTTCAATTCCGGACTAAATATCGATTCCGCCGAAAGACATGAAACCCAGCGACATCAATCCCACCGTGATAAAGGTAATCCCCAAGCCCTGCAAACCGTCCGGGACATCACTGTATTTTAGCTTCTCACGGATCCCGGCCAGCGCAACGATTGCCAATGCCCACCCTATGCCAGAGCCCGCGCCAAACACCGCGCTCTCAGCAAAGGTAAGGCTACGCTCGACCATCAGTAGCGATGCTCCCAATATGGCGCAATTCACGGTAATCAGCGGCAGAAATACCCCCAGCGTGGCGTACAGCGCAGGGACGTACTTGTCGAGGAACATTTCGAGAATCTGAACCAATGCAGCGATAACAGCGATGTAGCTCAACAACCCGAGAAAGCTGAGATCCACGTCGGGCAACCCGGCCCAGGCCAGCGCGCCATCTGCCAACAGGTTCTGATAGATCAAATTATTAACCGGCACTGTGATCGCCAACACCACGACGACCGCTACGCCCAAACCCGCCGCCGTCTGAATTTTCTTGGAGACAGCCAGAAAAGTGCACATACCCAGAAAAAATGACAGCGCCATGTTCTCAATGAAAATCGCTCGGACAAAAAGGCTGAGATAGTGTTCCATCAGGCGCTCTCCTCCGCTGCGTTATGGTGGGCGATCTTGAACTCCGGGGACTCCACCTGCTCAGTATTAAACGATCTGATCGCCCAGATCAGCAGTCCAATCAAAAAGAAGGCGCTCGGCGGCAACAGCAGCAATCCATTCGCCTGATACCAGCCACCCTCGGTGACCAGCGGTAAGATTTCGACTCCGAACAACTTGCCAGTGCCGAATAACTCTCTGAAGGTTGCCACCACCAACAAAACAAATGAATAACCGAGGCCGTTACCAATACCGTCAATAAAGCTCGGCACGGGTGGGTTCTTCATCGCAAACGCCTCCGCGCGGCCCATCACAATGCAGTTAGTGATGATCAACCCGACAAAAACTGACAGCTGTTTGGAGATGTCGTAGGCCACTGCCTTCAGAACTTGATCGACCACAATCACCAGAGACGCAATGATGGTCATCTGAACAATGATGCGAATACTCGAGGGAATGAACTGCCGAATGCTGGAGATAAAAAAACTGGAGAACGCGGTGACTAGCGTCAACGCAATACACATCACCACGGTCACCCTAAGGGACGTGGTGACCGCCAGGGCAGAACAGATACCCAGGATCTGCAGTGCAATCGGATTATTCTTGAAGATAGGATCTGCGAGGGTATCGCGCATGCTCATGAGACTTCTCCCTGCCGCAAGTTATCCAGCAGCGGCTTGAACCCCTGCTCTCCCAACCAGTAGCGCACAAGATTATTGACGCCCTTAGTCGTCAGCGTCGCGCCGGACAAGCCGTCGACCTGCCACTGCTGCTGGGCTGATCCCGCCGACACCGCGCCTTTAAGCACCTCAATCGCCACCTGATCAGCCTGGTACACCTGCTTACCCGGCCATATTGCTTTCCATCGCGGGTTATCCACTTCGCCACCCAACCCGGGCGTCTCGCCGTGTTCGTAAAAACCCAACCCGGCGATGGTGTTGCCGTCGGCCTCCAAGGCCATAAATCCGTACAAAGTTGACCAAAGCCCATAGCCCCGAATGGGCAGAATAATTTTATCGAGATCGCCCTCGGCACCCCGCACCAAATAAACCAGCGCCTGATGCTCCCTGCGCACCAGCTTTGCGGGATCCTGTTCACCGGGAATCGCCCGCGACTGCTCGGGATCCTTAGCCGCCTCTCGCTGATCAAAAGTTGCCGGATCAATATCGTCCACGAATACGCCGGCATCGAGGTCGACCACTCGGGTCTCAACTTGCTCAAATTGCTCCTCGACCGAGAGCGCGGGGTCAAGCAGACCTGCGGCCATCAATATGTTGCGCTTCAAGTCCCGCGTTTTATTGGCCTCTTGCGCCGGTTTTAAAACCACCGCCGCAGCAGACACCACAACGGAGCAAACCAAACACAGTCCGAGGGCAACAGTCAGGACCCGCCCAAGACCCTCTCCATTAGCTGACACGAGCTAGCCTCCTCTTGATGTTGGCGCTCACCGCAAAGTGATCGAACAGCGGAGCGAATAAGTTGGCAAATAGAATCGCCAACATCATGCCCTCAGGGAACGCGGGATTCACGACACGGATCAAAACACACATGACGCCGATCAAAATACCGTAAGCCCAACGACCCGAGTGCGTCATCGCTGCCGACACAGGATCAGTCGCCATGAAAAATGCGCCAAAGGCAAAGCCGCCAACCACCATGTGCCAGTGCCAGGGCATTGCAAAGGCGGGGTTGGAATCAGAACCGACGGTGTTAAGCAGCAGACTGAATGCGATCATGCCGGCGAAACAGCCTGCCACGACCCGCCAGGAGGCGATGCCCTGCACAATAAGAAAGATGCCCCCGATCATGATCATGAGCGTTGAAGTCTCGCCAATTGAGCCGGGAATCGCGCCGACAAATGCGTCCCACCAGGTATAGGCTTGTGCAAGGCCGGGCATCCCCTCGGCAGCCACGATACCCAGTGGCGTCGCGCCGGAGTAGCCATCGACAGCCGTCCATACCGCATCACCCGAAATTTGCGCTGGATAAGCAAAATAGAGAAAGGCTCGACCGGTCAATGCGGGGTTCAGGAAGTTTTTCCCGGTACCACCGAAGACCTCTTTGCCGATAACCACGCCAAAACTGATGCCCAGTGCAGCCTGCCATAAGGGCAAGTCAGGGGGGAGCGTCAGTGTAAATAGGATAGAGGTTACAAAGAAGCCTTCGTTGACTTCGTGACCTCGGCGCATGGCGAACAGCACTTCCCAAAAGCCGCCAACGGCGAAGGTCACCAGATACAGCGGCAGAAAATGCACCAAACCGTAGAGCATGTTATGCCAGCCGTTGCTGGCATCGTGGCCTCCGAGTGCCGCAACAATGCCGCCGCGCCATCCGTCCAACACCCCACCCGAGAGCGCCAACACCTCGTTGGCCTGCACCCCAATGTTATACATGCCATAAAACATTGCGGGGAACGTCGCGAACCATACGGTGATCATGATCCGCTTCAAATCGACACCATCGCGCACATGCGCATTCGCGCGCGTCACGCTGGCGGGAGAATAAAAAATCGTGTCGACCGCCTCATACAGCGCGTACCATTTCTCGAAGCGGCCGCCGGGTTTGAAGTGCGGTTCCATTGCGTCGAGTTGTTGTCGCAATCCCATTTGTCAGCCTTCCTTCTCAATGCGCGTGAGGTTATCTCTCAGGATCTCGCCATATTCATATTTACCGGGACATACATAGGTGCAGAGCGCGAGGTCCTCCTCATCTAGCTCCAAACAACCCAGCGCTTGCGCAGTTTCTGTGTCGCCCACCAGCAACGCACGCAAAAGCTGCGTGGGCAGAATGTCTAGCGGCATGACCCTCTCGTAGGCGCCCACCGGCACCATGGCACGCTCAGAGCCATTGGTCGTAGTCGACATAGCGACAGGTTTGAGCCCGAACCAGCTTGACAGGTAAATCCCCAGCACAGAGTGCTTATTGACCCCCGGTGAGAGCCACCCGAACAAAGCACGCTGTCTGCCCTCTGGTAGCACAGACACCTGCTGGTGATAGCGCCCCAAATAAGCTGTATCTGACTGCACGCCCCTCCCGCCCAAAACCGACCCAGATATTAGGCGGGTTTCGCCGCCTTCCCGCTCCCCTGCCACCAATGCCTGCAAATCCGCTCCCAATCGGCTCAACACCAGCCTGGGACGGCTCACAGATGGCCCGGCGAGGGCAATCACTCGATCGGTAAACAGTGCGCCATCAAGGAACAAACGTCCCACAGCAATCACGTCCTGATAGCCAATGGTCCACGCGATTTTTGACAGCGATGCACCCATCAAAAAATGGACATGCGTACCCGCGAGACCGGCGGGGTGCGGACCGGCAAAATCATGGCGAGTGACGCGCTCGTGACCAGACTGGGGTATCTCGGCATCGGGTGCGGCACATAAATAGACAGGGCATCCCACCATCCGGGCAAGTAATTCCTGTCCAAGTGCGAAAGCCTCGGGCTCACGCGCAATCACCTGTGCCGGATCCGGCGCATGGGGGTGAGTGTCGATCGCCGTAATAAATAAACCGGCCGGTGTGGACGCCGGGTCCGCCACGCGACCGAAGGGCCTAGCCCGCAGCGCTGTCCACTGCCCCGAGAGTAACAATTGCTCTCTGATCACATCAGCAGAGAGTGATCTGGCCTGATCGACCGAGTATTGCTGAAACGCCACGGCCTCGTCGTTATCGACGTCGACGACGATGGACTGAAAGGCGCGCTTAGCCCCCCTGTTGATCGCCGTCACCTGACCGCCTGCGGGGGCGGTGTACCTGACACCCTCACACTTTTTATCCGTGAATAGCAGATCACCGCGTCTGACTCTGTCCCCCACCTGCACCGCCATGGTGGGCTTCATGCCGTGATAGTCCGGTCCAACCAGCGCAACCGCGCGACAGCTGAGGGAGGTATCGATCTCTGTCGAGGGCGCTCCCGCCAGTGGTAGCGTCAAACCGCGTTTGATTTTTATCATCTCAATGCTCATCTGCCATACCGAGCTGTGGGCCGAGAGATGCCACGAGTTACACCGCCGCCCGAACAAGGGCAACGCTCACTCATGTCATTTCGGGGTAAGACCCCCCAGACGGTGGTACGTCTACTGTAGGACCGGGGGCTTCTGATGGCCGGGCCCAGTGGGCTCTCATCGGTCGCGGCTATTCTATTCGACTTGGCCGATCAAGGCCAACCCGGGCGCGTGACCTTTCGCGTTAAGTCGGAAAAACGCCGTTGGCGGGATAGGTTTGGTAGCGAATGCCCGCCATACGCTCCAATACGCGGTAAACCTGGCAGCTGTATCCATACTCGTTGTCGTACCAGAGGTACAAAACCGCCTGATTACCGTTGACGATGGTGGCTTTTGCGTCAAAAACACAGGCAGAGCGTGAGCCAACGAAGTCGCTGGAGACCACTTCCGGGGAATTGGAGTAGTCAATCTGCTTCTTCATGTTGGAGTGAAGTGCCGTCTCCCGCATAAATTCATTCAGCAGGTCCCGGGTGGTCGGTTTGACCAGCGTCAGATTGAGGATCGCCATGGAGACATTCGGGGTGGGAACGCGGATAGCATTGCCGGTCAGCTTCCCCTCCAGGTTGGGCAGCACTTTGGCCACCGCTTTGGCTGCGCCCGTTTCGGTGAGCACCATATTTAGCGGCGCGCTCCGGCCTCGACGCTCCGCCTTGTGATAATTATCGATCAGGTTTTGATCGTTGGTGTAGGCGTGCACGGTCTCGACATGTCCAGCAACAATCCCGTATTCGTCATCCGCCGCCTTCAGCACCGGCACGATCGCATTGGTCGTGCATGACGCGGCCGACAGAATCTGGTCGTTCTGTTGAATATCCTGATCGTTGATGCCCGCAACGATGTTCTTGATATCTCCCTTACCCGGGGCGGTCAAAATGACCTTCGCGACGCCCTTGGCCTTGAGGTGTCGCGACAATCCCTCCCGATCTCGCCAGGCGCCGGTATTGTCAACCACAATGCAACGGTCGATACCGTAGGCCGTGTAATCAATGTCCTCTGGCGCGTCGGCATAAATCACCTTTACCTCGTTGCCATTGGCGACAAAAGACTGGCGCTCCTCATCGACCCTGATCGTCCCCTGAAATACGCCGTGAACCGAGTCCCGACGCAACAGGCTGGCTCTTTTCAACAGGTCATCCTCTGCGTTGCCGCGGCGCACCACCACGGCGCGTAAACGCAAGCTGTCGCCCCCGTCGGTTTTGGCGATAAGGATTCTCGCCATCAAGCGTCCAATGCGCCCGAATCCATAAAGCACCACGTCAACCGGGGCATCAACCGGTTTATGCGTTGAACCAATCAGATAATCGAGCTCCTGTGACACATACTGCTCAATCGAGAGGCCCGCGCCGGCGCCTTTATCAAAATAGGCGACCGCCAGCCGTCCGATATCCAAATGGCAGGGTCCTAGGTCCAGCGAACTGACGGCATTGAGGACCGGTGTCGTCTCGAATTCCGACAGCTCGTTGTCCTCCATTTGCCGCACCCAGCGGTGGCTTTTCATGATGTCCAGCACCGACTGATTGACCAGCGAGCGGCCATAAATATAGCTCTTGACGTTGCGCTCCCGGGATAGCTGGCCCACCACCGGGATCATCGACTCCGCTAGCGCCTCTCGCTGCTTCCAATCGGCAAAATAGTCATCAGGTCTCGGACGTTTACGTTCTTCAGTCACGGGGGCTCCTTGGCGTGATTTTGCGGCGATTAAGCATGGACTCCTCGCGAGACGGTGTCCGCTTAGGCACTTGGCGGGCGACATTATCAATTCGCACCTCGCCGTAGGCAACCGTAAAAGCACTATTGCCATGGTTGTCGAATGCCGCGACGCCTACAATAGGCGTTCGATGCTAGGCCTGCGACATGTTTAAAGATCGCTTAACAAACACTTCTTGGCCCCTCAAGGCGGGCTCACGAACCGCGCTGGGGCCCCTGCCCGGCTCCGCCAGTTCGGCGGTGATCGGGGAGTTGGCGGCGACCGATCGACCACTCATCGTTCTGGTGCCGACCTCTACCGACGCACAGATTCTCGCTCGGGAACTACCCCTGTTTATGTCACCGGATATACCGGTGCTCACCCTACCCGACTGGGAAACACTACCCTACGACCACTTCTCGCCCCATCAGGATATTGTGTCCCAGCGTTTACGGACGTTTTACGAACTCCCCAAACTCTCCTCAGGCGTCGTTATATTGCCCATCACCACGGCCATGTTGCGTACCCCTCCACGCTATTTTATCGAGGGCAACACCCTAGACCTGAACACGGGAGACCAGTTTGATCTGGAGCGCTTTACCACCAGTTTGACACTCAATGGTTACCACGCGGTAGAGACGGTGATGGAGCACGGCGAGTTCGCCGTTAGGGGTGCACTTCTCGATGTCTTCCCGATGGGAAGTGCGGCACCCTACCGCATTGACCTGTTTGATAACGAGGTTGAAACGCTACGCACTTTTGATCCCGAAACGCAGCGCACCATTGACCAGGTCCCGCGCATCAAGCTAATGCCGGCGAGAGAGTTCCCGGTCAATTCAGAGGCAATCCGTCGTTTTCAGATGGCGTGGTATGACGCTTTTGATGGCGACGCTGATCTTTGCCCCATCTTCAGTGAAGTCAGCGCAGGTCGCGTGCCCGGTGGCGCGGAATACTATTTGCCCCTGTTTTTTGAACACTGCGGCTCAGTTTTTGACTACTTACCAGAGCACGCTGCCGTCACCACCATGGGCGATCATTACTCAGCTGCACAGCGCTACTGGGCAGAAGTGACCGCACGGTACGAAGAGTACGGCATTGATCCCAGGCGCCCACTGCTGTCACCCAGGCGAGGGTTCCTCGCCGTAGAGGAGCTTTACGAGAAACTCGGTCACCATGCCGTACTTGAACTCAAGACTACCGAGCATGCACCCGCTCACATCGCGACCGACTTCAAGTCACCGCCGGTGCTCACTGGCACCGGGGGAGCGGAAGGCTATCGAGATGTGTTGAGTCGATTTATCGGGGACCACCAGGGTCCCGTGCTTTTATGTGCCGAGAGTGCGGGCCGCAGGGAGATTTTGCTCGAAACGCTTGCCAAAGCGGATTTACAGCCCGAGCCCGTCGCTAATTGGCATGATTTTGTCGGGCGGAAAATTCATTTTGGAATTACCGTCGCTCCCGTCGATCGCGGGCTCTACACAGGCACAGGCTCACCGACACTGATCTGTGAATCGCAATTATTTGGCCAGCGCGTTGCCCAGCGGAGAAGGCGCACAACACGCACCGAGACTGACACGGACGCCATTATCCGCGACCTTACCGAACTGCGCGTGGGCTTACCCGTGGTTCACATTGAACACGGCGTGGGGCGCTATCTGGGCTTACAGGTACTGCAGATAGAGGGGGACGATGCTGAGTTCCTGCTGCTGGAGTATGCGGAAAACAACAAACTTTACGTGCCGGTGGGGTCGCTGCACCTGATCAGTCGCTATACCGCCGGCGATCCCGACACCGCACCACTCCATCGGCTCGGAAGTGATCAGTGGGATAAGGCACGAAAAAAAGCACAGCAGCGAGCCGCAGATGTCGCGGCTCAACTTCTCGAGGTCTACGCGCGGCGAGAATCGCGCACAGGACACGCTCACACCCTGGACACCCATAAATGGGAGCGCTTTTGCGAGGCTTTCCCCTTCGAGGAAACGCCTGATCAGGCCGCCGCAATACAGGCTGTTCGAGAGGACATGTGCGCGCCCAAGGTCATGGATCGTCTGGTCTGCGGCGACGTGGGCTTTGGCAAAACAGAGGTCGCTATGCGGGCAGCGTTCATCGCTGCACAAAATGGCAGGCAGACGGCCGTGTTGGTACCCACCACCCTGCTAGCCAATCAGCATCACGCAAACTTTCGCGATCGGTTTGCCGATTGGCCGTACACCATAGAAGTGGTCTCCCGGTTTAAGTCGGCGAAGGATCTACAAAACATTATCGAGCGCGTCCGCACCGGAAAAATCGATATTCTGGTGGGCACCCATAAGCTGCTGCAGAGTGACTTCGGCTTTCATGATCTGGGGCTTTTGATTATTGATGAGGAGCATCGCTTCGGGGTAAAGCAAAAGGAAGCCATCAAGGCATTGCGCGCGGAAGTCGACATACTGACGATGACCGCAACACCGATCCCACGAACCCTTAACATGGCACTGGGTGGCCTCCGCGATTTGTCGATTATCGCGACGCCTCCGGCGCGACGGCTCTCCATCAAAACCTTTGTTCGAGAGCACAGTATCGCGCTGGTAAAAGAGGCGGTGCTGAGAGAGACGCTGCGGGGCGGTCAGGTTTTCTACCTGCACAATGAAGTCAGAACCATCGAGGAAACCGCGCGCAAACTGGGTGAGCTGCTTCCCGAGTTGTCGATTGGCGTGGCTCACGGCCAGTTACGCGAACAGGCCCTTGAGCGCGTCATGAAGGATTTCTATCACCAACAACACCATATATTGGTGTGCTCAACCATCATTGAAACGGGAATCGACATTCCCAACGCCAACACCATCATCATAGAGCGCGCCGACCGCTTTGGATTGGCACAGTTACATCAGCTCCGGGGGCGCGTCGGCCGATCCCACCACCAGGCCTACGCTTACTTACTGAGCCCACCACGAAGCGTTATCACAAACGACGCACAGAAAAGACTCGATGCGATCGAGGCCGCGGATGACCTCGGCGCTGGCTACCAGCTGGCATCCCACGACATGGAGATCCGCGGCGCGGGCGAGCTGCTGGGTGCCGAGCAATCCGGGCAGATACACCAGGTGGGCTTTTCTCTCTATCTAGAAATGCTGGACAGCGCGGTGTCAGCGCTTAGGAGAGGCGAGATTCCAGACATCGATCAACCGCTCGACAGTGGAACAGAGGTCAAACTCCATGTGCCAGCACTGATCCCCGAATCCTACCTGCCCGACATCACCACCCGACTGGTGCTCTATAAGCGAATCGCTCAAGCACACAGTAGCAGCGCGCTGCGAGAAATACAGGTTGAGATGATTGACCGCTTTGGCTTACTACCCGAAGCCATTAAAAACCTCTTCACCTGCGCTCAGCTACGTGTGACAGCACAAAAATTGGGTATCAGCGAGATCGATATGACTGATCAGGGTGGTAGCATCGAGTTCAAGTCGTCAACCGCTGTTGAGCCCGTGGCTATTGTGAAACTTATCCAGTCCGACCCCCAGTGCTATAGCCTCACTGCAAACGGCAAGCTGCGGGTCAAGAAAGCGCTACCCACCCTGCTTTGCAGAGCCGAATTTGTCGAAAACTTAATCCACCCCTGGCTGGACGCGGCGTGATGCGGCGTAGCCTGCTTCCACTTCTGTTGGGCGCGCTAACTGCCAAGTTGTCGGCCGCTCCCCTACCCGGCGGATTTGATCACTCGGGATGGTATGAATTTGAGGTGATTGTTCTGGTCGATTCTCGGACCAACGTGCTGGAGAGCGAAACGTGGCCACTGCTGCCTCACCCCGGTTATCCCAGCCGGTGGCGATGGTTGGTAGACAGAACGCCCAACTCCCAGAACCCATTGCAAGCGCACAATGTTCGCCTGCGTCGCAGTCTGTCTGGCCACACCATGATTTCCGAGTCATCGCCATTGCCGGCGCCCTGGCTACCGTCAGACAGGGTGCTAACCGAGGGCGATCTCGCTTTGATCGATGAGCTTATCGATCTGGGCATGGGAACAGCCCCTGCGGATCGGATGCCATCCCTGCCAGAGGAAGGCTTCGAATCTCCCGAGCAGACTGAGGCAGCACCGGTCGATCTGCTTCTACCTTTCGAAGTGAATAAAGCCGAAACCCCTCCCGCCCCCCTGTTGTCTCTGGAGTCCCTGGTTTTGGAAGGCACGCCACCCACCTCTGAGCGAGGGATCAATGTGCCCTTTGCGCCAGCAGAGCAATTCACCGAGCTTCTCCCTGTCACCGTCTCGGCGACTGGGATTCCATTCCCGCTCCCCTTCGAACGACTGCCCTTGGACTCGCTCGCACCCGGGCTCGAGCGTTATCGCAGGGAGAACAGTGAGGAGATCATTGCCGCGGCAGCCTGGCTTCAGGGACCCGGCAGCGAAAACCTCCCGATCATGATGGAACCCGAAACCAGCAACGGGTATCCCCGGGCACAGGGCTTCATCCAACTGGTGCCCAGCGCCAACAGTTGGCGTCTCGGACTGAATTTTTGGGCCAATACAGACGGCCACTATTTGCCCGCTGTGTTTGAGATGGATCCACCGCCTCCCTCGCCACCGCGCACGACGCGAGTGCCGGGCGCGGCTGCAGAACAAGGGTTGCTGGCGACCAGCGATAGTGGGCACCGGGTACAAATGAGTGACGGCACCGTCATTAATGTCGGCCCTGATGTCGGCGCATCAGCAGACGAGACGTCGGTAGATGATAAAGCCGCACTACTCAAGGGCGATCCCAGTGCCAATGAAGACTACACACCCCCTCGCCCACCGGACTGGCCTTGGCGACATGTTATCCACGTGGCGGATACCGTGCCGTTAGCAGAGAACCGTTTACGCTACTACGACCACCCCGTTATCAAGGTGTTGGCAATTTGGCGTGAACTGAGCTGGTACGAATTGTACCGTCGTGGCGTACAGCGAATGGATGTCGAGCAACCGCCAACCACCGACTAGGGCCTGCATGGCCCCTAACTCACTCAGTTCTCCTCACTCAGGCCCCAAGGCCCGGCGGCGGCTCCGCCTGATCCAACAACACCGTGCGGGTGGGGAATGCAATCTCGGCGCCGTGCCGATCAATAATTTCCAGAATATTGAGCAGGATTTCCTGCTTAACACCATGGTAGGTCACCCAATCCGTGGTTTTGGTGAATGTGTAAACGAAGAAATCCAATGAAGATGCACCAAACGCAACAAAATTAACAATGAGCGTTCGCGAGGCGTCAATCGCTTCATGCTCGCGCAGCATGGTCTCCACCTCTGCGACAATCGTGGCCATCAGCGCCGCATCGGTGTAACGAATGCCTATGGTTTCGTAGATTCGCCGGTTGCGCATCCGCGACGGATTTTCGAGCGCAACCGTCGAGAAAACCGAGTTGGGGACGTATAACGGTCGCTGGTCAAAAGTTCTGATACGGGTGACGCGCCATCCTACGTCTTCAACCGTGCCTTCAATTTCTCGATCCGGTGACCTGATCCAATCTCCAACCGCGAACGGCCGATCGAGAAAAATGCTGAGACCGCCCAAAAAATTGGCGAGGAGGTCGCGGGCGGCGAAGCCCACTGCGACACCGCCCACACCGCCAAAAGCGAGCAAGCCGGATACAGATACGCCCAAAGATTGCAGGATCATAATGCCGGCGATCATCCACAAGACAATGCGACTAAGGCGCGCTACCGCGCTGATTGTTGCGCGCTCGCCAGACTCCAGAGCCCCGCGATGCTCACCGAGGAGCTCCTCTTCCACGCCTCGACTGAGGCGATGACCGAGCCACCCCACCAAAAGCAGTATCGCCGTATCGGACAGCTGCATGAGGGCCTCGCGAATGCCATCGAGCACGCTGAACAGCGACAGAGACAAAAGCCCTAAAACGACCCACATCACCCACTGGATTGGCGGAAAAATCGCATAGAGGACAACATCATCCCAGCGGGTATCCGTGCGATCGGCAGCCACCGTGAGGGCTTTCACGATCCGATAGATGCCGTAGTGGCCGATAAGTCCACCCAGCAGCAAGGCCACAAATACCGCTGTGTCGGTGGGCACGTGCAACAGGGCAGCGAGAGGCTCCAGAAGATCTCTTAAAAACAACATCAGCGACACCGCTCCATGAACCCGACTCCTATCCTAACCCAGCTACCCGTACACGGCACTACGCCATGCTGTACAAAAACACAGACTGTATATATCATCAGCGCTGATTCGGAGGCGACACCATGAAGTTAACCGCCAGACAACAGCAGGTCCTCGACGTTATCCGGCAGTATGTTGCCGAAACAGGGTACCCACCTACCCGGGCGGATATCGCCCGCGAACTGGGTTTCAAATCGGCCAATGCCGCTGAAGAACACCTCCGCGCGCTCGCAAGAAAAGGCGCGATCGAGATGATCGCTGGCGCCTCTCGCGGGATTCGCCTGACAGAGAGTAGCGGGCTCCCGATCATCGGGCGCGTTGCCGCAGGCTCCCCTGTTTTAGCGACGGAACACATCGAAGATTACTGCGAACTGCCCCCGGGATTTTTCTCCCCAAATGCGGATTATCTCTTGCGGGTCACAGGGGACAGCATGAAAGATGTCGGCATTCTCGACGGTGATCTTCTTGCAGTTCAAAACACGCAGACCGCGCGCGACGGGCAGATTGTCGTAGCGAGAATCGAGGATGAAGTGACTGTTAAGCGACTCAAGCGGTCGGGACAGCATAGCGTGAAACTACTGCCGGAAAATTCTGACTATAAACCGATTGTCGTCGATCTCCGGCAGACGGAGTTTGCCATCGAGGGCGTCAGCGTCGGGGTAATTCGCCAGCGCCTGTGATGCGGGGACGGCTCAATGTCTGTCAGGCAAAAGCCTTAGGCCGAGCACGACCCGCCCCATGCTCAACCAGTAAAAACCCCGCTCGAGAGAGTGTCTGCAACATTTGAAACGAAACTCTGGAGACTGAGGCCGCTAACGCTCAGCTCTTTTTTGATGAGAAGTTTTCTTTGGCGGGAGAGGCACCTGAAGCTTTCCTTTGCAGCTCCCGGGGACGCGACGGAGCACATCGCCCCGCTGTGACAAAACGCTAGCGCTGAGTTAGTGCAGCGTTCGTCTCTCTGACATATCGGCAGTGTCGACTTCGAGGTTGTTCACCTCAGACAAGCGCGCCGCCGCCTCTATGCCAGCCTGAATCATGACTCTGGCGATTTCCAGATTATTTCCCATGAGATACGCATTCGCCTCATCGGAAAACTGGATGCTGACCAGGGGCTCTGATTCGTCTTCGACGCGCTGCAGCACCACCTCTCCGTCACCTAGATCCACAATTTCAAGCAAGGATGTAGACACTCAATGTCCTCTCTTTTGATGGATCGCTCAACAAAACTGCCGAACGATGCCCCACGGTAACACTCTGAACGCGCATCTGCCACTCAGGCGTCTGTAGCGCGAGGAACCGACAGTCTAGGACTCATCGACTGCATCAGCAACGAGACCAGCAAGGTCCTCCAGTTGATGCAGCCAGGCCTCAAAGTGTCGAAGCTCAATGCCACTCACATCGGAGGCCAGCTGCCCCGGCCGGGTGGACAGCGAGGCCCGAGTGATGGGCTGCTTGAGCGTTGCCACCCAACCGTCTCGCTCGAGTGCCGCGCAGGCATCGACCTCTGCAGGGCGCACCAAACCTGTAGGCAACGTCGGCAAATCGTCGACAGAGTGTGGTGGGGCCGAAGGCACTTGCGTTATCCGGCAAGCGGCAAGTAGCAACCAGCCATAGCCATCCAGCAATTGGTTTCTCGCGGGCGGCGCAAAAGCCAGCGCCAACTGTTCTGCAGGCTCTGACGCCTGCTCAGCCAATGCCCGCCAGCCGTTGAGCAGAATCCTTGCGTGATAAATACTCTGATTGGCAAAAGCGAGGGGGTGACTCAATCGACCGTCTCGGGTGCGCTCACATCAGCCTTCGCGGGTGACTTCGCTCGGGCTTTCGTCTTGGCCTTCGCTTTAGCCTTTTTCTTGGCCTTGGGTTTTTTGGCAGAGCCCTCTTCAACCCAACGGCCATCAACAAACAGCGCTCGCCAACCACTCGGCTTTCCGTCACGCTCGGAGGTGACATATTGCTCTTTGGTTTTTCGGCTGTACCGAATTTGCGATCGGTTGCCTGCGTCATCGGCGAGCGGCGCATCAAACAGGTAGTGATACTTGGGATCAATCTCTCCCTGATGCGGCAGCAGCTCATCGACGAAAGGCGGGCGCGTTTCGCGGTGCTTGGGAAACTGGCTGGCGGCAAGGAAAATACCCGACGCCCCGTCGCGCAGCACGTAGTGGTCGTCCACCTTCGCGCATGCCAGTTCCGGCATGGGAACCGGATCCATTTTTGGCGGAGCCGCTTCGCCGTTGCGTAAAAGCTTTCGGGTGTTGGTGCAATCGGATTCACTGCAGCCAAAATACTTGCCAAAGCGTCCGCTTCGAAGCTGCATATCGGCACCACACTTATCGCACTCGATCACAGGACCTTCGTAACCTTTAATTCGAAACTGCCCCTGCTCCACTTCGTAACCCGAGCAGTCCGGATTGTTACCACACACGTGAAGCTTACGACCCTCATCGATCAAATAACTATCCATCGCGGTGTGACACAGTCCGCAACGGCGCTTGGTTAACAGGAGGCGCGATTCGGCCTCATCGTCGGCGTCGACGCTGATCGCCTCATCCCCGGGGATCAGGTTCACCGTCTCTTTACACCGCTCCTTGGGGGGCAAGTTGTAGCCCGAGCAGCCGAGAAACACGCCCGTGCTGGCCGTTCTGATCTGCAAGGGACGGCCGCAAGCATCGCAAGGTATCCCGGTGGGCGTCGGATCATTGGGCTGCATGCCCTCCGGCCCGGGGTCAGCCGCCTGCGCCAATTTGCCACTGAAGTCGGTGTAGAACTGGTTCAGCAAATCAGTCCACGACAGGGCACCCTGCGCGACCTCATCCAATCGCTCTTCCATCAGCGCGGTAAAGCCGTAATCAAGCAAGTCGCTAAAACAACCCTGGAGTCGCTCAGTGACAATGTCGCCCATTTTTTCGGCGTAAAAACGGCGATTCTCCAGGCGAACGTATCCACGATCCTGAATGGTAGAAATAATGGCGGCGTAGGTAGAGGGTCGTCCAATGCCCCGCTTCTCCATTTCCCGCACCAGGCTCGCCTCCCCATAGCGCGCCGGTGGCTTGGTAAAGTGCTGCTTTGGTTCAAAATCGGTGACCTGAAGCGCGTCACCGATAGCCAGAGGTGGCAACACCGCATCGTCCCCTTTTCGTGCCGCCGGTGCTTGTATACGAGTAAAGCCATCGAACTCCACAACCCTGCCCTTGGCCGTCAGGCGGCAATCCGCGGCAGACACCACTAAAGTGGTCGACAGATAGCGTGCCGGCGTCATCTGACAGGCGACAAACTGCCTCCAAATTAAGTCGTACAGCCGCTCGGCATCCGGCTCCATCGCTGTCAGCTGATGGCTTCGTAAGCGCACGTCTGAGGGCCTGATCGCCTCATGCGCCTCCTGAGCGCCTTCTCTGGAGCCGTATCGATTGGGCGCCTCGGGTAAGTACTCAGGGGCAAACTCGTCTTTGATCCAATCGCGACAAGCGGCCACCGCCTCGTCACTCAGATTGGTAGAGTC
>VMDB01000158.1 GCA_008081075.1 Halieaceae bacterium
AGAGCGCCGATCGAGCGCTGGTGTGGCTGTGGGATCAGTTCGGTAAGGCCAAAGCGAAAAAGCGTAAAGCCAAGAAAGGTGACGACAGCATCAAGCGGGTGAATATCATTGGACCCGCCTATGGCTATTTCAACACCCCCTCCGACCTCGCCGAAATCCAACGGTTAGTCGAGGGCATCGGAGCTGAGATCAACCTGATCTTCCCACTGGGCTGTCCGCTGGACGAAGTCGTTGCATTAGCAGATGCCGACGCCAACATTTGTTTGTACCGCGAATATGGACGCAAGCTCTGCGAAGCCCTTGAAATGCCCTACTTTCAGGCACCGATTGGCCTCGACAGCACAACCAAGTTTTTGCGCGCACTCGGCGAAGAATTAGGGCTCGACCCAGAACCGTTTATCGAACAGGAAAAGCACACGACGCTCAAACCCGTGTGGGATTTGTGGCGTTCCGTCACGCAGGATTTCTTCGGGACGGCGAGCTTTGGTGTAGTCGCCACCGACACCTATACCCGGGGCTTACGCCACTTCCTCGAGGGAGAATTAGGACTGCCCTGCGCTTTCCATTTTTCGCGCAAAGCGGGCGTTAAGCCCGACAACCAGCAAGTCCGTGAGGCTATTCATAAATCCGGGGCGCTGCTGGTATTTGGCGGCTACAACGAGCGCATGTATGTGAACGAAGCGGGCAACAAAAGTATCTATATCCCCGCCTCGCTCCCGGGAACGATTATTCGACGCCATACCGGCACCCCATTTATGGGATACGCCGGCACCTGCTATTTAGTGCAGGAGGTCTGTAACGCGTTGTTCGACGCACTATTCAATATCCTCCCGTTGGGCAGCGAGCTCGACAAGGTCGAGGCAACGCCAGCTCGCGCGGCGGAAACACTGAGTTGGGCAGACACCGCACAAAACGGTCTTGACCGCATCGTCGCAGCACAACCCATTCTGGTTCGGATTTCTGCAGCTAAACGGCTGCGGGATACCGCAGAACAGGTTGCGCGCGCGGCCGGTGTTGCAACGGTAGAAATTGAGCATGTTCAGCATGCAAGCGAGAGCCTGCAATTTGGAGATGCCGCATGAATAAAAGCACGACTTCGACAGTGACAAACACGCCCTTTGGGGGGGAAAGACTCATGGCAACTCACAATAAAACAAGCGATGGGCCACACAGCATTTGGGATCAACTGCAATTTCGGTTGTTGTTCCTGATGGTGTTCGCGTGGTTCCTGTTCGCCGCAGTACTGAAGTCAGTCACGTTGCAAAGGGGCAGCAGCAAGGACAGCTGCTGGCAGGAGGCGCGGCGCGAGGCTTATAGCCTTACGCCCTACGCCTTCATGAAGATTTAACCCAATCGACCTAAGCAGGAAGCCGAGGTCGATGGACGTTGTATGAAACTGGCGCTCGTCGCCAAACAGGGAGAGTCATGTCATGTCGATGCTGACGTTTGAAAAAAAGTATCGCGTCCGGGGAGGGACTCTACTCGGCGGGGATCTATTCGATTTTTGGATTGGTCCCTTCTGGGTCGGCTTCTTCGGCGTAACCACGGCATTTTTTGCCAGCCTGGGTACCGGCCTGTTGATTTATGGCGCCGCCATTGGGCCAACCTGGAATATCTGGCAAATCAGTATTGCGCCGCCCGATCTTTCCTATGGATTGGCACTGGCGCCCATGCAGGAAGGCGGCTTGTGGCAAGTGATCACCATTTGCGCCACCTTGGCCTTTGCTTCGTGGGCGATGCGTCAGGTTGAGATATCACGCAAGCTTGGCATGGGATTACACATCCCCTTTGCCTTCAGCTTTGCCGTACTCGCCTACGTCACCTTGGTGATAGTCCGACCAGTGCTACTGGGCGCATGGGGTCATGGTTTTCCTTACGGCATCCTCAGTCACCTCGACTGGGTCTCCAATGTGGGTTACCAGTTCCTCCATTTTCATTACAACCCGGCGCACATGATCGCTGTGACCTTCTTTTTCACAACCGCACTGGCGTTGTCCATGCATGGCTCACTGATTCTGATGGCGACTGATCCCCGTGAGGGCGAGACGGTGAAGACCGGTGAGCACGAAAACACCTTTTTCCGGGACGACATCGGCTACTCGATCGGCGCCCTGGGCATTCATCGCCTTGGCGTATTTGTCGCCATCTCAGCGGCCTTCTGGAGCGCGGTTTGCATTGTTATCAGCGGGCCTTTCTGGACTCGTGGTTGGCCTGAATGGTGGAACTGGTGGCTCGAGCTGCCGGTTTGGTATTAAGGAGGGACGGCGTCATGAGAGAGTATCAAAACATTTTCACGCAAGTTCAGGTGTCCGCGCCTGACTATCCGGGCGTCCCGATTGGCGAAGATGGGCGTAATCGTACCAAAGGCATCGTCCACAACCACTTACTGGGCAAGCTGGGAGACGCGCAACTAGGGCCGATTTACCTTGGAACCCTTGGCGTATTTGCACTGATTACGGGCGCTCTTGCCTTCCTGATCATCGGCATGAATATGCTGGCATCCGTGAACTGGGACCCTGTCCAGTTCGTTCGTCAGCTGTTCTGGCTTTCTCTGGACCCCCCCGGACCGGAGTATGGCCTCTCCATCCCGCCGTTAAATGATGGTGGTTGGTGGTTGATCGCCGGTGCGCTACTGACGATATCTATCATGCTGTGGTGGGCCCGGACTTTTCGCATCTCCCGCAACCTTGGCATGAGTAATTATCTGGCGTGGGCCTTCGGTGCAGCCATCTTCCTTTACCTTGTGCTTGGCTTCATTCGTCCGATCCTGATGGGCTCTTGGAATGAGGCAGTGCCCTTTGGCATCTTCCCGCACCTGGATTGGACGGCTGCCTTCTCGCTCCGCTACGGCAATCTGTTCTACAACCCCTTCCACATGCTGTCGATTGTGTTCCTCTACGGTTCGGCCGTGCTGTTCGCAATGCATGGCGCCACGATCCTCGCCACCAGCCGGTACGGCGCTGATCGCGAAATCGATCAAATCACTGATCGTGGTACCGCAGCTGAGCGCGGCGCGCTGTTCTGGAGATGGTGCATGGGCTTTAACGCCTCTATGGAATCCATCCACCGCTGGGCATGGTGGTTCGCCGTACTGACAGTGATCACCGGCGCTATCGGCATCCTGCTCACCGGCACCGTTGTAGAGAACTGGTACCTGTGGGGCATGAAGCACGGCATCGTGCCTGCCTATCCCCCGCTGGAGGCAGCGCCAGTGCTTGACCCAATGATGGAGGGGGCACAATGAAAATCTTCACTATGAAACTGTTTGCCAGCACGGCAGCGATCGCAGCCTTGCTACTGAGTGGCTGCGATCTTCCACCACAGGAAACGGTGCAGCGCGGCTATCGAGGCACCGGTATGGAGGCGGTCTACAGTCCAGAGGCACTGGAGGAGATCATCGCCGCCAATCAGGTACCCGCTGCAATTCCCGCAGTGAGTTCAGAGGGTCCCAAGGCGGCTGACATCTACCAGAACGTCGAGGTGCTTGGTCACCTCTCGGTTGGTGAATTTACCCGCCTGATGGCAGCGATCACGCAATGGGTCTCTCCCGATCAGGGCTGTAACTATTGTCACGTGCCGGGTGAAGGGTTTGAGCAAGACACCCTTTACACCAAGAAAGTGGCGCGGGTGATGATCGCGATGACCCAAAATGCGAACCAGAGCTGGGGAGCTCATGTGGGCGGTGCCGGCGTCACCTGCTACACCTGCCACCGCGGTAACAATGTGCCCGAACAGGTGTGGACCATCGGCGTGCCCCCACGACATGCATCAGGCCACGTGCATCAAATGCAGAACGTGGCACATCAGGAATCCTCGGTATTTGCTTCGCTACCCATTGATCCTTTCACCCCCTATCTATTGGAGGACGGCGTGGCCAGGGATCAAGGCAATACCGCCCTGCCCCAAGGCCATGAGGCATCGATTCAGAGCACCGAACATATCTACAGCCTGATGATGCATTACTCCGATGCGCTGGGTGTGAACTGTACGCACTGCCACAACAGCAGAGCTTTCGGTTCCTGGGAGGAAAGCAACTCAGAGCGGGTAAAAGCCTGGCACGGTCAGCAGATGGTCAAACAAATGAACAATGAATACATCAACCCGACCAACGCCTGGTTACCCGCCTATCGTCAAGGCCCATTGGGTGATGCGCAAAAGGTCAATTGTGCGACCTGCCATCAAGGGGCATATCAGCCCCTACTGGGCGCCAACATGCTGGCGGACTACCCCAACCTCGGCTCACTCGCCCCCGCACCCACTGATCTCGTTGAAGAGGCAATGGATGTCATGGAAGAGATGGTTGAAGACGCGGTAGAGGCGATTGAGGAAATGGAGAGCGCAAGCCTCGAACAGGACGATAGCGCAAGCGGAGAAGCGCACTAAGGAATTAACCGAGGCAACACCCTGTGTTGCCTCAGCCCACGCTGACGTAATGGTGGGACAGTTCTTGAACTCATCGATTTGGTGAATTCAGGAAGGATGAATACGACACTCGCGAGTGAAGTTTTAATCCAAAAGGCGTCGCCTGAGAGCACTTCGGTGAAATCAGTCGGCAAATGTAAAAAACAAACGTACATGGGAGGTATTTACCATGAGTAGTTTGTCTGAAAGCGAAGCCAAAGAGTTCCACTCAGCTTATGTGACTGGACTCATCGGCTACGTGGGCATCGCGATCGTTGCGCATTATTTGCTCTACGTATGGAAGCCCTGGTTCTGAGAACCAGCGGTTACTAGCAACTCAGTAACGGAGACAATTTATGCACAGATTCTGGATGTTATTTGATCCACGCCAAGTCCTGACGGGTCTGACAGTGGCACTGTTTACACTGGCACTGACTATCCATTTTATTCTGTTGAGTACCGACAGATATAACTGGTTAGGTGATCCCAATGGCGGCGGCCTTGCCGTTAGTTCACAGCAAGAGGCTATGCCTCCTGCTCGGAGCTAACACGTGTTACAGGCCCCTCCTGGGGGCCTGAAAATTTACGACCCGTGGTGAGGCCGTCTGGCTAAACCGGTGGAGTCAGAAGTGGAAAAGTTTGCGATCACCCTGCCCCCAGAGCTGTCGATCGCCATGAAGACTGAGCTGCTTTTCTGACTCTGCTTTCCAAACGGAAGCGGGTCATTTTATTTTTGGGGATCAACCTATGGAACCCGCGCCAACACAAGATTCACTGGTCTCTTTCGACGATGAAGCGTTAATCATTGTCGACTCGCAGGACCGTATCTTGGGTCACGGTACCAAAGCCGAGTTACATGAAGGCGTCGGTACACTACATCGTGCTTTCTCGATATTTCTCTTCAACGATCGAGGCGAGGTGCTACTACAGCAACGTAGTCGTCACAAACGCCTGTGGCCCCTATTTTGGTCAAACACCTGCTGTAGTCACCCGCGACAAGGTGAATCCTATGGCGTCGCCACACGACGGCGACTCAACGAGGAATTAGGTATGGCCAGTGACCTGATCTTCACCCACCGATTTCGCTATCAGGCTCAATTCGACAAGTGGGGCGCTGAACACGAGCTGTGTTCTGTCTACGTGGGCAGGGCTCATGGTGACCCTGCCGTCAATCCGCTAGAAATCGCCGATTGGCAGTGGATAACACCTGAAGCGCTCGATGCATGGATAGAGGAAACGCCAGAAACCCTGACACCGTGGCTTAAAATAGAGTGGCAAGTACTGAGGTCGGGAGACCACAGCTCACAACTCTCGCAAATCGGAATGGACGAGATTTTAGGCTGAGCGGTTTTATCACTGATCGCTATTCAGACAATCACAACGCCCTGTAGACCGGCGATGAATCTGCCCACATGTGCGGCAGTACCGAACGACCCAATTCCGTCAATCGGTAATCACTAGTTCCTTTACTGACAAACCCCTGATCAACCAGTGGTAATAACCACTCGGCCTCCTGCGCGGGAGTCAGCGCAGAAGAATACAGACTCTGACGACAAATCAGGCCGCGCAAAACCTTTCGCCGCAATATGTCACTCTCATCCGAGACGACCGCCGAATGTGCCGACAGCAAACCCGCATCGACCAGAGCATGCCAGCTCGCCAGGTTGGCTTGGTTTTGATAGATCAAACCCGGTAACTCGCTCAACGCACCGAGGCCTACGCCCAATACAGACAACGATCGCTCGGGACCGTAACCCAGCACGTTAAGGCCGAGTGAACCCGTCCGCTGGGCAACCGATAGCTCATGCTCGGGTTTGGCGAATACGTTGAGCCCTACCCATTCGTAGCCCGCCTGGTCAAAGCCCATTTGCATCTGATTGAACATCGCCAACCGGTCAGCCAAAGAGGGCAAGTGCTGCGCTTCTACGGCGATTTGATGCGGAAAAACGGACTCTCTCCGATGAAACGGCAGACACACGAGCCAGTCGGGAGACAAGGAAACCATTGCGGCCACACTCTGCTCACAGGATTCCACCGTTTGACCGGGCAAACCAATGAGATAATCCATACCGAGCGAATCGAAGTTGACGCCATGTGCGATAGAGATCACATCTTCCAGCAACTCCAGTGAGTGAATGCGACCGATTTCCTGCTGCACTTTGGCATCGACGTCGCGCACTTCCAGCTTGAGCTGGTCCACGCCCAGACCTTTCAGAAAATTGAGCTGAGCGCGAGAGGTGCGTCGCGGATTCAGTTCCATAGATATCCGTGTCGCGTCGGTAATCGAAAAGTGACGATTAATATGAGAGAAAACCGTTGCCAGCGCGAGTTCCGATAAATGATTGGGAGAACCGCCACCAAAATGCACTCGCGCAAGACCGCCCCGCCCATCGATAGCTTCGGCAATCAACATCAATTCTTTGTCGAGGTGGGTGATGTAATGGTCGATTTCTTCGTCCCGATGCGCCACCACCGCAACGCGATCACAGCTAAGGCATCGGGAAGGGCAGAAAGGAAGATGAACATTCAGGGCCAGCTCGGCGTCTTTGTCCGCGGTGAGCTGCGCAAAAAACGGCTGCAAGAGTTCTGGACTGACGCGAATGGCATTGTCGCCCAGTGAACCTGCTTCGGATGGCCTGACCAGCGATTGCACTGCTAGCGAGGACGGCCAAGTCCTCGTCGTTGTCTTCATTACTGCCCCCTACTGCCCTGCTGCCTGGGTTCTACCAAATGGCGACACCGAACACCGCTAACGGTAGCGTCTAAGGAAGCTCCAGCCAGTCTGTTATTTTCAGACCGCTTGCCACACACAGTATGATCACCGCTACGCGCCGTCAAGGAAAACTTGGACAACCTCTAGACACCGTCATCAGGATGACTTACCTAGATTAACCTCCGCCCATCGCCACAAGGCAGTTTCCCCCATCGGCATCATCAGAAAAACATGCTCCAGCACTGCCAAGCCCGCCAGCCAGGCGATCAGGAACAGCGATAACGCCGCAGCAGGCTCCGTCGCCGAATAACCCATAAAAAACAGAAAATATGTGCATAATGTAGCTAAAATCGTCGAAAATACGATAAACCAGCTATTTTTGCCGGCTTTGAGGTAAGTGGTGATATAACGCATGTTGTCGGGCAACCACTGACTATTGAAATGCTTGACACCCAAAAAAAGGTTGAGCTTGGTGCTCCAACGCATGAGCCACAATACCGCCAATGTATTTTGAATCGTTGGATTCGGAAGACCTGCCCCCAACAAGCAAACCAAACCCACGACCGCCACAACCATTAATTCATGATAGATCGTGGTGCCCAGGGCGTGAGTGAAACGCTCTGACAAGCCCATCGAAGGCACCGCGGGTTGCTTGACGGGGCCCGTGATATAACCCATTAGATAACTGAGCTCCAGCCACGCCCAAATTAATAGCGCCATGGCGAACCCTGCGATCGTCGCCATGAGTGTCGGTGTGGCTGCGTTGGTCTCCACCCCCATCAGAGCAAGTACCGCCAAGACACTTGATAGACCGAAGATCATCTGCCGGGAGCTGGGTGGTTGATGCACACTCATGAGTGCCAAACCTGTCATCAGCCACCACAGGAGCACGGACACGACCAGCGCCAGCCAGATCAATTGGCTGACCCTGTGTTAGAGGCTGCAATCCCGTTTGAGTGATGCGACTGATCGAGTAGCTCAGCGAAGGCCCGTCGGTTGTCGACGCCAAAGGCTTCCAGCGCCATCCAGTACCCGGTCTCGGGGTCGGAGATGACCAGACTGCCGTTGTCGAGCAGCGCAAGACGAAAGGCACCACCTGACTCCAGATGCCTTACGCGCCGCTCCCTGACGAGACTCCGAAGGATCCCACGTAAAAAACTGCCCTCCCCCGAGGCGTACCGGGCCAACTCACTGCCCGTCGTAGCATGCAGCACGATGATCTGACCCTCGGAACCGTCAACAAAACGGAGATCGGTTGCACTGACCAAGCTGGCTGACTGTGGTGAGGGGGGGGTGTAGGAAACGTCGTCCCGCGTCACCCCCCACGTCCACAATAGCGCCATAGCCAAAGCCACCCAGACCATTGGGTGTCTGAGTGGTGACGGCACGGTTGTCTGCCCCCCGGTCATATGGCCCTACCCCGCCGGCAGGGGTCCTCCAGCGCCAAGCGCCGGTGCGTGCTGATCGAGTGACTCGGAGACGGAGCAGTGCTCCCGCGCCACGGCAGCAAACGCCCTTGCCGCTCGCTGAGGGTCCTCAAGGCCTCTCAACAATGGCTTAACCGGTCGCGCGTACCATGGCGATACGTTGGGCCACAGTAGCACCCAATACAGGCGACGATCCTCAGACGCAGTCAGGAGTATGTCGCCCGTGCCGTCTCGATGCACACGCAGATCGGCCGCAGTGATCTGTTCGATGGGAACGTTGACCATCATTGGCAACGCGACGCCCGAACGGATCACCAGACGCTCGCTGGTTAAGGTATACAGCACAGACCGTGCATAAGATCGAGACAGCCACCAGAGCAGCAGCAATACGACCCCCGCCAACCCCGACTGCCACACTAAGGTGCCCATGACCTGAGCAGCCACCACACCCTCCATTAGACGGTAGATAGCGTGCCCCGCTATGAGAAGCCCAAAGTACAGCGCCAGTTGTGGCACATAAAATACGCGCTTGGCCATGGCAGCCACATGGGGCTGCCCCTGCCAGACGATCGCCTCGCCCTCCGGCAAGTGCTCGGGCAAGCCCTCTATGGGCTCGCCTTCATACTCGGTCATACCCATATCAGTGGTTCCGAGCGAGACGGTAAAGCATAGAGGTGACCCCCACCGTAAAAGGCGGTGATGCGATCCTCTTCCTGCAGGGTGACCTGATCCGGATTGGATAACCCGGGCACCTGAGCAAATTGATCTGAGCGAATTGACTGCACATTGATAGAACCATCCGCGGAAACCATGGCCAGCGTCATTGGCAGCAAAACGCGCCTCCCGCCGACATCAAGTTCTGCATACCGGAAATGCGGCTCCGCACGATCAACCCAAAGGTCCACGACCGTTGCGGCCTGTTGCCCGTCGCAACCATAAACCGCTTTACCGCGAGGATCGGGGTCACCGCTGTTCACCCCATGATCGGTATCGATGCGCAATGGCACGATACGCGGGCGTCCGTCTACGGTCAGATCGGGCTTATCGGGCCGAGTGGCCCAAGCTGCCGCGCCCACACCGTCAACCATTGGATCGCCATTGGGGTGCATTGGCGCACCACTTGCGTCGTAGATCGGCGTGGCATTCACCTCATACTGCGCGGGCTCAGGCCCGGGCTTAACCCGCTCACCCTGTCCATGCGCGAGACGATAGGTCTTGGGCTTGGGCATACCGCCCATGCCGTGACGTAAATCCCCCGAAGACATTTGCAGAGGCCAACCCTCGCGCTTGCCCTCTCGATGGAGGTAAAGCACCAAGCCAAAGAAGAAAAGCCAAAACACATAAAGCGCAAGTTGCGCGACATCCATGTATTCAGTAATTGCACCAGTACCCATAATAGAGTCCTCCCAATGTGGTGATTAACTCGGAAAATCCGCTAGCTCGAGACGTTTGCCATCGCCGCTCGTGTCACCGGGCCGCCTGACCAGCCGTCCCAGCGCCGCGAGCGCTACGAACAGCAGCGCTATCTCGATGTGATAAACCGCTCCATAACCTGAAGCGGGCGTTTGTAATGCGACACCCAAAAGCCCCGCATCAGCCCAATTCGTGACCAAATCGCGAATTGCGCCCCCAGAAAACATGGCCACTCCGGCAGCAGCGGCCTGCACCGCGCCCCAGGCGCCCAGCGTGAGCCCCGCCATCCTCGCGCCGCCAAATACCATCGCAGCGGTGAGCATGCCCACAGCAAATAAACCATTACCCAACCCGATCATTACGGCGCCGAGCTGAAACAAGAGAGGCGCCTGAAGTGGCGCCGAGAAAATGACCGCTGCAAACGCAGCTATGCCAATCAGAATCCCTGCGGCGGCTGTCCTGATGGGGTCAGCGTCTCTGCCGAGTCTGCGAGCGCTCAGCAACAGCGCCAGCACCATGCCCCCCGCAAACAATGCCGTGAGCAAAGTGGTGCCCGCTACCGACAGCCCCAGCACTTCAGCACCATAGGGCTCAAGCAAGATGTCCTGCATGGTGAACCCCATCGTGCCGAGCGCGAGGGCCCACAGCAGTCGCCGTGCCCGAGGCAGGGTGATGAAATCTTGCCATGCCGCACCAAAGCTCGGACGCGCCACTCTGTGATCCGTGAGGTCGGGGCGCCTTACCTCTTGCTTGAGCATCGCCACCACGTTAAACACCAGCGTCACGACCGCCGCGCTCTGGATCACCTGAATCAGGCGCACATAACCAAAATCGGCCAGGAGTGCAGCGAAGACCAGTGCGCTGCCAATCATCCCGATCAGCAACATGAAATAGAGCAACGCCACCACCCGCGAACGCGATTCTTCTGTCGCAAGATCCGTCGCCAAAGCGAGGCCGGCTGTTTGGGCAACGTGCATGCCGAGTCCGGTTAGCAAGAAAGCCCCCATCGCCGCCACCGGGCCCAGCAAGGCGGGACCCGAGTGAGACTCGGTCATCAAAATCAGTGCAAAAGGCATGAAAGCCAGGCCACCGAACTGCATCATGGTGCCCGACCAGAGATAGGGGATGCGGCGCCAGCCCAGAAACGAACGATGATGATCCGAGCGATAACCGATCAGGGCGCGCGCGGGAGCCAGTAACAGGGGGATGGCAAGCATCAGCGACACCCAAGACGCGGCCTGGCCCAGCTCCACCACCATGACTCGATTCAACGTCCCCGTCAGTAGCACAATGGCCATACCGGTAGACAACTGAAACAGAGAAAGCCGTAGCAGTCGACCCAGAGACAAGTCAGCAGATGCAGCGTCGGCAAAGGGCAGCCAGCGTTGGCTGAGCCCCCCAAGGCGAGGCTTCGAAAGGCCGGCCAGTCGTATCATCGGCGTGTCAGTTCCATCGCATGGGACTTGTAGAATCCGACGTCAACACGATGCGACTGTCCTTTTTGCCAATCCTCCAATAACCCCATGCGAGCCAAATGATCCTCAAGATGACGGGGCGATACCGGCTCTATTGACGGCGCGCGATCAGCCTTGGGAAACCACCGACCTGTGGCGTGCATGATGGCCAGCAACGGTGTTTTCGGCGCAAAGGTAAACACCATCTTGCAGTTAATCTGCTGGGCTATGGCATTGAGCGTTTGCACTCCATCGGACACGTCGTAGTGAATGATCGAATCCATCGCGACGGCGTAGTCGAAACAACCCAGGCCCAGATCGCGCATGTCGCCCACAAGGAAGGTGACATCGAGATCCTCCTGCAGATCGCGCAGCCGCTCACGCGCCAAATTCACCAGCGTTGGCGAAAGGTCAACCGCGACCACCTCGGCACCGCGACGCGCCGCCTCGATGGCAAGCGTGCCGGTACCACAACCGGCATCAATGAGGGTACTTCCCGACAGGTCATGGGGCAACCAGCTCAGCAACGTCTCTCGCATAGCATCTCTGCCACGCCGGACCGTGCGCCGAATGCGGCTCACCGGCGCGTCTGACGTTAGCGCTGCCCACGCGTCAGACGCCGTGCGATCGAAGTACGTTTCGATCTCGTCGCGCCGTGCCTGATAACTCAGTGCCGACATCAATCGAACCCCAGAAAATCGAATAGATCGCGATCCTTCATGGGTTCGCAGGGTAATGGTTCAGTACCCGCCCACAGTTGCTCTGCCAATGAGAGGTACTCATCACAGACCTCCGACAGACCCGGCGCGTCGGACAATTCGAACAGCGTGGACTTTTTGAGTCGGCTTTTTCTGATCACATCCAGATCCGGAAAATGCGCGAGGCGTTTTAAACCGACTGCCTGGTTGAACCGGTCGATCTCATCTGTGTCGGCACTGCGGTTGGCGATCACGCCTCCCAGCCGCACAGCATAATTTTTCGACTTGGCTTTAATAGCCGCTGCAATGCGGTTCATCGCGAATATAGAGTCAAAGTCATTGGCCGTTACGACGAGAGCCCGTTCGGCATGCTGCAGCGGCGAGGCGAAGCCACCACACACGACGTCACCCAAGACATCAAAAATCACCACATCCGAGTCATCCAACAGGTGATGCTGCTTCAGTAGCTTTACGGTTTGTCCGACCACATATCCGCCACAGCCAGTGCCTGCAGGAGGCCCTCCTGCCTCAACACACATAACCCCGTTGTAACCCTCATGAACATAGTCTTCGGGGCGCAATTCCTCAGCGTGAAAGTCAACCGACTCAAGTACATCAATGACAGTCGGCATCAATGCCTTGGTCAGGGTAAAAGTAGAATCGTGTTTTGGATCGCAACCAATTTGAATTACCCGCTTACCCAGTTTTGAAAACGCAACGGACAGATTCGATGATGTCGTGCTTTTACCGATACCGCCCTTCCCGTAAATAGCGAATACCTTCGCATTCACCTGCATCAGATCCTCTTCGAGGTGGACCTGGACACTGCCCTCTCCATCGCCGACATTTTTGCCCGGATCAATTTGACTGACCGGAATATGTTGATTGGGTGAATTCATGCTGCCACCTCCCCTGTGACGCCCTCGAGGAAATCCTCGAGGTCCTCTCCTGCCCGTTTTAGGGCATCGATGCTCTCGTCATCGGCCCCCCAGTATTCTCGCTCTTGTGCTTCTATCAGCCGGTTGGCGAGCCGCGCCGCCGACACCGGGTTCAATTCGGCGAGCCGTCGCCGCATTTCGTCATCGAGTACAAATGTCTCGGAAACCTTCTGATAAACCCATGGCGCAACATCGCCCGTGGTGGCAGACCAGCCCATGGTATTGGTGACGTGGGCTTCAATTTGCCTGACACCCTCATAACCATGATCGAGCATTGACTCATACCACTTGGGATTCAGGAGCCGTGTGCGCGTTTCCAGCGCGACCTGCTCATTCAACGTGCGAACCCGACCAGCCCCACCGGCGGTATGATCCGCGATATAAACCGGCACCCGCTCACCCCGCGCCCGCTGAACCGCACGACTGATGCCCCCTAGGGTCCCAAAGTAGTGATCTACGGTAGTAACGCCTAGCTCAACGGAGTCGAGATTCTGATAGGCAAGGTCAACATCCACCAGCACTCGATTCAATAACTCTGACTGCTGACTGACGCGGCCATATCGGTCATAGGCAAATCCCTTGCGCTGGGTGTAGCAATCGGCCAGCTCTTCTTCGTTCTCCCAGCGACCGCTGTCCAGCATTAAGTTCACGTTTGACCCATAAGCACCCTCTGCATTACTAAAAATGCGAAGCGCTGCACTTTCGATATCGCACCCATGTTCCGCCTGATAAGCCAAGACATGCTTGCGAACAAAATTCATATCTGGATTCTCGTCCGCAGTCGCCGCCAACCAGGTCGCTTCGGCCAGTAATTGGGTCTGTATGGGCAGTAAATCG
This sequence comes from Halieaceae bacterium, assembly GCA_008081075.1. Taxonomy (GTDB): domain Bacteria; phylum Pseudomonadota; class Gammaproteobacteria; order Pseudomonadales; family Halieaceae; genus Luminiphilus. The sequence continues at coordinate 13,882 of VMDB01000158.1, forward strand.
CGAAAAATACCCGACAGCGTCACCAAGACATCAATACGTGGGCGGCCCAAGTCCTCCAGCGGCAGGAGTCGCGCTCCCACCACACGACCGTAGCTGTCTTGCCGGGATTCGGCGCCGAGCAGAGCCAACGCCTGGGCAATACTGACGCCTTCTGTTTTCAGGTTGTCCGTACCCCACAGTACCAGCGCAACGGATTCCGGTATCGCGCCGGTATCAGCTTGGTGACGCGCCAACAATTGGTCGGCCTGCCGCCGACCCTCGGTCTGGGCGAAGCTTGCGGGTAATCGAAACGGATCGAATCCGTGCAAATTGCGGCCGGTTGGCAATATCTCGGGAGCGCGAAGTACGTCACCCCCTTTCACCGGGGGAATAAATTTGCCCGACAGTGCGCGGAGAATCGCTTTCAGCTCGTGATCTTCACCGAGCGTGACACTGGCCCTCAGAAGCGTTGTTGCCAATGCGCCAGCCGCTTCGCCCTCGCCAGCCATATGCTCTGCCAACCACGCTGCGAATGATTCGCCATCTTCCGCCTCTAGATGCTGCCTAAACTGCTCAGGATCCGGCTGACGGGCGCCTCCAGACTCGGCCATCGCCAGAAGTAGCTCTTGGCGATCGACCCTATCCATGGGCTTACCGACCACATGAAGCCCATATGGAATCAATGATTGTTCGATTTCATCCAGCTGCTCACGCAACCGATCCATTTGCTCGGGCCACTGCGCAGTCGGCCACTGGGTATCGGCCTCACACAACTCACAGCGCGCAGCGAGGGATATTGCCGCCTCAATCAAAGCACCCTCGGCCGCCGAATCGATATCCGCTGGCCGCTGTCGCCAATGATCAAGCGCGCTGCGGAGATCGAGTAGGTGACGATACAAATCTGAATGCGTGACAGGTGGCGTGAGATAACTGACCAGGGTTGATGCGGCCCGGCGTTTGGCGATCAGTCCCTCTGATGGATTGTTGGCGGCATAAAGATAGATATTGGGCAGGTCGGCAATTAACCGGTCGGGCCAACACCGCCCCGACAACCCCACCTGTTTTCCAGGCATAAATTCCAGAGAACCGTGGGTGCCAAAATGGAGTACGGCGTCAGCCGCGAATTCTTCACGCAGCCAGCGATAGAAGGCGGCAAATGCGTGGGTTGGGGCTAACCCACCCTCGAATAGCATTCGCATTGGGTCACCCTCATAACCCATCGGGGGTTGCACACCCACCATCACATTGCCGAACTGCTTGCCCAGCACAAACAGGCTTTGCCCATCGCTCCACTCTTTTCCTGGGGCAGGGCCCCATTGCGCTTCGATTTCCTCTAGCCAAGTCTCGGCGCGAACATGATGGTCCACCGGAATTTTGGTATGAACATTAGCCTCGGCACCATACTGCTTCGCGTTACCCTGCAGTAACGCGTCTCGCAGCGCCTGGTGGTTCTCGGGGAGCTCTACGTGATAACCCTCATCGCGCATTGCCTCCAGCGTATTGAAAAGTGACTCAAAAACGCTGAGGTGTGCGGCGGTCCCCGTGGCCCCGCTGTTAGGTGGGAAATTGAAGAGCACGATGGCAACTTTGCGCGTTTCAACTGGCGCGTGCCGCAACGCGATGAGACGTGCGACGCGATCAGCCAAACGATCAATGCGCTCCGCGGCGGGTTGCATATCAAACTGGTCACCTGCCGCAATCTCGGACCGCCCACCAAACACCATTGATCCCGTTGCACCATCCAGCTCGGGAATGGCAACCATCATGGTCGCCTCAACGGGCATCAGCCCGATAGAGGACGCCTCCCAGTCCTGAAGACTTTGAAACTCCAGCCCCTGCACAGACAAGTAGGGCACATCCAGTTGCTCCAACATTGCCTGTGCCGCTTCGGTGTCGTTGTACGCGGGCCCTCCAACGAGAGAAAACCCGGTGAGAGAGATAACAGCGTCCACAATGGGTTCGCCGCGCTCCATAAAAAAGGCATTCACCGCCGGGCGCGCATCGAGCCCAGACGCAAAGGCCGGTATCACGCGCAATCCACGAGACTCCAATGCCTCGATCACCGCATCGTAATGCGCGCTGTTTCCTGACAGCGCATACGAGCGCATCAACAACAGACCCACCGTGCCTTTTTCACCGCGACCCCGCTGCGCCAGCACTTTGGCATTAGCGGTGATCCGATCGGGAATATCCCGGTGATAAAGCCCGGTATCGGGGTACTCCACAGGCGGCTCATAGGGCAGTGCGTTACGATGGTCTTCGCTGATCTTGGTGGCGTAGCGCTGGACCAAAAATGCCATCAGGCGCGACAGGTTGGTCTCCGAGCCGGCCAACCAATACTGCAGCGTCAGAAAATAAGCGCGCACGTCTTGCGCGGTACCGGGAATAAAACGCAACAACCGGGGCAGCCGCCTCAGCATACTCATTTGCTGCGCACCAGCAGATCGACCGGTTTTGTCGCCACCGCCACGTAGTCTTTTCAACACCGCCAGGGCGCCGGTCGCCTCACCATCCATCTTGAAGCGACCCATCCGCGTAAGGCGCATGATCTCAGGTGCAGACATGCAACAAATCAGAGCGTCACAAGTGTCTCTGCGAGCTGAAAGTGCGGTGCGAACCGCCTCTATATGGGGTTCGAGAAACAACATGGTCACGATGATGATGTCGCCCTCATCAATGGCCGACAGCGTTTTCTCCAGAGAGGCGGGGTCGCGATCCCAATCGGTCGCAGCGTGGGACGAGACCTGCAGTCCGGCAATACGCCGCGACACACTGGCCGCCGCACGCGACCACGCACCACTCACGTGGTTATCAAGGGTGATCAACACTACCCTTGGCGCAGGGCTCGCTTCAGCGACTGCAGGGCTCGCTTCAGCGACTGAAGTGCGCTTTCGCTTCATAGAGCGTCTCGACATCGATTACCGTTAAGCCCTGCTCGAGAGCAAAGTTTTCGGTGTTACGGCGTGCTTTCCCGCGCACGAAAAAAGGTATCTTGCGCAACTCCTTTTCGGCAGATACCGCCCAGGCGACGGTGCCGGGCGCCATCGGGGTCATCGGCGCCACGTTGTCTGGCTGCTGCGCTCCGGCGCCCTCGCCACCCAGATGCGATGGCACCGCGGCATCATTAAATTCGAAGTCATCACGGAACATCGTCAATAAATGCTCTTCCAGCCCCATAATCAGGGGATGCACCCAGGTATCGAAAATCACGTTGCAACCCTCGAACCCCATCTGTGGGGAGTATCGGGCTGGGTAATCCTGAACGTGGGCGGGGGTTGAGATCACGGCACAGGGAATACCGAGGCGCTTGGCAATATGGCGCTCCATTTGCGTACCCAGCACTAGCTCCGGCTGCAAATCAGTGACGGCACGCTCAACCGCAAGATAGTCATCCGTGATTAGCGCCTCAAGGCCGTATTCCGCGGCCAATGCCCGAACATCCCGGGCGCGCTCGCGGCTATAGGTGCCCAGTCCAACCACCTCGAATCCCATCTCGTCACGGGCCATCCGTGCCGCTGCGATGGCGTGGGTACCGTCTGCAAAAACAAATACGCGTTTGCCGGTAAGGTAAGTGGAATCAACCGAGCGGCTGTACCAGGGCAACCGACTTTCACCGACCATATCGGGATCGATCTCGAGGTTAAGCACCTCTGCGACCTCGGCAATAAAATCTCGGGTTGCGCCCCAGCCCAGGGGCACCGTATTGATAGTGGGCTGCTTGAATTGGCGCTTTAACCAATCGCAGGTCAAATCTGCTATCTCCGGTGCTAAATTGACGTTGGCGTCCGCCTCTGGGAGCCGCAGAAGGTCATGGGGCGTGGCGCCTAAGGGCGCAACCACGTTTACCTCTACCCCCATGCGCTCAAGTAAACGGCGCACCTCGATCACATCATCGCGGCAACGAAATCCCAGCTTGGTTGGACCAATCAAATTGACAGAAGGTTTGCGCTCGGCGGTCGTCACCTCACCCTCTTCATCGGCGGCGCGCGCTTTTCCACCCAAAAGCCCTCTCACCAATTGGTAAAGCGTCTCGCTGGCACCCCAATTTTCCTTGCGCGTGTAGGCCGCCATCTCGATAGGAATTACCGGTGCCGATAAACCCGCTCCTCGCGCCAATGCGCCGGGTTGATCCTGGAGCAGCTCCCCTGTGCAGGACTCTGCAACGAGCAATACTTTCGGCTGGTAGCGTTCACACACGCCCTGTAGCGTCTCGATAACCATCTCGGCGGTAGAACTACCAAGATCGCGAGCCTGAAAAGTCGTCCAGGTCACCGGTGGGCGGCGCCCCTCTCTTTCGATCATCGTGAATAGCAGATCTGCGTAGGTATCCCCCTGAGGCGCATGTAATACCAAGTGGACATCGCGCATTGAGGCTGCAATGCGAATCGCACCCACGTGGGGTGGACCCTCATAGGTCCATAGCGTCAGCTCCACGAACCCACCTCCAGCTGCCGCTCCCGGGCAAGAGGTCGAGCGAACAGCCCCGCCAGATCAGCCACCTGATCAAACCCCTGCACCGGGGTGAAGATCAGTTCAATCGACCATTTCGTTCTGAGACCTTCTGCCTCCAGCGGATTAGCGATGCCCATGCCACAGACCGTCAGGTCCGGGCGGCTACCTCGTACCCTCGCCAGCGCCGAGTCGAGGTCGGAGCCCTCAACCACCTTTACGCCCCCACCCAATTGCAGCATCTCAGGCGCCATCAAAGCTTGATCGAGATAAGGGGTGGCGACTTCCAGCAACGACATTCCACACTCGTCGCGCAAAAAGCGCGCGAGGGGAATTTCGAGCTGGGAATCTGGGAGAAAGTGAATGGTTCTGTCCTTCAGGTTCTCTCGCACCCGGGCCACCGCTTTTTGCGCCCGGGCAACCGGTATCGCCAACGCTTCGCTCACTGATTCAGCGGCCAAACCCCACTCCGCAGCGGCCGCCTGAAACCATGCCAGCGTGCCCTGAACTCCGAGGGGATACAGGGAGGGAATCACCTTGGCCCCGCGCTTACACAGGGCCTGAACGGTATCGCTGACAAACGGCTGAGCCAGCAACAAACGTGTGCCCGAACCCACTGGGGGAAGATCATCGGCTCTGGCCGCGGGAAAAAAATCAACGTGCTCAATGCCCAGCTGGGCAAAGTGTCTTCGAAACTGCTCCTCGACAATATCCGCCAGCGTGCCAACAACCATCAGTCGCTGACTGCCGGCTTCGAGCTCAGGCAAATCCGGCACCATACTGGCGAGGCACTGATCCTCTCCTTGGGTGAACGTGGTCTCGATACCCGAGCCACTGAAAGCCGAAATCCGCAGTCGATTGTCGTGTACGCCCTGCAAACGCGCTGCCGCATTTGCCAGATCAAGCTTGATAACTTCTGACGGGCAGGATCCCACCAGAAACAGGCGTCTGATGTCAGGACGACGCGCCAGCAACTCTGCCACAACCCGATCCAGTTCCTCATGGCAATCCGCCATGCCGGCGAGATCGCGCTCACCAAGAATGGCAGTCGCGAACCGTGGCTCGGCAAAAATCATGACTCCCGCAGCGGATTGGAGCAAATGAGCGCAAGTGCGCGAACCCACCACCAGAAAAAACGCGTCCTGAATGCGGCGGTGTAGCCAAATGATCGATGTCAGCCCACAAAAGACCGCTCGCTCGCCCCGCTCTGTGCGAACATCGGGCACCTCCCCTGTCGCAGCTCGAGCAATCACCTGACTCATGAATCCAGCGCCCCGTGTACACCGAGCACCGTCGCCGCTGACGTCGATTCCATCGGAGCGGTCTGCCGCGCAGCCTGAAACTTGAGAAGGAACTGCAACGCATTTACGACGTAGGTCGAGTAAGCCGCCAAGGCGATCCACATTTGTTCAGCGGGCGTGCCCCAACCCATTAACCACATCACCACGTACACGGTGTGCAGCGCCATGACCAGCATGCTGACCACGTCCTCCCAGAAAAACGCGGGGGCGAAGAGATAACGTCCAAAGACCACCTTTTCCCAGATGGCGCCCGTCACCATGATGGCGTAGAGCAAGGATGTCTTGACGATCACCGATAATGTCGCTGCCTCAAATCCAACGTCATTGAGCAGAAAATTGACGACCAGACACAGACTGACAGCAAAGGCCAGAAACTGCAGAGGCGCGAGAATACCCTGCACCAGAGTCCACACCGAGGCGTCGCGACGAGCGCGCTCTGCGGGGGTATACAGCGCTGACGGCGACCGACTCGAAGCCGGCTGATTCACGCTCATACAAACCTCCAGCCACAGCGAACAACTGCGGCGGTTATTGACTGATCCAGAGTAGGATTACCTCGTATAACTGTCAAACCTTTTTTACATTTTTAAAATTAATATTTTTAGACACTTAGGCCGAAAATTAGTGACCCTCAGCAGGCTCGAATAAACGGATTTTTCGGTAGATTGGGTGTAGATGATCTCGTACAATCCAGTCAAAGGTGTCAACCTGCCGAGACACAAGCGCGGCACGGAGGTAAAAAAAGTGTCAACTTTCCCTCAAGGAACCACCGCTTCACTACTAGCGGCGCTCGCAGATCTGCAATTCGCACTGAATGACTCGGGCCGCATCGCGGCCGTCGCCTCCGAATCGGCCCTTGCGCGAGAACTTTCTCGGGACACCCTGATCGGTCAGCCTTGGCTAGAGCTGGTGAGCGAATCGGACAGGAAGATCGCCGCAGATTGCCTTCAATTGGCAATAGCGCAGGCCGATATAGCCCAAACGATGGATGTCCGCCTGAGTATTGTCACCGATCAGGAGCCCGTGCCCCTCAGCTGCTGGGTCTGCAGCAACAGCAAAGACAACACTGTGCATATTGCTTGTCTGGATCTGCGTAGCGAGAGCAACCTCAGGCAACAATTAGTCAACGCCCAGCGGACGCTGGAGCAGGACTATTGGAGCAACCGACGGCTCGAGGCGCGCTATCGTCGCATGCTCGAAATGGTCGCAGAAGGATTCATTGTGGTGGACGATCTCTCGGGACGCGTGCTGGAGGCAAACGGCACAGCCACTACCCTGCTAGAACTTGAGGAAGGCGCGCTCGTGGGTCGCATCTTCCCGGTAGGCCTCGATGCCGAGGGCGTGCGAGCCCTGACCGAACTGCAGCGCGAATCTCGCAGCACTACGGGGATTGTGCAGGGCAAGCTGACCACAGGCACCGGAGAGACCCTCAATGCGGGCATTACCTGTTTGCGTCAAGGTAATGAGACACGGCTGTTAATCCGCCTGTCAGAAACGTCCGACAAAACACAGCGCGAAGGCATGGGCGACGTCAGCTTTCAGTCTGCGCCCGACGGCATTCTGATAACAGACAGCGCAGGGGTGGTCATTGCCGCCAATAACGCCTATCTGGAAATGGCGGGCATTCAGGACATCGAGCAAGCCGCAGGCCGGCGCGCTGATCGGTGGCTGGGTCGCTCAATAGTTGACCTCGACGTACTCATGGGAAATATTCAGCCCGATCGGCCGCTACAACTATTCAGCTCGGTCCTGAGAACCGAATTTGGCACCCGGATCGATATTGAGCTGTCGGCCGTACAAATTGAGCGTCAGGACCAGTTATCGGTTCTCATGTTTATCCGAGATGTGGGTCGCAGAATCTACGCTGACCACACCACCGATGTCCACCTCCCCAGGTCTATTGAACAGATCACCGGACGGGTGGGCCGCGTGCCCTTGAAACAACTTGTCCGAGAATCCACCGACGTCATCGAAGCGCTGTGTATTGAGGCTGCGCTGAAGTTGACTCAAGATAATCGCGCGGCAGCGGCAGAGCTGCTGGGCCTCAGCCGGCAAAGTCTCTATACCAAGTTACGACGTTTTGACATTGGGGACTCCGAGGACACGGTGGCCTGAGCTGGAGCCCAGCAACTGACAAAGCAATTAGCCTTTAAATCTGTAATTTAAAATTGACTTAGCGCCGGCGGGCGGCGAGTATGCGCTGATGGACCAGTCTGCCCCGGTCAGCGTAGCAGTTGGCAGGGCGTCACCGGGCGCACTGCTTG
>VMDB01000178.1 GCA_008081075.1 Halieaceae bacterium
AATGCAGCGGATTGCAAATCCGTCAACGCCGGTTCGATTCCGACCCGAGCCTCCATCACTTCATCTCTCGTACAGTGAGTTGGTGCCAACCCCTTCAGCCTTATGTAGGGGCTTGCTGGCAACTTCCGCAGGTGTAGATGCGACGTGAGTTGGCGGTGGTTCGCTGAATTTTAGTCCCACAGATCCTGCAGGGCTGTTGGCTGCGACCGAAGACAAAAAAACGCGCTTTGCCATAAGAGACGCCCTCTTTCTTGAGCGCGGTGTACTGCCGTTGCGGCAGCGTGACACCCTCGAGCGCGTAACTTCGCTGGCCGATCTCCAAGGTCGTTCGCGCGAGCCTCCCAATCTGGCCTTTGGTCAGGTCACGCGCTTTTTGTTCCGGATGAACGCCCGCCAGAAACAATATCTCGCTCCTAAGATAGTTACCTAATCCCGCCAGAAAAGCCTGATCCAGATAGACCGAGTTGAGCGCTCGCCCCGCAAAAGCTTTACTTTGCAGACGCTCAGCCACCTCTCGCCAGCCGAGGTTGGGGCTGAGAATATCCGGGCCAATGCGTTTTAAAAACGGATGTTGTTCAATGTTTTCTGTTTGCCATACGCTGATATCGGACGCGCTGTAGAGCAGGGCGCTGTGCTCCTCGGTATGGATCGCTAATCGGAGTTGGCGGTTGGTTTTCGGAAGCTTGTCGCGTTTTACCACGCGCCACACGCCATAGAGTTGATTGTGGGAATAAATCGTGAAGCCGCAATCAAAGTGGGTGAGCAGCGCCTTGCCGCGAGTTTCCAATCCTAGGATTTTGCATCCCGTGAGGGGTTTCGCGAACTTTCTGAGCGGAGCGAGACCAAAATGAATTTTTTCGGCCGCTTTACCCTTTAACACGGCTTCAATTTTATCCGCGGCGCGGCGTATCTCTGGACCTTCGGGCATCGGCGGGTCGCTCAGTGGGGGCGGGTTGTTGAGCCACCAAAATCGCCGGCTTCCCGGCTTTTGTCAAATTCACGGCTGCGGTGTCCGCCGCGCGACATTGCAGCCGAGTCGGTCAACGGCGACGCCTTTACAGCGGCGTTTCTGTTTCTGGTTCCGGGGTGTGAGCAGGATTCGCGCTGTGCTATCACATCTGGATGAAGTCTTTTTCCGTAACAATGACTATTGCATTGACTGCGACCTTGGCCATACTCCGCGCACCCGCCCCAGCGAGTTCGATTCGTTACGCGGCCATTGCATAGCAGTGCGGTGGTCTTCACATCAGACATTCATTCACGAGAAGTTCATGACCGTATTTAAAGGCTTTGGTCTCAACGGCCGCCTGCTTCGTAATATCGAAGCCAAGGGCTACAAAGCGCCTACGCCGGTGCAGGAGAGCGCTATTCCGCTGATACTCAGCGGCAAAGATGTCATGGCGTCTGCGCAGACCGGTACGGGAAAAACAGCTGCTTTTACGCTGCCTATACTTCACCTTTTGGGTGACAGTGGACGACCGGCGCCCAAATCAGTCCACTGTCTCATCTTGACCCCAACCCGAGAGCTGGCGGCGCAGGTGTCTGACAATATTCGGCATTACGGCGCGGGCCTCAAACTGAACAGTCAAATGGTATGTGGTGGTGTGAACATCCGCCCACAGGTGCGTCATTTGGCAAGAGGTGCAGACATTTTGGTAGCAACCCCCGGGCGTCTCCTGGATCTCTTGGGTCAAAACGCAGTGCGTCTCGACCACCTGAAGCTGTGGGTGCTCGATGAGGCAGATCGGATGCTCGATATGGGTTTTATTCCTGCTGTGAAGAGAATTCACGCCGCAATGCCTAAAAAGAAACAAACCTTGATGTTCTCGGCGACGTTCTCCCGGGATATTGAGGCGCTGGCGCAGGAGTTTCTGGTCCAGCCTAAGCGGGTTCAAGTGTCGCCGGCAAACACTACCGTGAGCCTCATTGATCAGGTAGTACATCCCGTTGATAAGCAGAGAAAGGGTGACTTGCTCAAGCATCTGTTACAAAGCGATCAATCAGGGCAAGTGCTGGTTTTTTCGCGCACCAAATATGGGGCAGACAAGCTTTCACGCCAGTTGAGTAAAGCGGGTATCAGCAGCGACTCGATTCACGGAGACAAAACCCAGGGCGCACGCACGCGATCTTTGAGCCGTTTTAAGAAAGGCGAGCTGCAGGTGCTGGTTGCTACCGACATTGCGGCTCGCGGTATCGATATCCAACAGTTACCCAGAGTCGTCAATTTTGACCTGCCCTATGTTGCGGAAGACTATGTGCATCGTATCGGCCGCACCGGTCGCGCAGGAGAGCAAGGGTGTGCGTTATCGCTGGTCAGCGCTGACGAAGTCGTACAGCTGCAAAAAATTGAAAAACTCATAAAGAAGAGCCTGCGGCGCGAGGAGATTGAGGGTTTTGAACCCGAGCACCGTTTGCCGATAAAGGCAGTGAAGACTTCGGGCAAGCGGCCACCGAAGAAAAAACCCTCGAAGAAAAATCCAGCGCGTCCAAAATCCAAGCGCGGGGCGCGATCAGCTGCAGGTGGAAAAAAACGCTAATCCAGAAACCTTTAGAAGACCTGACGCATAGGTCAGTCGATGGGGTGTCCCGGCATCACGGGTCAGGTTTTTTCTCAAGCGCCTTTGAGTAGCGCGGCCACCTCGGGCTTGTGTTCGGCGATTTCCTCGGTTGTCAGTCCCTGCAATTCGTAGGGTAGTACGAGCCACGCGTCTGTCTCATGAAGATAGAAATCGGGTTTTCGGCCAGAAAGGTTGCTCTGAGGTTTGTAGTAAGGCACCGCGACCCGCAGTTCACCCGGCATATTGTTACGACATTGCCGCTCGAGGCGCTGAATCACCGCTTCCACGTTATAGCCAGAGCTGAATACGTCATCAACAATGAGCAGCCGATTGTCTCGATTCAAATTTTCAAAGAGATACTGCAAGCCATGCACCCGAATTGCGTCCGGGTTGTCGATGTGTGAGCCGTAGCTGGGTTGCCCGCGGTACGAGGTTCGAATGGCGATATGGTCAGTCTCAATGCCCAGGTATTGCAGACACTCCTGCACGTATATCCCTACAGAAGAACCGCCTCGCCAGATACCCACAATAAAGTCGGGGCGAAAGCCGCTGTCAAAAATGTGAGCGGCCAAGCGGAAGGACTCCTGCAGCAGTTGCTCTTCTTTGATGAATTGTTTCTTCACAGTTGATTAAGTCCAGAGGATATTGGTGCGCCACAGGAGGCACTATACTCTCTTCGTTATGAGAACCCGAAGCGATGACTGACAAACACTATCTCTCTGCCGAGCAGCTGCTGATTGATTCTTTTCGCCTGGCGAAAAATGTCATCGATAGCGGATTTGAACCCACCATCATCATCGCGATATGGCGCGGAGGTGTACCTATTGGCATCGCCGTTCAGGAGTTCTTTGCTTTCAGCGGCGTTGAGACTGACCACATCGCGATTCGCACGTCTTCCTACGATGCGGGTATCGACCAGCGCTTGGGTGGTGTCCGGGTCCACGGATTGAACTACCTCATTAAGCACGTGCGTGCCGAGGACCGGCTCCTAATCGTTGATGATGTCTTTGATACCGGACGCACCGTCGACGCGGTGATTAATCGGCTTGCTGAGCTGGCGAGGCTGAATACCCCCGAGGACATTCGGGTAGCGGTGCCGTACTACAAGCCGCGGCGTCGTGAGGTCGATCGAGTGCCTGATTACTACTTGAAGGAGACGGATGCGTGGTTAATGTATCCCCATTCGCTCGAAGGTCTATCGTTGGATGAGATCAGAGCGCACCGTCCGGCACTCTATGAGATTGTGAAAGACCGTCTGTCTTCTGTGTAACAGCCTAATGGGTAATTGCCGGCAGCCCGGATACCCCTCAAATCAGCACGAACCGTGCAGTGAATATGGCCGCCATGACCCAGGCAGCGATGCTGACGTCGCTCGACTTACCTGCAGCAACCTTGAGGATGACGTAGCTCAAAAAGCCCGCAGCAATCCCGTTCGCGATAGAGAATGACAGTGGCACCATGATGATAATCAATAGCGCTGGTAGCGATTCGGTGTGGTCCTCCCATTGCAGACGCTCCAAGCCTGACATCATCAGGAGGGCAACGTAGAGCAGGGCCCCTGCAGTAGCGAAAGGTGGAATCATCCCGGCGAGTGGGGCAAAAAATATCAGCGCGAGAAATAGCAAGCCGACGGTACAAGCGGTTAAGCCGGTTCTGCCTCCCGCTGCGACACCTGCCGCACTCTCGACGTAGGAAGTCACGGGAGCGCAGCCGACAAGGGCGCCCGCAACGCTACTGGTGCTGTCAGCGACCAATGCCTTATCGAGGTTTTTAATATCGCCGTCTGGGTGCGCCAGCCCGGCCTGCGAGGCCACGCCGACCAGCGTGCCTGCGGTATCAAAGAGGTTAACGAAGAGAATAGAAGCAATGGCGCTTACCATGGCGACATCGAGGGCCGCCATGATATCCAGCTGCCCCAACACCGGCATGACAGAGGGTGGCAGGGATGCAATGCCTTGATACTTCACCACATCCAAGAGCAACCCGATGCCGGTGACTGCCAGAATGCCGATCAAGATAGCTCCGGGAAACTGCCGGGCGGCGAGGCTGACAATAATCAAGAAGCCAAGACCCGCGAGGCCAGTTTCTATGATTTTAAAATCGCCGAGCGTCAGAAGTGTCGCCGGGTGGTCAACAATAATGCCGCCGTTTTTGAGCCCGATAAGGCCCACAAATAGGCCAATGCCCGCACCCATCGCGATTCTGAGATTCCAAGGAATGCTCACTAACATCCACTCCCGCAAGCGCGTTACGGTGAGCAGAACGAACAGCAGTCCAGCGATAAATACAGCGCCGAGGGCGGTCTGCCAGGCATAGCCCATGTCACCCACGATGGTATACGTGAAGAAGGCGTTCAGACCCATGCCGGGGGCGAGGCCGACGGGCCAGTTGGCGTAAAGGCCCATGAAGAAACAAGCGAGAGCCGCCGCGAGGCAGGTGGCGACAAAGCTGGCGCCCTGATCCATGCCTGCATTAGCCATCATCTGGGGGTTCACAAAGGCAATGTAGGCCATTGCCATAAAGGTTGTCAGACCGGCGCTGAGCTCGATGCCTGGGGTGGTTCCTGATTTTGAAAGCCCGAACAGTCGCTCCACTGCGCTACCCTCTGCTAATGCTCGTTACCCCCAGCCCAAGGCGACCGCCGGGCCAGCGCGCCGATCGCTCGGCGCGGGGTGAGTGTAGACCATCGGTTTGGGGCGCTGCTAGAAGTCCAAGCCCACCCTGACCATCAGCTGCCGGGGCGGAATAAACTGATCGCCTGTTGCGCCCACGCCAAATACATCGGTGAATCGCGCGTTGATGCCATCTTCATCAGTCAGGTTTTTGCCAATCAACTCCAGTCGCCAGTTGGCGTCACTCGGTAACAATCGGACCAGCAGGTCCACCGTGTCATAACCGTCGACCTCGTCAGTGAGGGGGTTATTGAAGATGCGGTGTCTGAAATCGCCGCGATGGGTGTAGCTGAGTGTGCCCTCAATGTCACCCCATGCTGCCAGCGCGTGGCTGTAGGTGAGTGCCAGATTCGCAGTAAAGCCCGGTGTTTTAGCCAGTTCGTTACCCTGCACATCGGCAATTTGTGCCGCTCTCGCTCGTTCCACCTCGGGGCTAAAAAGATTCAGGCCCTGGGCCAAGAGCGCGTTGGTCGCGGCCTCAGAGGCTACGTTGTCCAGCGCTAGATGACTCGCCGTGATTTCGGTGTCGAGCCAGGCGAGCCGCGCATCGAAGATCAGTGAATCACTCAGGAAAGCACCCAATTCCAACTCTGCGCCCATAATTTCTGATTCAGGGATGTTGCCCACGCCACCCTGAAAGACCTCGGGATCAGTGGCCTGATACTGGAGGTTGTCATAGGTGTAGAAAAAAGCGGCACCGTTGAGCCTCACGCGCCCGTCTGCCAAATCGGTTTTCAAACCGAGCTCATAGGCGTCGATGGTTTCCTCTTCAAAAACGGGTAATACCACAATGGGCGAAACGACAGCTTCTCGGCCAAAAGTGAGATTGGAGCCACCGGGCTTAAAGCCGCGGGTGTAGGAGGCGTACAGCATGGTGGCGTCACCCAGGTCTACTTCGAGAGCCAATCGGCCAGTCACTTTTTCGCTCTCGATCTCGAGAATTTCCGTGCCCTCGCGACCGTAGAAGTTGGTTACGGCGCTGTACACCTCGTCTTCGGTGTAGCGAAGACCGCCGATAAGGCGGCTGCGGTCAGTGAGGGACCAGGTGCCTTGACCGTAGAGAGAAATCGATTCCCTTTCCGGCTTGGAGTCCGAGATAAAACCGACGTCACCGCCGTAGGCATAAATATCATCGAGGGTAAAAGGGTCGAAAACACCGTCAAAACCAAAGTCCAGTCGCTCGAGGATGCTGATGTCCACCTCGGTATCAAGGTAGAAAATGCCAGCCACCCAATCAAGCCTACCAAAGGCGGGCTCGTTCGAGATCAGATTGAATTCCTGCGTGGTGGTTTTCTGTTCGTTGGTCTCGGGATCAAAGTAGCTCTGGAGCAAAAAGAAAGGCGGTAGAGTGCGGTAGTCATGTCGATCGTTATCTCGCTGAATCGCGATGTCATCGTTCTGGTAGCTAGTGAGCGATTTGAGCGTGACTGCGCCCAGATCCCATTCAAGGGTTAGGCTGTACAGTTGCGACTCCAATTCGTAGCTCGACAGCGAATCCTGCGCGAGATTGCGTGCGCCGGGGGTGGGGTCATAAATGCCTTTTTGCGCCTGTCCGTTGACCTCTTCGTCGAAAACCTGTGCGGTCAGCGTTGCCGAAAAAGTATCGCTTGGCTGGTAAAGCACCTTGGCTCTGGCAGAGATACTGTCAGCGTCGTCGAGATCTTGCCCGTTCGCGACGTTGTCGCTGAAGCCATCATGTTTATTGCTCATTACAGAAACGCGCGCGGCGAGGCTGTCCGATAACGGCAGGTTGACCGCTGCCCGGGCCTTAACCTGGCTGTATTCACCCAAAGTCAGGTCCGCGGATCCATAGATCTCATCGAAGGTAGGTGCTTTGGTGATGACATTGATACCGCCGCCCGTCGAATTCTGCCCAAACAGCGTTCCCTGCGGCCCCCTGAGCACCTCAATGCGTTCCAGATCGAGGAAATCGGTTTGCAGCGCGAACGGAGAGGCGACATACACGCCGTCAAGGTGGTACGAGACCGACGGATTTGCGATTGCGTTTTGGTTAGCCTCGTTGCCGATGCCGCGGATGGTAATGACGGTTTTGAACCCCTCATTCTTGGCAACGTTAACACCGGGTGCGATGGCGCTAAGGTCCACAAAGGAAGACAGCTGTCGATTCTCCACATCCTCGGCGGTGAGCGCGGTGACCGCTTGTGACAGGTTCTGCAGGCTTTCTGTTCGCTTCTCCGCGGTGACCAGCACTTCTTCAAATACAGGCCCGTTCTGCGCGGCCAGCCCAACCGAGTGGGCCGCCAGCAGTGAGGGCAGAATGAGCGCCAGCGAGCGACTATTTTTCACTTAAAACTCCTTCGATGATGATTGAGGTCGATGGGGTGAAACAGCAACCTATATGCCAATCAGTAAAATTGTGCGGGCCTGCCAGCCCTTGTTTGTACCTCGGCCGAATAACGCGCCGCCGAGGCCGCCCATGATGCCGTATTTTGCGCGCAAAGGGTGCGCGCGAGGCACTCATTTGGCGCAAAATCTGTGCGCTTCGTAGCGTTTATGTCTGGTGCTCGCTCAGGATGCCTGCCTGCCCAAGTCTGCGACAAAATCTTGCTTGAGCGTGCGTGCGCACATGAGAAAGCAGACTGAGGCCAGCAGAAAGACGCTGGCAGTGGCGGCCATGGCCCATTTAAGCCCAGTTGAATTGGCGGCTTTGCAAAGTGCTTCTTCGCTGAGTGAGCGCGTAACGGCTGCCGATTTACAGGCCTCTGGTGACAGCCACGTATTGATATCCAGCGTCAGCAGTTCTTGCTGCATAAAAAAGTCGCTCATGAAGCCCACAAAATAGGGACCAATGCCATTACCAATGAGAGAGACCAAGATGAGCAATACGGCAATGGCGGTTGCGCGAGAGCGATTGCTCACAACGCCTTGTCCAATGTTGTATTGCGCACCCAAGTAGCTGTAGTGCAATACGGCGCCAATGCCCCAGAGGACAAAAACCCAGAACAGGTCATCAGAGAAAAAAGCGGCTACGTAAGCGGGGACGGCAAGGGCGATGCCCACGGCGGGCACCCATGCCATCGCCGTCGGGTAGCGCGTGGTGAGACGCTCCGTAATGTATCCGCCAAGAAAGGTGCCGGCCGCGGCCATCAATGAGAGCGGTGCGCCAAACTGCAAGGCGGCATCTCGCACGCTAAGGCCATGCTCGCGTTGCAAAAACGGTGCCTGAAAGCTGATCAGTCCGTAGCCTACAAAAGCCACCAGCGAGGCCGCGATGGCCATCCACCAAAATGAGCGTTTGCGCTTAAGCTCGGCAAAGGTTTCACTCCAACCTGGGGCGATATCCGCGCTTTGTTCTGGGGGGTCAGAATAGCCACGCGGGGGTTCTTTGATAGTCAGCCATACCAGTAACGCAACGAGTACGCCCGGGAGTCCCACCACCACAAAGGCCACGCGCCAGCCCTCGATCGCGGCCCACTCCAGGTCGCTGAATAGCCCGCCGAGCGCCGTGGAGTCTAGCCAGGCGCCAACGTCTGTTCCCTGCATCTCAGCGATTGGGCCGCCGAACACATTGGCCAAGACGCTGCCTAATGTAACGCCCATCGAGTAAACCCCGAGGGCGGTCGCGCGTTTGCGAGCAATAAAATAGTCGCCAATCAGAGAGTTTGCCGGAGGTGTGCAACCCGCCTCACCGATGGCGACGCCAATGCGGAACATGAGCAACGAGAAGAACCCCATTGCGACGCCGCAAAGCGCGGTCATGATCGACCAGAGCACAATGCACAGACTGATGATGTGAACGCGATTGGCACGATCGGCCCACAGCGCTATCGGCAGTCCCATGATTGCGTAGAAAATAGCGAAGGGCGGACCGTAAAGTAGTCCCCATTGGGCATCGGTGAGTTGGAAGGACTCAATGATAGGTTGAGCTACCACGGCGATCAGGGTGCGGTCGATAAAGTTCAGCGTGTAGACCAGCATCAGCAACACGAGGACGTAGTGCCGATAGGAGGGAGATCCGTATCCCGTCAGATGTCCCGCATCGGCGGAAGAATTTGGAGTCGACATAGAGCGCGTCCTGGCGGAGTTAGCGGAGTGTACCAATCAAAGTTCCCGTTTGTGATGCTTGCTCACAACTCCTCGGAGAGCATTGCGCCCTTGATGAAACGAACGAACGGAGCGGATTGTATCAACTGCTTGTTGGGTGTGAGCTTAAGCCGCGCTTCAACACGGTCGATCACCCAGCGGGTGATGGCCGGTAGATCCAGCTTGCGCGCTTGGTCGAGTGTGAGCCAGTGGACCTCATTGAGTTCGCCGCTGATTTCGGAGACTCGCTCCGGATCGTTATGAATAAATCTGTCGTGCACAAGGAAAAAGCGGGTATCGAAGCGCCGTGTGTGATAAGGCGGGGTAATTGCGCGTGCGATAAAGTCCATGTGTTCTAACGGAGGCTCGACGCCATGCCGCAGGTAATCGCGCCAGATAGGATTTCTCGTGGTCACGCAGCGCGTTGCCGGACGACCAACGACAATACCTGTCTCCTCAAAAGTCTCGCGAATCGCCGCCAGGGCCAGGCCGCGCAGTTTTTGGTCGGTTATGTTCTTCCGGGTCGCTTTACGCAGGCGCTTAAGCACTGGCGAGCAGAGATCACCGGGTACGTTTAAGCGCTGGTCGATCAGATCGAGCCGCCCCCCTGGAAACACGAATTTATTGGGCATGAAACGGTGACTGGCCGCCCGCTTGCCCATGAGTATGGTGGGTTGCGTGCCCGCGCGGACAACAATCAAAGTCGCCGCGTCTTTCGGCCTCACGAGTTCGGCAGTTTTGTCGCGGTATTCCCCGGGTCCTGCAGGGGTCGTGCCGTATTGCTGTCTCATCGTTGGTGACGCCGGTTACGCAAACCCCGATGCTACTGAATTTGGCCTCGTAGATCCCCCTCATGTGCTCGCGGGTAAGGAGCGGCGCGGGGGCGGTGCGCCCGAGAAGTATTTTTGCTAGGTGAGGCTTTTACGCGGCGTTGACGGCTTACTCAACCCTGGGGTGCCAGCAGGGCAGCCTCTTGGACGCAGCTTTTCCCATCCGGACGCGCCGCATTGGGGGACAGCAGTTCTGCTCTCGCGGCAGTCATGGTCGCCTGAAAAAGAGCGTTGTTCTGTAGTCTGGCGAAGGCGGCTGCACCTACCGCCATGCCGGCCTCTGTGTCGCTCATCCAATGCACATTGCAAACCATGCGGCTCTGGGCGTAGTCACGTCCGCGGGCCAGAATCGGCTCTGCTCTCTCGGGGACCAGCTGCGAGAGAATCAAGGCCCAGCCCCAGCCAATGGCACTGTGGCCGCTGGGGTATGAGCCATCGGTTCTGAGCAATTCCTCATCTTTGGGGGTGCAAATCGCCTCGCCATTGATCATGAACGGTCTGGGCCTTTGATATGCGTTTTTTGCGGCATAAGTTGCGAGGCCGAAATCGGTGAGTGAGCGCTGTAACAGCCGGTAGAGTGCTGGCGTGGTCGCCTCGGTCACCGCAACGTCCAATGCGCAGCTGAAAATAGAAGCGGCTGCAGGGAAGTGCAAGTCTGCATCCCGCGCAGCCAGCTCCCAACGAGCCGATCCCTCAAGGCTTCTGAGATCATCGCTGGCGGCAGTGTCGGCGCGCTGGCGGGCGGAGTCCTCCGCAGGTGGCGCTGGAACAAACAGCACACTATTGAGCGGAGGCTCGCCGTACATGTAACCCTGTATCAGTCCGTGACGAAGTTCCGGTACGGGCCCGAGAATATCGAGGGTTTCAGCCTGAGCGTTCACTGCGGTGAGGGACGCGACGAGCGAGAGCCAACCGACCATTATCTTCACGGGAATCTCCTTTTTTTGATTATTTTTTCACAACAGGCGTTCTGTAGCGGTGCGGATGGAAACTTAACTCAGGCTTTATCGATTGGATACAGCCTCAGGTGACATGGGTTCCACTGCCTGCGAGACCTGCCGTTATTTCTCCATGGTGGTGGATGAAGATGCCGGGTCCAGAGGGGGCTGTGAGCGCCAGTAAATACCGAGCAAGGGACTCCGCGCTCACACTGCGATATTTCCGCCACGAGCCCCGCATGAGTCCGTCGGTGAGGGGGGCGATAGCTTGCAAAAAGGACTCCACAGGTCGACTTTCGCTTCTATCGCCCAGCAACAGTCCAGGCCGAACGATATCGAGACGGGTAAATCCTAAGGCCGAGAGATCACGCTCAACTTCTCCTTTTACACGGGAATAAAAAACTGACGATCGCGCCGTGGCACCCACCGCTGTCACGACAATAAAGTGTTCAGCGCCCGCCAGCTGCGCGGCGGCAGCGAATTTCATCACTGCCGTATAATCCACTGCCCTGAACGCCTCTCGCGACCCCGCCTTACGCTGGGTGGAGCCCAGCGTGCAAATCGCCACCTTCGCAGTAGGTAGGGTCGGAATAGTTTCGAGCTCTGTCACGATCTCCCGTGACAGTTTGCCCGTCGCGCGGCGCCCCACGCTCACCACTTCTATGTCGGTGGTTTTGCTTGCTTCAATGACCGCATTACCGACCAAGCCGGTACCGCCTGCAAGTAAAACGCGCATCAGTCTGCACTATCGCCGAATTGCTCCGATCCCTTTGAAGCATCAGCTTCATCGACATCGAACTCGACGGGCCCTCCAGCCAATGATAGAAAACCCAGCGCGAAAACTGCGATCACAGTCGCAATGATCATTGCGGTCATTACGGCCGCGAAAATCTTATTCATGTATCGATGGACACTCTCTCCCGATATTTAAAAGTGTATCAGCTGTGGCATTGAAGTTTCCGGCGGTAGCAAACGCCTCGTGAAAAAGCATGCCCCGTGTCAAAATAATCGACCGTTCGACACGATGGGTGGGTAAGCGTTGATAGTTAAGGAGCGCGGTGCAGATGACGATGATTCAAGGTGTGGTGACCAGTGTTTTTTTGGGGGCGCCGGGTACTCTGGAGAAGGCAGCGCAGACTGAGCTCGAGTTTGCTTTTGATGGCATCGTTGGCGATAGGCACCGGGGCGTCAGCCGACGGGCGTGGGATTTAACCGATAAGCAGCCCGGGGGGACCGAGCGGCGCAACGAGCGGCAGTGGTCGGCCGTGGCGCAGGAAGATCTGGATGCGGTTGCTGCGAAATTGCAATTGACACAGCCCCTCTCGGCGGGGGATGTTGCCGTCAATCTGAGCATCTCGGGGGTGCCTGAATTTTCTCGATTGCCACGAGGAACCACCTTCACTTTTGAGGGCGGCGTGGTCTTGATGGTGGAAGAGTACAACCCGCCCTGCAGCCGGATGTCCCGTTATCTTGCGACGCAGCGGAAGATCCAGGGGGGCGGTCAGCTTGGCGATAATGATTTTATTGAAGCGGCAAAGTTCTCTCGGGGCCTAGTGGGCGTTGTTGAGGTACCGGGAACCGTCTCTGTAAAAGAGCGAGTCAGTGTGGAAACTGAGGTGGTACCGAAGTGGTTGCGTGGCTGAGCGGGCCGGCTGTTGTAGCCGACGCGGTAATGAGCTGCAAACCCCAATAACTTGTTACCGGGTAATTGCCGATAGTTTTTCCCGGTTTTTCAGACGTGAGGACATCATGGAAAAGCTCTTAAAGTTTTATATCAATGGCGCATGGGTCGATCCGATCTCCACCGACACAATGCCCGTGCTTAATCCGGCATCCGTTACCCAGCTGGGCTCAGTTGCGCTTGGCAGCGATGCCGATGTTGATCGTGCGGTAGCTGCTGCATCGACTGCTTTCGTGACTTACTCGCAGACTTCGAAGTCGGAGAGGCTGGCGCTGCTGGGCCGAATCCGCGATGTGAGTGAGCGTCGTTTCGAAGAGCTGGCGCAGGCCATGCGCATGGAAATGGGGGCACCAATTTCCATGGCGCGGGATGCTCAAGCGGACGCGGCGTTGGGCCACCTCGACGGCTTTGTCGAAGCCCTCGAAAAGCTTGAGGAGCGTGAGGACTTCGACAATGGCGAGATTCTCCTGCGAGAGCCGATTGGTGTGTGCGGTTTGATAACGCCCTGGAATTGGCCGATCAATCAGGTGGTTTTAAAGGTATTGCCGGTTATCGCAACCGGCTGCACCTGCGTGTTAAAACCCAGCGAACACACGCCGATTTCTGCAATGATCTACGCTGAGATACTCCACGAAGCGGGCGTGCCAGCGGGTGTGTTCAACTTGGTGAATGGCGTGGGCCCGGTCGTCGGCGCGGCATTGTCCCGGCATCCGGATGTCCAGATGATGTCCTTCACGGGCTCAACGCGAGCCGGCACCGCCGTGACCCACGATTCAGCAGATTCTGTTAAGCGAGTGACGTTGGAGTTGGGCGGCAAATCACCGAACCTCGTATTTGCCGACTGTGCCTTGGAGGAGCGGGTGGCTCAGTCAGTGGCGGAGTGCATGTTTAACACCGGCCAATCTTGTGACGCTCCGACGCGACTACTGGTAGAGCGCAGTTGCTATGAAGAGGCGGTTGCAATTGCTCGACGTGCAGCGGAAAACATCCGAGTTGGTGACCCGGAGGAGGAGGGGGATCATATCGGGCCGCTCTTTGACCAAATACAGTTTGATCGCGTGCAAGCCATGATTCAGGTCGGTATTGATGAAGGGGCAACCTTGGTCACGGGCGGGCTCGGGCGGCCAGAGGGTATAGAGACAGGATGGTATGTCAGGCCGACAATCTTCTCGGACGTCAACAACAGGATGCGGGTGGCTCGCGAGGAGATTTTTGGGCCGGTGCTCGCGATTATTCCCTTCGATACGGAAGCAGATGCCGTCGCTATCGCAAACGACACGCCCTATGGGTTGGCGGCCTACGTGCAAACCGGAGATAGAGAGCGCGCCGCAAGACTGGCTCGGCAATTACGCGCTGGAGCGGTACACATCAATGGCGGGGCTTACGAGTACGGCTCCCCGTTTGGCGGTTATAAGGCCTCTGGAAATGGGCGCGAGGGTGGTGAAATGGGTCTCGAGGATTTCTTGGAGACCAAAATGGTTCACGGTATGACCTAGCCCAGGTCAGTCAGGGGGTGGACGCTACTTGCCAGTGCTCATCTGCGATTCGTCCTTCGGTCATTCCCTGGGGTGTTGATAGCGTGATGCGCGTCCCCACAGCGGAGGCACCTGCGGGCACATAGCCCAAGCCCACGTGGCAGTCCATTCTCGGAGAGTGGCAGATGCTGGTAACGTAACCGGGTTGCTGAGCACCCGCGATGGTCATCGGATAGGTTTCGCGAGGATTGGTGATGTGGTCACCCGGCACCACCAGTCTCACGAGGCGCTGTGATGCCCCGGCTGAGGCAATTTGCTCTAGCGCGGCGCGACCAAGATACTCGCTGGCTTTTCCGATTTTAAAAAAGCGATCCAGGCCGGCCTCTATGGGGTTATTGCTGAGCGTCATGTCGTTGCCATGGGACAGTAATCCAGTTTCTATGCGGTCTATCAAGTTGGGGCAGCCCGATCGCAAGTTCAGGTCGTTGGCGGCCGCGACGATGGCGTCCCAAAGTGCTTCGCCTTTCTCGGGCTCAGACAGATAAAACTCAAATCCCCCTTGGCCACTCCAGCCTGTTCTTGCAATGACCAAATCCGTACCGGCAATCTCTGCCTTGATAAAACGAAAGCGGCGGATGTCTTCAGGTGGACTGGCAATAAGGCGGCTCAGTAGCGTGTCAGACTTAGGGCCCTGTATCGAGACAGGGAAGACATCGGGATCAAAAACGCGAACGTTAAAACCTGCGCCGGTGGCTAGACCTTTTACCCACAGCGACACGTCTGAGTCTGAGATAGATAGCCAGAATCGGTCAGGCGCCAGACACAGAATAATGGGGTCGTTCACAATGCCTGCGTTCTCGTCGATCAGCGGTGCGTACATGCATTGCCCCGGCTCGATTTGAGAGAGATCGCGCGGTGTCAAATACTCCATCAGTCTCAGGGCGTCCGGACCCTGTACCTCGACCTGAACTTGGCATGCGACATCCCAAATTTGCACGTGCTCGCGGAGGTGCCAGTAATCCTCTTCGAGAGAAGCGTAGGCCGTTGGCAAAACAACATGGTTATACACCGACGCCGCCGTCGCGCCGACGTGAGAGCGCGCCTCAAAGGGTGATTTGCGCAGTCGTCTAGAAAAGGAGAGTCGCGGTGTGGTCATTGTGTTCACCTGCTTGTAACGGTTTAAGAGGCACCGACTCACCGCCGTTCGTACCGGTTCTCTGGGTTGGCGCGAGGAAACGTCCAACTGAAACGGAATCAAGTGGCGGTGTTAGCGGGCCTAACAGCAGCGCGAATATAAGAAAACGCTGGATATTATGCGCCACATTTTGCGACACTTTTTGTCGCCGTTGAGGCGATGTGGATAACGTAATCCGGGAGCAGTAATGAATCCGTCTGATCTGAGTCTGGACTCATCCGCTCAGCCACTGCTTGAGGCGTGTGACTGGTCATTTCCGGTACCGATTGCTTACGGGCCCGGACGGCTAGCTGAGTTGGGCGAGATCAGCCGTGGCATGGGAATCCGCAATCCCATGATTGTGACGGATTGCGGGTCGCGTGATCTGCCTTTCATCGCTCAGGCGACCCAGAGCCTCATGAGGGCAGGACTGTCGAGTCGCGTTTTCGGCGAAATCTCAACCAACCCGGGAGAAGCGGACGTAGCGCGATCCGTTGACGCCTATCGATCTGGCGGGCATGACGCGGTCATCGCCATCGGTGGCGGTAGCGGCATGGATGGGGGCAAGGCAACGGCGCTGATGGCGCATCATGATCTCGACCTGTGGCAATTTGATTTTGAGCGCGAGATTCCGACGTTACCCACCGGGCACGTGTTTCCAAAGCTAATCTGCGTTCCCAGCACCGCAGGAACAGGCGCTGAGACTGAGAGCACTGCGATGGTGACGCACGCAGAGCGGGGTATGAAGCTCTGCGTTTGGCACCCAGATTTAAAGCCGTCGCTTGCGTTGTTGGACCCCGAAATCACGCTGGGTTTGCCCTCGTCGTTGACCGCCTGGACGGGGATCGATGCGATGGTGCATGCGATTGAAGCCTACTGCGTGCCAAATTTTCATCCCATGTGTGATGGCGCAGCGCTGCAAGCGCTGGAGTTAATTGGTCAGTGGTTGCCGGTAGTGTGCGATGAGCCGGGTGATGTGCGGGCGCGCGGTGGTATGCAGGTAGGCGCCTGTCTTGCTGGGGTCGCCTTCCTCAAGGGGCTGGGTCTGGTGCACGCGATGAGTCATGCCGTGGGGGCCGAATATGATACGCACCACGGGTTAACCAATGCCGTGCTATTGCCTGCGGTGTTGCGATTTAACGCACCCGCTATTGCGCACAAAATACCGGCGATGGCGAGTGCTTTGGCAATTCAGGCAACTGATTTCGACTCTTTTTATTACTGGGTTTGTGAATTGCTGGATAAGCTGGACATACCAGCCCGCTTGTCTGATCTCGGTGTGCCAGATTACGCCGTGGCGGGGCTCGCCGCTAAAGCCTTATCGGATACGGCGGCGGGCACCAATCCCAGGGCCCTCAATGTGGCCGCTGTGGAGGCAGTGTTGCTTGACGCCATTACGATCGGAAGGTGACCGGACCCATGTCACAGAGGGGTGGGCAGGTGATGCCGATGGCGCTACAGTGACAAACAGACGGTAAAAACGGCGAGGAAGTTGCAATGGACCCTGTTCAGACATTCGAGGACGAAGCTCAGGCCTATGCCGAAATTGAGGCTCTGGGCTATCACGCCATGGCATTCGACTTTCCCGCCGAGGAGAACGATTTTCACTGGCATGATTTTGATTCGGTGGTGTACGTGACAGCCGGTGAGATCACGTTATCACGCGAAGATGGTGAATCGATCACCTGTAAGCGCGGCGCCAAGATCGTAGCGGCTGCTGGTTTGGTGCATCGAGAAAAGTCGTCCGGATACAGCGCCATTATCGGTTTTTCTGTTGCGCCAGAATTGTTAACGCAGCCCATCAACAAACCTTTGCCTGTCACTGCCTGAATTCCGGCGCCATTACCCCATCCGCCGCGGCGATATGTGAAAGGGCCGACGCCTCGCTCTGCCTGACGATCAGGACTTCTCGGCGGCCCAGCGGATCGCGTTTTCGAGCAATTGTCGGTAATGTTCCGAAGCGTAGGTGTCGGGCCCATCGCCGGGCTGGAGATAACAGATTCGGCTGGCGCCGGCGGTTTTGGTCCACCCGATGAGTGAAGAGCCAGCTGGGTGCGGCCAATCGTCGTTGCAGAACATTTTTCCCGTGACCGCATGATACGCCGAATAAAAATGACCATTGGTGAAGGAGTAATCGCTGCTCAGCAGCGGGGTGATGTTCTGGTCGAAAACCTCATAGAGATACAGTTCATCCTTGAGCGGAAAGACTGAGGGCAGCCCGGCAGCGACGGGATGATCATCCGCCAGTACCGCCACCGAATGCGCCACGTCATGTCGATATCCTGAATCCAGTACTGCTTGGCCGCGACATTCTGCAGGACGATAGAAAAAGCGCCCGCCAATCACTTCGCCGTACTCCGGCCACAATGGCCACCCCGCAATGGCGTGGTGCAGGAAAACCATTCCCTTTCCGCTTTCCAGCAGTGCCTCAAAGCCGGCTCTTAACGCTTCAGAGGGCGGTATCAGTGTCGGCGGTTGAGTACTGAAGTCGATGCCGGGCATGTCGTAAAAAACCAGCACGTCCCACGGCGCCGCGCCCGCAGGATTCATAAAAGCCTGCGATGCGGGTTGTTCGACAAACGTGTGGCGGATGCCCTGAAAGCTCTCGAATACGCTGGCGAACGCGTCGCGCTCGAACGGATGTCCTTTGGTGGACACCAAAACGTTGAGCGGACTGTGGTAGTCAATGATCCCCAAGCTGTTGATCTCCTAGTAGGCAGGTGTAACGCCTTTCTATCAGTGAGCGGCAGCGATAGCGAGCGATTAAAGTGCGCTTTAGGGTGGTCCCAGTCTCGAGGCGTGCGTGCTTAACCGCAAATCTGCTCGATCATCCGATGGTAGTGCTGCACAGCGGGCTCATTGCGTCCGATCAGGAAGCTGTCATTGGCGCCGGACGAGAGCGCTTGCTGCACGGTGGCTACCAACGCGTAATCTTCGTCTCTAACGGCCTGCAGGGTCATTTGGCTGAAGGTCTCAACCGCGTCACGGTCTTGTTCGCTTTCGGGCGGCGCGGCGCTCAAGATGAGCTGTCGAGTCAGGGTCTCCGTGCTCGTTTCCCCGGGATAGATAAAGCCCACCAGACAGTGGCCGCCCAGGATCGCCGAAATCGAGAGGTTGGGGAATACCGAGTGAATGACGCGAATATACTGCTCAGGTTCTGCTTCCGGATTATTTTCCAAGCCATTAAATTCATTTATATTTTTTCTAGCAAAGGCCATGCGCTGATGGGCGCCCCAGGTATCGTGTACCAACAGGTTACCGACGGTATGTGGGCCGACAGTTTTACCGTGGACGCTGTCATGATGGTACACCTCCAGGTAGCCGTCCATGGTGGCTTTCCAGCCTGCGCCCGGTAAATAGCGCGTTTCATACAAATGCCAGTTCAACAGGTCCTGATCGCCGAGCTTACCCGCAAACGGGCCCAGCCAGGCGTCAATGTCGAAGGATTTTGCAGGGCTCAGGCAGGCGAATATGACGCCTGCACGTTCCTCGCACCAGAGTCGGGTCAGCCCCATGGTGTCACGGTCTACCTCGCCAAAGGACGCTTCGCCATAAACACCGACCAGTGCCCCCCGGTTGCTGTAGGTCCAGGCGTGGTATGGGCAAGTAAAGCGCGACTGATGTCCCTTTTCGGCGGTGCAAACCTTGGCGCCTCGGTGTCGGCACACATTGATGAAGCAGTGCACCTTGCCGTCCGTGTCGCGGGTGATGAGTAGCGGCACATTCATCACCGTCTGGGTTTGAAAGTCGCCGGGTTCCGATATTTCTAAAGACAAGGCAATGGCGATGGGGGACTCCAGAAAAACGGCCTGTCGTTCTTTTTGGAAGCGAGTCTCATCGGAGTAAGCAGTCAGGGGGATGCGCATTTGCGCGGGCGCCTGGTCAGTGGTGCCAGCATTGAAATGATGGAGTGCGCGCGTCGCGAGTTCTAGTGCGTCTGACATGTACAATGATCCTCTGGGCCAGAGGCCCTACTATATCAAGCTTATTCGCGCCTTAGCCGTCCAGCACTCATACCATTTGCATACGCTGCGAGTAAGGGTGCTCCGAAGAAGCCTGGCGAATCCTTCTCGGGGTGTGCGGGAGCGAGCCGTCTCAGGGTCAGTGATAGAGCGCCCCGCGATCCTCGATGAGGGCTGTGATGGCGTCGGCATTCAGTATTTCTATCCAGTAACCGTCGGGATCCTTGATAAAGGCGAGCCCTTTCATTGCCCCATCATCGGGTCGTTTAATAAATTCGACATCCAGCTGCTCGAATCGCGCGCATGCGGCATAGACATCTGGCACAGAGATGCCAATGTGGCCATAGCCACGGGGGTCATCATTTCCGTTGTGATATCCCATGAAATTTTCATCAGACTCCGAGCCCCAATTATGGGTAAGTTCCAACAGGGCGCTTTGCTGAAAAGTAAATTGTGATCGCTGTATCGGGTCGTCGGGGAGAGTTTGTCCTTCGTGGCTGGCGGGATACCCCAGGAAATAAAGTGAGAATGCCATTTCAGCAAAGTCCACTCGTTGATAAAGCGTCATGCCCAGTACCTGCAGATAAAAATCGAGTGATATCGCGGGGTCGCGAACCCGCAGCATGGTTTGGTTGAGAACAAAACCCTCGGTTTCAGTGGCCTGCTTCGTCATATGCCTTACCCTTCGGGAGTATTGAGGAACCAAATTAAGCGCGCATTGTTTGAAAGACAAGCGTAGGCTTTGCTGACGGTGCAAACCTATCTTGCTGTTAATGAAAATACGCCATAGTTGGCGAGAGGCCTCTTCTTACACTGGCACGAATGCGCTAGGTTAGCGAGTAAACAACAAAGGAGTGCATACCGTGAGCGAAGGATCTCTGGCCTTTAACCCCGAGTTTGATCCCGATGGTGCAGAGGGAGGCGTCGATACCAATCGGCTGCCTTGGCTGCCGCTCGATGGCGTCGCCGGCTTGTCGCTCAAGCCACTGCGCGCGAGCATGGAAAGCGGGATGTATAGCCTGATTGTGCGCCTTGAGCAGGGCGCCGACCTCAAGCGTCTGTTAGCTCTGTCGGGGATGGACCTGCTCGTGCTCTCCGGTGCGTTGGACTATAGCGATGACACCGGGACGAGTCGCCTGGAGCCCGGGATCTGGGGGTACCTTGCGGCCAATACCTGTATGGAGCAACTCTCGGCGGTCGAGGCGACCGAGCTGTTAATCAACTGCTATGGGGCGCTCGCCTTGTTGACGCCAGACAGTCAGGTGCGGCGCTTGGTGACGAGTGCGGATATTCGTCAAATGGCATTGAAGGCGGGCATCAACATGGTGCCCAATACGCTGGCTGAGTGCATGGTCGAGCGGGAACCCTATTCAGGAGAGGGAGCGCCGCTAGCTATTGCAGGGAAGAACTCGGGGCATTTGGTGGCGAGCGTGCTGACTGCCGCCCCGGATACTTTTCAGCATCCTTACTTTATTGACTGCCGCGCTGTGCCCTGGGTGGTCAATCCGGACTTGCCGGATATCGGCCTTAAAGTGCTGCGCGTGAGTCAGGAGACGGGCTACATCTCATTAATGGTTCGCCACAACGGCGTGGCTGCGCCCCACAATCACATAGGGGGTTCGGATTTCCTCGTCCTGGAAGGTGCGCTCGGTGTCCGCGCCGGCCCGCCCGAGGGCTACGGGCCCGGCACCTGGTTCTATGAGCCCTCGGGTGCGCGCCACGACGCAACCCAGCGGGTTTCTGAGGACGACTTGATCTACACGGCCAACGTCTACGGCCCGCTGACCTTCGACACCGGCCCCGGCACGCCCATCGTCGCTGTGGTCAGTTGGATGGATTACGTTGCGCTGGCGGAGGCGGGGGGCATTCAGTTGGTGCCCAACACTTTTACCAATGACAGCAGTTTGTTGGCGTGGGCGCCTATTGGCCAACCCGCAGCCTGAGAGATCGGCGATGTAAGCACCCGCCCGCTCTGAAATAGGAAGCGGGCTCACCAGAGACGCCGGGGCCCCTATAGCATCGCACTGCGTCGGAAGGGCTCTGACATAGCGCGCTCTTCAAGCTCGCCCTGATGCCACATCGCCGGTCGCTGGCGTCCGCGGAGTTTTGCGGCGCTGCTGGCCTGCGCGCAGTCAGCCTAGTGCGCGTTTTCGAATGCTTTGGGATAGCGTCCCAGCAACAGTATCAGG
>VMDB01000103.1 GCA_008081075.1 Halieaceae bacterium
GCTGTTGAAGTCGATTAGCAATCGCAAATAGAACGCCGCCCCGGGCCGTTCCATCAAGCTTGGTAACGGCAATGCCCGTCACGCCAACAGCCTGATCGAATTCGATAGCTTGCGACACCGCGTTTTGCCCTGTGCCGGCGTCCAGAACCAACAAAGTCTCATGCGGCACGCTGGGATCATGCTTGCGCATGACACGCACGACTTTTGTCAGCTCATCCATCAAATGGGCTTTGTTTTGCAGGCGCCCCGCAGTGTCAGCAATGAGCACATCCACACCCCTCGCCTGAGCCGCGCCCAACGCGTCGTACAGTACCGATGCACTGTCAGCGCCAGTGTGCTGGGCGATCACCGGCACGTCATTGGCCTCACCCCAGGCCTCGAGCTGCTCCACGGCGGCAGCGCGAAAGGTGTCTCCTGCAGCGAGCATTACGCTGTGTCCCTGCGCCTTAAATCGATGGGCTAGCTTGCCAATCGTCGTTGTTTTACCCGCGCCGTTGACGCCCACCACCAAAATAACGAAGGGCCGATGGCTCGACAGTGCCAGGGGCTGCTCGCGATCCGCGAGGAGCGCCGTCAACGTCGCCTTAAGCGCCGACATCACCGTTTCAGAGGCGGCCAGATCTTTGCGGTCGAGGCGCTGCCGCAGCGATTCCAACACACTGCTCGTGGCCTCGAGCCCCAGATCAGCCATGATTAATTGCTCTTCAAGGGCTTCCAGCAAGTCAGGGTCGAGTTGCTTTTTACCCAGCACCAGCGTCGCCAGGCCCTCTGAGAATTGATGGCGGCTCCGGCTAAGGCCCACACGCAGCCGCTGAAACATGCCAGGCGAAGGCTGCGGCTCAACCGCTGGAGACGAGGGACTGTCATCGCCCGCTCGGTCGATGGCGCCATGACGTTCTGCGTCGTCGCCGGGCTTCACGGCTTCATCGGGCACCGAGTCAGGTTTTGCTCGGCGTTTGAATAGCTTCATGCTTCAACATCTCACTGAATGGCATGGCACTCCGTGCGTTGTCGCGAGGCCCGTGCGCGATTACAGTCTAGCACCCCGACAAGTAGGAGCCAGCATGGGACGCAGTGGATCGCCAAGCAGTTCGGCCCTAAGAGTCATCGGCGGGGAATGGCGTGGCCGAAAAATTCCATTCCCCGAGCACCCGGGCTTGCGGCCCACCGGGGACCGGATAAGGGAAACACTCTTCAATTGGCTCGCGCCCCAGATCACCGGAGCGCGTTGCCTCGACTTGTTTGCTGGCTCGGGTATTTTGGGTATTGAAGCACTCTCCCGCGGCGCAGCCCACTGCGACTTCTTCGACAACCATCCCGAGAGCACCCGAAACATCGCGCAGCAACTGGTAAAGCTGGGCGCAGATAGCAAATCCTCCGTACGTTGTGGTGACGCATTGTCCCTGTTAGCGCAGGAAGCCGCACCCTGGGACATCATCTTTATCGACCCCCCCTTCGACAGCGCATTGGGCGAGACGTCTCTTCAGGCTCTGGCGCTACAAGGATGCTTGCACCAAATGGGCTGGATCTATTTTGAAACCCGGCGATCTCATCCCGCATGCGTACCCGAGGATAAGTACACGGTGTTTCGTGAAAAAACCGCCGGCGACGTGCGCTACCAGCTGTTGCAGTTACGCACAGCCTGACAAGAACCTAGCCAGTGCAAGTGAGGAGACTTGTGAACAAGACTTGTGTACGCTCCCCGCAATGATAGAAGGAAGCTTGCCGTGCTGAGTCACACTGTCGTGTATCCGGGAACCTTCGACCCGGTGACCAATGGGCACATTGACCTGATAGAAAGGGCTGCCAAGCTGTTTGAAAAAGTCGTGGTAGCGGTTGCGACGAGCGAAAAAAAAGCCCCCCTGTTTGACCTCGAAAAAAGAGTGGCGCTAGCGCAGGAGTGCCTTGGGCATGTGCCCGCAGCCGAGGTCGTGCCATTTCATGGCTTACTCATTGATTTTGTCGCGTCTCAGGGATCTCATTGCGTACTGAGAGGGCTACGCGCGGTTGCAGACTTCGAATATGAGTTTCAGCTGGCCAATATGAACCGCGCCATGCAACCCGAGTTTGAAAGCGTGTTTCTGACCCCCAGTGCCGAGCTTTCTTACATTTCCTCCTCACTGGTTCGGGAGATCGCGGGGCTAGGAGGTGATGTGAGTGGCTTTGTCCCGCCACCTGTCGTTGCGGCGCTCAGCGAACGATTTGCCTGAAGGCCGGGGTACAGCGTCGGATGTTGTAGGGCTAACGCTGGCAAACACGGCAAAACACCGTGCTGCGGCCCCCTTGTCGGACCTCTCTGAGCGCAGTCTGGCAACTTCTGCATGGCTTCCCCTGGCGCCCATAGACACGTAACTGTTGCGCAAAATATCCCGGTTGACCGTCGCCACCGACAAAATCCCTGAGGGTAGTGCCGCCCTGTTCTATGGCATTTGACAGCACGTCCTTGATAGCTTCTACCAAGGCTTCATACCGCGCCGCCGCAACGCGGCCCGACGCGCGTTTGGGATCAATGCCCGCCATGAAGAGCGCTTCGTTCGCATAAATATTGCCGACTCCCACCACCACTTTGCCATCCATGATGAATTGCTTTACGGAGGTGCTCCGCCGACGCGAGCGCTCGTACAGATAGGCTCCCGAAAACGACGGAGAG
This sequence comes from Halieaceae bacterium, assembly GCA_008081075.1. Classification (GTDB taxonomy): domain Bacteria; phylum Pseudomonadota; class Gammaproteobacteria; order Pseudomonadales; family Halieaceae; genus Luminiphilus. The sequence continues at coordinate 2,651 of VMDB01000103.1, forward strand.
AGGGGCTCTGGGCCGAGGTGATCAAGGAGAGGATGGGACTCGCCACTCAGCCAATGCATACTGCCAAAGCGTCTTGGGTCGTGATAGCGCAGGCAACGGCGATCATCGAGCACAATGTCGATATGATCATGAAACAGCGCCGGCGCCTCTGCCGGCATGATTCTGAGGCTACCCGACATACCCAGGTGCACCATCAAAGTGCCGCGGTCGGTATCCATGAGAATGTATTTCGCACGGCGACGCACGCCGAGAAAGCGCGCCCCTCTGATATGGGTTTCAAGATCGGGTGAAACGGGCCATCTCAGGCGAGGTTCCCTGATGATCGCAGACACCACCCGTCGATCGGCGATGTGGGGTGCGATGCCACGGCAGGTGGTTTCAACTTCGGGGAGTTCGGGCATAACTCAATCTCGCCTGATTGGTCCTTCGCCGGTCGCTGGCGCTAATCTGACGTTACCTGGGCTGGGACGGGGCGACCGGATTTATCGTATCGAAACTAAGCCCCCAGAAAAACAAAACCCCGGAACAAGGCCGGGGTTTGTAAGCTGCAAGATCGTTATTTGATCTTTCCTTCTTTATACACTACGTGCTTTCGCGCCACGGGATCGAACTTCTTCATCTCAAGCTTGTCCGGCATGGTTCGCTTATTTTTGTCCGTGGTATAAAAATGACCGGTCCCGGCCGTTGAATTCATCCGAATTTTCTCTCGCATCAGTCAGCCCTCACACTTTTTCGCCGCGCGCTCGCAGCTCTTCCAGAACCGCGTCAATACCGCGTTTATCGATAATTCGCATGCCCTTGGACGATAACCGCAAGGAAACAAAGCGTTTCTCAGATTCGACCCAAAAGCGATGGTTGTGCAAATTGGGCAAAAACCGACGCTTGGTGCGATTCTTGGCGTGCGAAACATTGTTACCGGTGACGGGGCGCTTGCCCGTTACCTGACACACTCTTGACATGGGAATTCCCGTCGAGAACCAGAAAGGGCGCGTTTTATACCAGAGCCGCTCTGGGGGTGCAAGCGAGGCCTGACCTACACGCATTGAAGTGTGCAAAAACCCCCGCAAATGCTAGTGTTCAGGCCTATCAAAATCGAGTTTGAGGTCCTATGGGCCATTTACGACAACGCCGAATACTCGTGGCAATCGCCGGTGGCATCGCTGCTTATAAGGGCGCGGAGCTCGTGCGGCTACTGAAAAAGCAAGGGGCGGAAGTTCGCGTAATCCTGTCTCGCGGGGCTCGTGAGTTCATCACCCCACTGACCATGCAAGCGCTCTCCGGCGAACCGGTGCATACGGAGCTGCTCGACGAAACCGCGGAAGCGGGGATGGGCCATATTGCCTTGGCGCGATGGGCCGACTTGCTGGTCATCGCACCCGCCACCGCCGACGTTATCGCGCGTCTGGCGCACGGGCGTGCTGATGACTTAATGACCACAGTGGCGCTGGCTACAGCGGCACCGGTCGCAGTCGCACCTGCCATGAATCAGCAGATGTGGGCCAACGCCGCGACTCAGGAGAATCTGACCCTTCTGACGCAGCGGAACATTCAGGTCATTGGGCCGGATGAGGGCGAACAGGCCTGTGGAGACGTGGGCCCCGGGCGCTTGCTGGAACCCTCTCAAATACTTGAGGCACTGGCGGGCCGCTTCAGCAGCCGGCAATTGGATAATAAAAGGGTGGTCATCACCGCAGGGCCAACGGTTGAGGCCATCGATCCTGTGCGCTTCCTTAGCAATCACAGCTCAGGAAAAATGGGCTTCGCGCTGGCGAGGGCATGCGCAGAGGCGGGAGCGGATGTGACTTTGATTTCTGGACCAGTGCATTTAAGTCCGCCGGACCGCGTGAAATTAGTGGCTGTCAGGTCAGCCCTGGAGATGCATGCGGAGGCGCTTGCGGCGGCCGAGGGGGCCGACCTCTTCATCGGCGCAGCGGCGGTAGCCGATTACCGTGTGGCATCCCCTGCTACCGACAAAATAAAGAAGGATGACCGGGGCGAACTCTCACTCTCGCTGGTGGAAAACCCCGACATTATTGCCGCAGTGAGTGGATTAGCTAATCGTCCTGCGCTGGTGGTCGGCTTTGCGGCGGAAACCTCTGATCTATTGGCGCACGCCAGGGCAAAGCTCGCAAAGAAGGGGCTGGATATGATCATCGCCAACGACGTCAGCGACCCCGACACAGGCTTTGGCTCTGACCACAATGCGGTTCACCTCATCAGAGCGGTGTCCGAACAACACCTGCCGCTGGCCAGCAAACAGGTCATCGCGGAACAAATCGTCGCAACGCTGGCTAAGGAGTTGGCGGCGTCATCAGCGGCCGGCGCGGCTCAGTGACACTGTGCTGATGCAGGCGCATCCGTGCGGCATCTTCACATTGCCTTTGCCGGCACGCACGCTCATGCTCTGCCCTCTTTTATTCTGTAGGAAGCGGTCCCATGTCTCTTAATCAGGGTGAGGCTGGCTCGTTCGCCAAAATACTTACCGAGTCGTTGCCCTATATCCAGCGCTTCACGGGCAAGACCTTCGTCATCAAGTTTGGCGGTAATGCCATGACAGACCCCGAGCTTCACGAGAGCTTTGCACGGGACGTCGTGCTGATGAAATTGGTGGGCATGAACCCCGTGGTAGTCCATGGCGGTGGACCGCAGATTGGCCAACTGCTGGAACGGCTGGATATAGAGACCCATTTTATCGACGGTATGCGCGTAACAGACGAGCACACCATGGATGTTGTGGAGATGGTGCTGGGCGCTTCGGTAAACAAGGAAATCGTCGACAGCATTCACCGCAACGGCGGCCGCGCCATCGGAATCACCGGCAAAGATGGCCAGCTGATTCAAGCGCGCAAACTGAGCGGACCGTGGGGCATCAAAGGCCAGCCCGATATCGGGCAGGTAGGGGAAGTGGCCAGCATCGACACCGACATCCTCTCCATGCTGAGCGACAGCGACTATATCCCCGTTATCGCGCCCGTCGCCGGTAGCGAAGACGGCAGCACCTACAATATCAATGCAGACCTTGTGGCAGGAAAGCTGGCAGAGGTGCTCCGCGCCGAGAAATTGATGCTATTGACCAACGTGGCTGGACTTCTCGATGCAGACGGTAAAACGCTCACAGGCCTTTCGTCCGCTCAGGTCGATGCACTCATTGAGTCTGGCGTCATCCACGGCGGGATGCTGCCGAAAGTGCGATGTGCATTAGATGCCGTAAAGAGCGGGGTCACCAGCGCACACATTATCGACGGCCGCGTCCCCCATGCCGCACTGCTGGAAATCTTTTCGGATGAGGGCATCGGAACACTGATCAGCAATCGCCATTGACCTGCGAGCGCGCGTTGCACCCCAGCATGGGACTGATTAGCATCGGGGTTAACGGAGTCGGTCAGTCAATGAATGAGCAGTGCTGATGCCAGGTAATCAACGAGACAACCCCATCGGCCGACAAGAGCAGATCCTTCAGGCGCTTGCGACGATGCTCGAGGCCGCACCCCTCGAAAAGATCACCACCGCCAAATTAGCCGCACACGTTGGGGTCTCTGAAGCTGCGCTTTACCGCCACTTCCCCTCCAAAGCAAAAATGTTTGAAGCCCTGATCGCCTTCGCTGAAGAAACGCTGTTCGTACGTATCCATCGGATTTCTGAGCAACAAACTGATGCCATCAGCCAATGCCATCACCTACTGCGCTTGTTTTTAGAGTTTTGCGAAAAGAACCCGGGCATTACCCAAGTCATTACCGGGCGTGGATTGATGGGGGAAGCCAGCAGACTCCATGATCGAGTCTCACAGCTCTATGACCGACTGGAGACCCAGCTGCGGCAATACCTCAGAGAGGCGGAACTCCGGGAAGGATTGCGGCCTCGGATGCCAGTCGCCGGCGCAGCCAACCTGATGCTGACATCGGCCGAAGGTAAAGTCAGTCAATTTTGTCGCAGTGGCTTCAAAAGACCGCCGACGGAGGACTGGGAGGCACAGTGGCTCGCGCTGACTGAACACCTCATGCGTCCCGTGAGCGCTGTCGGTGGAAATCAAGCGGGTTAAAACGACCTGACACCGGTACCTGACTAGGTGACCCCGTATTGCTCCCGGTAGCGCTCAAGCGCATCTCGATCAGCCATCATATCGGGGTTGTTTTCCACCCATTCAATAATGTCGTGCAAAGAGATCACGCTCGTAACCGAGATGCCACTCTCCTCCTCAACCTGCTGGACAGCGGAAAAAGACGTATCCCCGCGTTCACACCGGTCGAGCCCGATCAGCACGGCGGCGCCGTGCGCGCCCGCATTATTCAGGATCGACAGTGATTCCTTGATTGCTGTACCAGCGGTGATCACATCATCGACGATGACAACATTGCCCGCCAGCGCACTACCAACGATGCTGCCCCCTTCACCATGGGTTTTGGCTTCCTTGCGATTGAAGGCATAAGGCATGTCGACACCAAATTCATCCGCCAGAGCAATCGCCGTGGTGGCGACCAAAGGGATACCCTTATAAGCGGGACCAAATAGCATGTCTGCCGACACTTGGGCCGCCATCAGTGCCGCCGCGTAGCAGCGCCCTAATTGCGCTAGGGCGCTACCTGTTGAAAATCTGCCTGCGTTAAAAAAATAAGGGCTGATGCGGCCTGATTTGAGCTCGAACTCGCCAAACTGCAGAACATCGCACGCTAGCGCCAGCTCGATAAACTGCTGGCGGTATCCCTTCTCGTCTGTCTGCACTGCACACTCCATGGTGACTATCGATGTGGCAACTGCGACCAACGGTACCGAATAACCGATCAGCCGAGGTCTGCCTGTTGGCTTTCGACGTATCATAGGTCATCGCTATATTCAGGACTAGCAATGAGGGTTATCAGCCTCGTCACGGAAGGCATTGAGCGCGCGGCTGAGACGGGCTGTCTCGAATGGTTGTTTAACCAAGGCGCCGACATCATCTGCCTTCAGGACACCCGGTGCGCTGAACACACCCTGAAGGGCGACGCCTTTTTTCCCGAAGGCTATCACCCCTACTTTCTCGACCATTATGACGACCCTCGATGTAACGGCGTGGCTATTTACTGTAAAACGCTGCCGAAGGCGATTATCTGGGGCCTGGGGTTTGGCGACTTTGACGCTCAGGGTCTCTACATTCAGGCAGACTATGAGCACGTCAGCGTCGGCTCCGTATTGGTACCCAGTGCCAGAGCGGGCGCGCATGATATGGAAGCCAAGCTGAGCTTTTTGTCACAACTAGGCAGCCATTTGGCGAAAGTACGCAACAAGCGCAGAGGCTATATTTTATGCGGCGGCTGGGAGCTCATGGCCTACCACGCCGATGCCGAGGACGCCGGAAACAACGCAGCGCTTCCGGGTTTGTCCGCGACAGAACGAGGGTGGCTGTTGGATCTTTACGACTCCGGTTACGCAGACGCCTTTAAAGTAATCGACCGGGAACCCGGCGCTTACACCTGGTGGCCAGATGGCGACGAGGCGGGCGGGCTCAGAGCGGACACTCAGATCATTTCTGAATTGCTCGTCGATCGCGTCAGTGCCGCTAAAATTTATGACGAACAAGCGTTTTCCCACCATGCGCCGGTGGTGATTGATTACGACCTGTCGCTCTAGGCCTCGCTGAGGGCCCGGCGTTGCGCGGCCGTGATCTCTGAGCCAGCCGCCACTGCCAGATCTACCAGGCGGCTCAATTCCTCTCGCGAAAAGGTGGCACCCTCTGCAGTGCCCTGAACCTCCACCAGTCCGCCAGATTCTGTTAGCACGACGTTCATATCGCTGTCCGCGCGTGAGTCCTCGGCATAATCCAGATCCACCACCGGCACGCCCTTCCACACGCCCACGGAAACCGCACAGATCATATGACGAAGCGGGTCCGCGGCTAATTCTCCAGCGCGCTGCAAGCGATTCAATGCGTCTACCACCGCGACGCAAGCGCCCGATATAGCGGCCGTGCGCGTGCCGCCATCCGCCTGAATCACATCACAATCCACTGTCAGGGTGCGCTCACCCAGCAAACGCAGATCAAGCGCAGCGCGCAGCGATCGACCAATCAGGCGCTGAATCTCCACTGTTCTTCCGGTCTGCTTGCCTCGAGCAGCTTCACGGTCCATTCGTGATCCCGTTGAGCGCGGCAGCATGCCGTACTCCGCGGTTAACCAGCCCTCACCCTTACCGCGTAAAAATCCCGGCACCCCGGCCCCCACACTAGCCGTACAGATGACTTTGGTGTTGCCAAACGAAACCAACACCGAGCCTTCTGCGTGACAGGTAAAGCTTCTTTCGAATGTTATCGAACGCATTTCGCTGGGGGCGCGGCCACTGGGCCGAACAACGGGCTGGCTCATAAAGCCTCTCCTTCAGCGGCACGGCATCGCCGGTACCTTGCTGCTGTTACACTAAACTGGGTTGGGTTTCAGGAACACGCCGTGACACAGAGTATGACGGGCTTTGCCCGGGGGAGTGTAACAACGGGGACGCATACGGTCACCGTCGAATGTCGTTCGGTCAATAACCGCTTCCTCGATGTCCAGTTTCGTATGCCAGAAGCACTTAGGGAATGCGAAACCTTACTTCGAGAGCAGGTTGGCAAGGCGTTTTCACGAGGCAAATTGGAGCTGACCATTCGCACTCAAGACAAAGCCAACAGCACCGTTGCCACAATCGATCACGAGCGCCTCAGCGCACTCAAATCGGCGCTCACGGAAATTGGCGAGTCCTTCCCCAAATCTAATACGCCTGATCAACTATCAATCATGCTGGCGCCTGGCGTGCTGGCCGAGCAACCCGCTGATCTTGAGGCGCTGCAGTCTGCCACCAGCGAGGCGCTGGCCGCCTGCCTCTCGGAACTCAGGGAGCAGCGCTTGTCCGAGGGGAAAAAATTGGCGCTTATGGTTGGGGAGCGTTGTACTGCTATCCGCACACAGCTCGAGGTGCTAAAAGCGCAGTTACCCGAATTGCTGACAGCGCACCGAGAAAAGCTGTTGAGCCGGTTGGCGACTTTGGATATCGAAGCCGACTCGAAGAGGCTTGAGGAAGAAGTCGTTTATATTTTGCAGCGAGCAGATGTTGAAGAGGAAATGGACCGACTGGGCGCTCATCTAGACGCGATCGAAAAAGCCCTGGCCGGCAATGCCCCTTGCGGTCGAAGACTCGATTTTCTGATGCAGGAGCTCAATCGAGAAGCAAACACGCTGGGCTCCAAATCCACCGCGCTCAGCACCACGAATACCTCGGTGGAGTTCAAAGTGCTTATCGAGCAAATGCGTGAACAAATCCAAAATATTGAGTAGCCAGCCCACGTGAACATCAAACCCTCAAGAGGACAATTACTGATCATCTCGGCCCCGAGCGGCGCAGGCAAGACGTCGCTGATCAAGGCGCTGGTCGAGGCAGACACGCGGATTGAAGTGTCGGTTTCGCACACCACCCGACCACAGCGGCCGGGCGAGCAAGATGGCATTAACTACTTTTTCGTGTCTGACTCGGAATTTACGCGGCTACGCGACGATGGTGCGTTTTTTGAGTGGGCCGAAGTGTTTGGCCACTGCTACGGCACGGGGATCTCGCAGCTGGAGGCCCGTCTCGCCGAAGGCGCTGACGTGATACTGGAGATTGATTGGCAGGGAGCGCAGCAAGTCCGTCACCTCGTGCCCAACAGCGCATGGGCGTTTATATTGCCCCCGTCCATTGATTCGCTCAAAGCCCGGCTCCAATCACGGGGGCAAGACAACGACGACACCATCGAGGTGCGGATGGCCGCTGCGCAAGCGGAGATGTCCCACTGGGAAGAGGCGGACTATCTGATTGTCAACGAAGATTTTGACGTGGCGCTGGCAGAACTCAGAGCCGTGGTGTCGTCATTACGATTACGCACCAGTCAACAACGCGTCGCGCTGGATAAATTGATCAGGCAGTTGGTATCGCCCTAGCGGGGCAGTCCCTCGCAACTGCCAAATTTACACAGAGAAGCCATTAATAGCACGATTCCTGCGTTATACTGCGCGGCCGCGTGCAATAAGCGGCATCGATTAAGAGAGAGCATTATTATGGCCAGAGTCACCGTTGAAGATTGTTTGGACAATGTCGACAATCGTTTCGAATTAGTCATGTTGGCATCCAAGAGAGCCCGTCAAATGGCCATTGGTGGTCGCGACCCTCTGGTGGAAGACTCCTCAGACAAAGCAACGGTCATCGCTTTACGCGAGATTGCCGAAGGATTGATCACCCCCGAGGTCCTTGCGCGGGAAAGCGAAATCGAAGCAGAGGAAGAATTGGCCGCCAGCTTCGAAACACCCATTCTCTGATCCTGCGGAGCGCTGGCGGTGGTGGCGTCAACTCTCCAGACCCTCAGCAACTCTCTCCCGAGCTTTACGGCTCGGCTTGGCGCCCGCGCGCCGAGCTGCAGTGTCAGCACCACATCTTTTGCGAATAGTTCGCTAGCGGCATTTGAGCAGCTCATCGCCGACTATTTGCCGCTGGAGCAGGCCCAGCGGGTGCGCCGCGCCTACTACTACTCAGAACAAGCCCATTACGGCCAGACCCGGCGCAGCGGCGAACCCTACGTCACCCACCCGTTAGCAGTCGCCAGCATTCTGGCTCGCATGCACATGGATGCGCAAAGTCTCATGGCCGCACTGTTGCACGATGTCATTGAGGACACGGGCGTGAGCAAAGACGACATCGGTGCGCAGTTTGGCGACGAAGTTGCCGAATTAGTGGACGGGGTCAGCAAGCTCACTCACGTCGAATTCGACTCGGTAGAGCTTCGGCAGGCCGAAAATTTTCAGAAAATGACATTGGCAATGGCAAAAGACATTCGTGTCATTCTCGTAAAACTGGCCGACCGGCTCCACAACATGCGCACCCTGGGTGTCCTCAATCGCGACAAAATCAAGCGCATTGCCAGTGAAACGCTTGATATCTATGCGCCGATTGCCATGCGGCTGGGCATGAATGAAGTGCGTATGGAATTTGAGGACCTGGGACTCAAGGCGCTTTACCCGATGCGCGCGCGCCGTCTTGAAGCAGCGCGACGAGCAGCCCGGGGCAATCGCACCCATTTGATTGATCAGATCAAAGGCCAATTGGGCCAGACGCTGCAGCGGGAAGGCCTCAACGCCACTGTTGTGGGACGCGAGAAGCACCTTTTCAGTATCTATAAAAAAATGAAGGCGAAGCGGAAAAGCTTTTCTGCAGTCATGGATATCTTTGCGTTTCGCCTACTGGTGGACTCTGTGGATGACTGTTACCGGGCGCTGGGCATGGTGCACAGTCTTTACAAACCGGTGCCGGGAGAATTCAAGGACTACATCGCGATTCCGAAAGCTAATGGCTATCAATCTTTGCATACCGTTTTAAAAGGCATGCACGGTGTCCCCATAGAAATCCAGATTCGCACCCACGAAATGGAAGACATGGCGAATAACGGCATCGCCGCACACTGGCTGTATAAAAGCGAAGAAACTGGCGCCAGCATGTCTCACACCCGGGCGCGGGAGTGGGTACAGGGGCTACTGGAGATGCAACAGCGCGCCGGCGACTCTCTCGAATTTATCGAAAACGTCAAAATCGACCTGTTCCCCGATGAAGTGTATGTGTTCACACCTCGCGGCGACATTCTGGAATTGCCCAAAGGCGCCTGTGCGATCGATTTTGCTTACGCTGTCCACAGCGATATCGGTAATGCCTGTGTCGCGGCGCGCGTTGCCAAGCAACTGGTCCCCTTGTCAGAACCCCTCGAAAGCGGCGTTACGGTAGAAATTGTGACCTCCCCTTCGGGAAGGCCCAGTCCCTCCTGGTTGAATTGGGTCGTCACGGCAAGAGCGCGCACACATATTCGGCACTTTCTCAAGGATCAGCGTCGTGAAGACTCTCTGGAGCTGGGCCGCAACCTGTTGGATCGGGCGCTGATGGCCAAACAATCGCGCCTTAGCGCGATTAATGAGGACACGTTAAGCACTGCGCTCACAGCAATGGGCAAAGCGGATATAGAATCGTTGTTGATCGATGTGGCTCTGGGCAATACCTTGCCTCACATCGCGGTAGCCCACCTGACCAGCCAACAGGAAAACTCAGCCGTCTCTGGGGAGATCGCGACGCTTGGCATACGCGGCACCGAGGGCATGGGTGTCACCTACGCCAAATGCTGCTGCCCCCTGCCGGGAGACGCCATTCAAGGGTACCTGGGACAAGAAAAAGGCTTGGTCGTACATCGGGATAATTGCCGTAATCTCGCCGAGCTGAGAGACCAGCCAGATCGTCTTATCTCACTGCACTGGGACGAAGGTATTGAGCGTGCCTACCCGGCCGCGCTCCGGGTGCAGGTCGAAAACCGACGCGGCATGATTGCTGTACTGGCGACGCGCCTCAGTGCCATTGGTCTCAACATCGACCGGATTGCAACGCAGAACAAAGACATGGAATTCACCTTTGTGGATCTCGAGCTTCAAGTAAACAGTCGCACGCACCTCGCACGGGTGATGAAACGCCTCAGAACGGTGGACGGCGTACTCAAAGTCGTGCGCAGCGCGCGCCGCTAAACCCCGCTACCGAAGCGTCACCCGCAAAAAAATAAAGCCCAGGTCGAGTTGCGACAGTGACAAGACCCGTATTCAATAGCAGTGTTATCCATTTTCTCCGGGAGCACAGGGTGTCCAACAGAGCCGTCATCGCCACGCAATCTGCCCCACAGGCCATCGGCCCCTATTCTCAAGGGATCAAGGTCGGAAATACGGTTTGGATTTCCGGCCAGATACCGCTGATTCCGGAGACCATGGAAATGGTCACCGGCGATATCACAGCAGAAGCGACCCAAGTCTTCGAAAATCTGCGCGCTGTGGCTGAGGCCGCCGGCGGTGAGCTGAATGACGCCGTCAAAATCAATATCTCTCTGACCGATCTCGGTGATTTTGACGCCGTAAACGCGGTAATGGCGGCACATTTATCAGAGCCGTTCCCGGCACGGGCATGCGTTCAGGTAGCTGCGCTACCCAAGTGCGCTCGGATCGAAGTCGAAGCGATTTTGGCCCTGTAAAGCCCGAAGCGCGCGCTTACTTCGCCGATTGCCGGGCCGACACGACCTCAGCATAACCTTCTCGCCAGGTGGGATAGGTAAGTTCGAATCCAAGGGCGCTTAGGAGGCGACTGCGGCATCGCCGATTGGCTCTGGGGCGCCCGCCGGCACCTTCCTCGATCAGAGCAACTCCCCACTGCTGAGCCAGCCAGCGCTCGATCTCATAGGTGGGGGTAACGTCGTTGTCGCATGCCAAAATGGTGGGTGGCACCCACTCGCCTTGGCTATCACGCAATAGGCAATGACCAATCAGGCGTGATAAATCGTGGCGATGAATGCGATTACCGAAAACGGCACCGGGCACACCGCCCCGCCCCGAGAGCACCTTCCTCACCAGCATGCCGTCGGGGTTTCCATAAACTCCCGCAGGTCGCATAACGGTTGCTACCGCCGCCCGACGGATACACGCCTCAGCACGCACCATAAAACCGGCCTGGGGCTCCTCCGTGTTGAGCGGGGCATGCTCATCGACCCATCCACCTGCCGCCTCTCGATAGACGCGGGTAGAAGATACCCAAATGACCCTGCGACAGCGCTTCAGCCATGATTGAGCTGCCAGATGTTGCGCCGCATCCAAAAACCCGGCCTGATAACCGGCCGCATCATAGGAGGGCGGGGTGGGGGTCACCAAAACGTAGTCTGGCTGATGCTCCCCCAAGGGCGCTAAAGACTGGGGCTCGGTCATGTCGACCCGCACACGCGTAAATGCTGCCGGCAGCCGCTCTGGCGATCGCCGCGCTGCGATCACGGCCCAACCCGCCTCGATAAGCGCTAACCCAACCCGTGTTCCAATATCGCCGCAGCCGAGAATCAATAACCGCATGGCTTCGCGCTCATCCTGAAGAATCGCTAAGATGCGAGCCTAGCACGGCATAGCGTGGCGTCGGGTAATCGGTGAGCGAAACCATCTTACAAAACCCCGTAACGGTGCTCCGCGGTGTGGGAGAGAAACTTAAACTGCGATTGTCAGAGCTCGGCATCCAATCGCTAGAAGATCTGCTGTTTCATTTTCCGCTTCGTTATCAGGACCGCACCCGAATCACTCCTATCGGAGGAGCCCTTGATCAGCGCGATGTTGTCATTAAAGGGGAGGTTGTTGCTGCAGCCGTTACGATGGGAAGGCGCCGCACGCTCGTAGTGAAAATTGAAGACGGCACAGGGCTGTTAACCGTCCGTTTTTTTCACTTCCGTCACTCGCAGGTTGCGCAATTTCGACAGGGCGTGCCAATACAGCTTTACGGGACCGCCAGAAGGCTCGGCGGCAATCTGGAAATGATTCACCCCGAATATCGGCTGGGTGCTGGAGCCAACCTGCTGGAGGACGCGCTGACGCCGGTTTATCCGACGGTCAGCGGTCTGGGCCAAACGACCTGGCGAAACCTTTGCCAACAAGCCTTGAAAATGCTGCAAAAAGCCCCTCCCGAAGATTTATTGGCGGGGATCACGGACGACGAGATTACCCTGCATGAAGCTATCGCATTTCTGCACAACCCCCCATCAACGGCTGAGCTGACTGACATTCAGCAGGGACTTCACCCAGCCCAGCTGCGCCTGGCGCGGGAAGAGCTGATCGCCCATCAACTCACCGTTCAAGGCGTGCGCGATCGCGAGCGACGACATTCCGCTCCCTCCATCCCGAGCTTTTCGTCGTTATCCCAAGCATTTTTAAAAAATCTGCCGTTTTCACCCACCGCGGCGCAAGAGCGCGTCGCAAAAGAGCTGGCCCACGATATGGGATTGAGCTCACCGATGCTCAGGCTAGTCCAGGGGGACGTCGGATCAGGCAAGACGCTCGTCGCCGCGCGGGCGATCCTTGATGCCGTCGCCGCTGGTTACCAGGTCGCGTTTATGGCGCCAACCGAGCTGCTTGCCGAGCAGCACTATCAGAATCTCGACGCGTGGTTCGCCCCCCTCGGGCTTTCAGTGGGCTGGTTAAGTGGTCGTATTAAAGGTAAATCCCGCAAAACCGTTCTGGAGGGACTGGCTGCCGGCGACGTCACCATGCTGGTGGGCACCCATGCTCTGTTCCAGGATGAGGTGCGATTTCATCGTTTAGGCCTGATCGTGGTGGACGAACAGCATCGATTTGGTGTGCACCAACGACTCAACCTCGCTGCAAAAGGAGTCGATGGCGGCCACCCGCATCAACTCGCGCTGACCGCCACTCCGATCCCACGCTCTCTGGCCATGGTTACCTATGGTGATTTGGATTGCTCGGTAATCGATGAGCTACCGCCGGGCCGCACGCCTGTGACCACCACACTGATCGACAGCGATCGGCGAGAGGCTGTGATCGAAAGAGTCGGCGCCGCCTGCCTCGCCGGCCGACAAGCCTATTGGGTCTGCACTGCCATTGAAGAAAGCGATTTTTTGGACTTGGAAGCAGCAGAGGCAACGAAGGAAGCCATTGGCGAAGCGCTCCCCGCGGTGCGCATCGGCTTGGTCCACGGCCGCATGAAGGCGACTGAGAAAGCCGAGGTCATGGCGAGATTTAAATCGGGGGCAATCCAGCTGCTGGTGGCGACCACCGTAATCGAAGTCGGCGTGGACGTACCGAATGCCAGCCTGATGATTATCGATAACGCCGAGAGACTCGGCTTGGCCCAGCTGCACCAACTGCGTGGCCGAGTCGGTCGAGGCGCCGTAGAGAGCCACTGCTTGCTGCTTTACCGACAACCACTGTCCGAAACGGCGCGGGAGCGATTGCAGGTCATGCAGCAAACCCATGACGGCTTCGTCATTGCCGAGGCGGATCTGCGCATTAGAGGTCCGGGTGAACTGTTAGGAACGCGACAAACGGGCATGGCGCAATTCAGGATCGCGCTCCTACCCGAGCACGAACCATTGCTGACGGAAGCACAGGCTATCGCCAGCGAACTTTACGCACAGGACACCGCCACGGCGCAAGCGTTGATCGCCCGGTGGGCTGGCCCCAGAGCGGACTTTGCCCGGGTGTAGCGCGTCGCTGTCGCATCACCGCCCGCCGCCCGCTAGACTGTCCCCCTTCTGGCAACATCTCCAACGGTTTCATGGAATCGATACCACCCTCTGCTGAAAACATCACAGTGACAACAAAGTGGCGCGGTGCCATTGAGATCATGCGTTTCGACAAGCCCATCGGCGCGCTATTGCTGCTTGCGCCGACACTGTGGGGCGTCGTTTTGGCGAGTAATGGTCGCCCGTCTTTAGCGATGTTGGGTATTTTTGTGGCGGGGGCCATTGTCATGCGCGCCGCCGGCTGTATTGCCAATGATCTTGCGGATCGAGACCTTGACGGTCACGTGCAACGCACACGTCTCAGACCACTTGTGACCGGAGCACTCTCGGTCAAAGAGGCGGTCGGCCTGCTGGTGACGCTGTTGGTATTAGCGCTGACCTTGGTCGCACTGACCAATCCGCTCACGATAAAGCTGTCGCTCATCGGTGCAGCGTTGGCGCTGGTTTATCCCTTCATGAAACGCATTACTCACTGGCCGCAAATTGTTTTGGGGCTCGCTTTCTCCTGGGGAATTCCCATGGCATTTGCCGCCTGTCAATCAGCGCTGCCCCAGGAGCTCTGGTGGTTGTTTGCTGCCAATGTGCTGTGGACACTTATTTACGACACGCAGTATGCAATGGTCGATCGCGAAGATGATCTGGCGATTGGCATCAAATCTACCGCCATCCTGTTTGGGGACCTGGATGTCAGAATCATCGCCGGGCTGCAGTGCCTATGCCTGCTGGCTTTCTGGCGCTGCGGCCTTGCTTTTGAGCTCGGGCACTTTTATTACCTCGCCATCATCGGCGTCGCACTGATGTTCGGCTGGCATTTGTGGCTGATTCGCCATCGTGGCACCGCCCAATGTTTTGCCGCGTTTAACCAAAGCAAGTGGATTGGGCTGATCGTGCTGTCGGGGTTATGTGCGCACTTTTGGTTTGGCCAAGAAGTGGTGCTTTGAGCTCAGTGAAACCCCTGACCGCGACCACCTATCGCTCTATGGAAGACGTAGGGGCCGCGACTTGGCATGCCTATTTTGATCCCGGCGAGCCCTTTTTGAGCTGGCAGTTTCTGCATGGACTGGAGTCGTCGGACTGTACGACGGCGCGCAGCGGCTGGCAGCCAGCCCATCTGAGCTTTGAACAAAATGACGCCGTACTCGGCTTGATTCCCGCCTATCTCAAGACGCATAGCTACGGTGAATATGTTTTTGACTGGTCGTGGGCCGACGCGTGGCAACGCATGGGGCTCGACTACTACCCAAAGCTCGTCACGGCTATCCCGTTCACGCCAGCCACAGGGCAACGTTTTGGTTATGACGCAAAGAACACCGAAAATTTTGAGCTCATGGCATTGGGTGTACAGGCGCTCTGCGAGCGACTGGAAGTGTCGAGCTGGCATGTCCTCTTTATCGAAGAAGACGAGTCTGACCGCCTGACGCACTGCGGTATGCCGCAGCGACTCACCACACAGTTTCATTGGTTCAACCGGGGATACCGCGACTTTCAGGATTTTCTGGACCGTTTCAGCAGTCGCAAGCGCAAAAATCTCAAAAAAGAGCGAGAGCAGGTTGCGCGTCAGGGCCTGACGCTAAAAACGCTTAAAGGGGGTGATATTTCCGCAGAGAACTGGCGGTTTTTCCACCGCTGTTATCAAACGACCTACGCCAAACGGTCGGGGCATGGTGGCTATCTTACGGAAGCATTTTTCACCGACACCTGTCCCGCGCTGGGAAACCACCCCATTATGGTCATCGCCGAATTGCAGGGGCAGCCCGTTGCCGCTGCTTTATTTTTTGAAGGGCGTGACACCCTTTACGGACGCTACTGGGGCTGTCTGGCGGAATACGAGTACCTGCATTTTGAAGCGTGTTACTACCGTGGCATTGAATACTGCATTGAAGCAGGACTGTCGCGCTTTGATCCCGGCGCTCAGGGTGAGCACAAAATTCAGCGCGGCTTTGAGCCCATCCTGACCTACTCCAATCACTGGATTGTCGATGAGCGGCTCAGGGAAGCGGTGGCGCAATTTGCCGCTCAGGAGAGAGAACACGTGCAGGCGTATCAACGAGAAGCGGAGACGCTGTTACCTTTTAAGTCAGAGGCAATTTAGCCTGCTTTGGGTACCGCGTCGCGCAAGAACACCCAGTTGGCGTCATCTGAGTCCTTGGCGCTGTAATAGTAGCCGTCACCGGTGAAGTCCTTGAGACCCTCCGGTTCGTTCAGGCCCTGCTGCACGATATACCGTGCCATAACGCCCCGGGCTTTTTTGGCAAAGAAAGAAATCATTTTGTACTGGCCGTTCTTGAGGTCCCGGAATTGCGGGGTGATGATCTCTGCCTGCAGCGAGTGGCTCTTGACGGCTTTAAAGTACTCATTGGAAGCTAGATTTATCAGCACCGGGCTACCGCTCGCCTTGAGGTGCTTGCTGAGAACCTCGGCAATGCGACTACCCCAAAACTCATATAAATTTTTACCTCCGCTGTTCTCGAAAGGCAGGCCCATCTCGAGTCGATAGGGCTGCATGAGATCGAGCGGGCGCAACAGTCCATAGAGGCCAGACAAAATACGCAGGTGTTTCTGTGCAAAGGCCAGTTCCGCGGCACTCAGCGTCTCCGCTGCCAAACCCGTGTACACATCACCCTTAAAAGCCAGTACCGCTTGCTTGGCATTTTGCAGAGAGAACTTCGGCTGCCAGTTCATGAATCGCTCATGGTTCAGTGCAGCGATATTCGCCGAGACCCCCATCAACTGCTGAATCGCCTCGGGATCCATTTTTTGGGCATGACCCACCAGAGATGCCGCCTCTTCGATAAACAGCGGCTGTGTCGACTTACGCGTCGTTGGCTGGGTTTCATAATCCAGGGTTTTGGCGGGGGAAAGAACGGATAGCACGGGTGGCCTCTTATGCAATCTCTGATGCCAGAATGATAACCTTGCGCGTCACTGATAAAAACCTTGGTATCGAGATCATGAGTTACTCCCCCTTCACGGGAACCATTGATCGGATAATGGCCAGTTTAGAGAGCATCACCGCATGGTGTGTCCCGATCATGGCCCTGCTGGTGTTTCTCATTGTGCTACTGCGTTACGGCTTCAATACCGGCGCTATTGCGGCACAGGAGTCGGTTCAATATCTCCATGCGACGGTATTCATGCTCGGCGCCGCGATCGCTTTGGGGGCGGATCAACACGTCCGGGTCGATATCTTTTATCGACATTTCACGCTGAGGCAGCGCGCCTGGGTCGATACATTAGGTCACATTGTTTTTACTCTCCCGCTCTGTGCATTGATTGGTTGGGGCTCCCTCGACTACGTGATAGACAGCTGGAGTGCTCGGGAAGCTTCGCCTGAGCCGGGTGGTCTCCCCTTCGTATTTGTTCTGAAAACGCTGATTCCCACCATGGCGCTGTTGCTGGGACTTCAGGCCATCTCAAAGATCGTGCGTGGCATCGACCACTTGCAAAAGCAGGAGCCAATTTAATGGAGGGGCAACTCGCATTGGCCATGTTTTTGGCTGTTTGCTGTGCTTTGTTGCTGGGATTTCCTGTGGCACTCACCCTAGGGGGCACCGCATTGGGTTTTGCCTCGCTGGGCATCCTGCTGGGTCACTTTGACCCCGATTACCTGACGGCCCTTACGGGCCGGATATTCGGCACCATGGGCAATGAAACCCTAGTCGCCGTACCCCTCTTTATCTTGATGGGCGTGATTCTCGAGCGAGCTAAAATCGCCGAAGACCTGCTCTCGCATATGGCGGGGCTATTTGGTGCGCGCCCGGGTGGTTTGGGGGTAGCGGTAGTCGTGGTCGGCGCACTGCTGGCCGCCAGCACCGGCATCGTCGGGGCCACCGTCATCACCATGGGTGTGCTAGCGCTGCCCACCATGTTGCGCGCGGGTTATCACCCCCAGCTCGCCACCGGCACAATCTGTGCCACCGGCACGCTGGGACAAATCATCCCGCCCTCTATCGCGCTGGTGCTGCTGGGCGACATTATGTCAGCGGCATATCAGCAAGCCCAACTGAGGATGAACATCATCAATACCCAGACCGTCTCAGTGGGCGACCTGTTTGTGGGCGCGATGGTGCCGGGCTGCCTGCTGGTGGCTTTCTATCTGGTCTATCTGCTGGTGCGGGCCACCCTACAGCCGGCCAGTGCGCCGCCGGCCGAGGTAGACCGGGCCAAAACCGGTGCCGCTGTCGCCGCCGTAATGCCGCCTTTGGGATTGATCGGACTGGTGCTGGGTTCCATTCTCCTCGGCGCCGCCACACCCACAGAAGCCGCAGGGGTCGGGGCTGTCGGCGCGCTGGCGCTGGCGGTGAGCCGGGGAGCGCTGACTCTGGCAAGTTTGTACGACATCTCCCGCTCAACCCTTTACACCACCAGCATGGTATTCCTGATCTTGATCGGCGCTGCCGTATTTTCACTGGTATTCAGAGGATTTGGTGGAGACCTTCTGATTGAGTCATTTTTTCAGGAGCTGGGTGGCGGCCCCCATACGGCCTTACTGGTGGTGATGCTGGTGATGTTTCTGCTGGGCTTTATTCTGGATTTTATCGAGATCACCTTTG
>VMDB01000170.1 GCA_008081075.1 Halieaceae bacterium
GAGAGTGACATACTACGGCGGAAGGTGCTGCGCGGCCTAATTTGCCATCAGAGTCTGTATTCTACTGCCCTGACTCCTGCGCAGGAGGCCGAGTGGTTGGTACCATTGGTTGAGCAGGGGTTTGTCAGTAAAGGACAGAGTGATTACCGATTGACGGAATTGGGTCGTTCGGTGCTGCCGCACATGTGGGCAGATTCATCGCCTGTCTTTAGGGCGCTGTGATTGTCTGAATAGCGCTCAGCGACAAAAGCGCTCAGCCTAAGACCCCGTCCAATCCGATTTGCGATAGCGTTGGGCTGTGGTCTCCGGACCTCAGCGCCTGCCACTCTATTTTAAGCCACGGTGTCAGGGTTTCTGGCGTTTCCTCTATCCATGCATCGAGCGCTTCAGGTGTTATCCACTGCCAATCGGCGATTTCTAGCGGATTGACGGCAGGGTCACCATGAGCCCTGCCCACGTAGACAGAACACAGCTCGTGTTCAGCGCCCCACTTGTCGAATTGAGCCTGATAGCGAAATCGGTGGGTGAAGATCAGGTCACTGGCCATACCTAATTCCTCGTTGAGTCGCCGTCGTGTGGCGACGCCATAGGATTCACCTTGTCGCGGGTGACTACAGCAGGTGTTTGACCAAAATAGGGGCCACAGGCGTTTGTGACGACTACGTTGCTGTAGTAGCACCTCGCCTCGATCGTTGAAGAGAAATATCGAGAAAGCACGATGTAGTGTACCGACGCCTTCATGTAACTCGGCTTTGGTACCGTGACCCAAGATACGGTCCTGCGAGTCGACAATGATTAACGCTTCATCGTCGAAAGAGACCAGTGAATCTTGTGTTGGCGCGGGTTCCATAGGTTGATCCCCAAAAATAAAATGACCCGCTTCCGTTTGGAAAGCAGAGTCAGAAAAGCAGCTCAGTCTTCATGGCGATCGACAGCTCTGGGGGCAGGGTGATCGCAAACTTTTCCACTTCTGACTCCACCGGTTTAGCCAGACGGCCTCACCACGGGTCGTAAATTTTCAGGCCCCCAGGAGGGGCCTGTAACACGTGTTAGCTCCGAGCAGGAGGCATAGCCTCTTGCTGTGAACTAACGGCAAGGCCGCCGCCATTGGGATCACCTAACCAGTTATATCTGTCGGTACTCAACAGAATAAAATGGATAGTCAGTGCCAGTGTAAACAGTGCCACTGTCAGACCCGTCAGGACTTGGCGTGGATCAAATAACATCCAGAATCTGTGCATAAATTGTCTCCGTTACTGAGTTGCTAGTAACCGCTGGTTCTCAGAACCAGGGCTTCCATACGTAGAGCAAATAATGCGCAACGATCGCGATGCCCACGTAGCCGATGAGTCCAGTCACATAAGCTGAGTGGAACTCTTTGGCTTCGCTTTCAGACAAACTACTCATGGTAAATACCTCCCATGTACGTTTGTTTTTTACATTTGCCGACTGATTTCACCGAAG
Organism: Halieaceae bacterium; assembly: GCA_008081075.1. GTDB lineage: Bacteria > Pseudomonadota > Gammaproteobacteria > Pseudomonadales > Halieaceae > Luminiphilus. Next base: position 1,465 of record VMDB01000170.1, read on the forward strand.
TGCTCTCAGGCGACGCCTTTTGGATTAAAACTTCACTCGCGAGTGTCGTATTCATCCTTCCTGAATTCACCAAATCGATGAGTTCAAGAACTGTCCCACCATTACGTCAGCGTGGGCTGAGGCAACACAGGGTGTTGCCTCGGTTAATTCCTTAGTGCGCTTCTCCGCTTGCGCTATCGTCCTGTTCGAGGCTTGCGCTCTCCATTTCCTCAATCGCCTCTACCGCGTCTTCAACCATCTCTTCCATGACATCCATTGCCTCTTCAACGAGATCAGTGGGTGCGGGGGCGAGTGAGCCGAGGTTGGGGTAGTCCGCCAGCATGTTGGCGCCCAGTAGGGGCTGATATGCCCCTTGATGGCAGGTCGCACAATTGACCTTTTGCGCATCACCCAATGGGCCTTGACGATAGGCGGGTAACCAGGCGTTGGTCGGGTTGATGTATTCATTGTTCATTTGTTTGACCATCTGCTGACCGTGCCAGGCTTTTACCCGCTCTGAGTTGCTTTCCTCCCAGGAACCGAAAGCTCTGCTGTTGTGGCAGTGCGTACAGTTCACACCCAGCGCATCGGAGTAATGCATCATCAGGCTGTAGATATGTTCGGTGCTCTGAATCGATGCCTCATGGCCTTGGGGCAGGGCGGTATTGCCTTGATCCCTGGCCACGCCGTCCTCCAATAGATAGGGGGTGAAAGGATCAATGGGTAGCGAAGCAAATACCGAGGATTCCTGATGTGCCACGTTCTGCATTTGATGCACGTGGCCTGATGCATGTCGTGGGGGCACGCCGATGGTCCACACCTGTTCGGGCACATTGTTACCGCGGTGGCAGGTGTAGCAGGTGACGCCGGCACCGCCCACATGAGCTCCCCAGCTCTGGTTCGCATTTTGGGTCATCGCGATCATCACCCGCGCCACTTTCTTGGTGTAAAGGGTGTCTTGCTCAAACCCTTCACCCGGCACGTGACAATAGTTACAGCCCTGATCGGGAGAGACCCATTGCGTGATCGCTGCCATCAGGCGGGTAAATTCACCAACCGAGAGGTGACCAAGCACCTCGACGTTCTGGTAGATGTCAGCCGCCTTGGGACCCTCTGAACTCACTGCGGGAATTGCAGCGGGTACCTGATTGGCGGCGATGATCTCCTCCAGTGCCTCTGGACTGTAGACCGCCTCCATACCGGTGCCTCGATAGCCGCGCTGCACCGTTTCCTGTGGTGGAAGATCGCAGCCACTCAGTAGCAAGGCTGCGATCGCTGCCGTGCTGGCAAACAGTTTCATAGTGAAGATTTTCATTGTGCCCCCTCCATCATTGGGTCAAGCACTGGCGCTGCCTCCAGCGGGGGATAGGCAGGCACGATGCCGTGCTTCATGCCCCACAGGTACCAGTTCTCTACAACGGTGCCGGTGAGCAGGATGCCGATAGCGCCGGTGATCACTGTCAGTACGGCGAACCACCATGCCCAGCGGTGGATGGATTCCATAGAGGCGTTAAAGCCCATGCACCATCTCCAGAACAGCGCGCCGCGCTCAGCTGCGGTACCACGATCAGTGATTTGATCGATTTCGCGATCAGCGCCGTACCGGCTGGTGGCGAGGATCGTGGCGCCATGCATTGCGAACAGCACGGCCGAACCGTAGAGGAACACAATCGACAGCATGTGGAAGGGGTTGTAGAACAGATTGCCGTAGCGGAGCGAGAAGGCAGCCGTCCAATCCAGGTGCGGGAAGATGCCAAAGGGCACTGCCTCATTCCAAGAGCCCATCAGGATCGGACGAATGAAGCCAAGCACAAGGTAAAGGAAGATGGCTGCACCGAAGGCCCACGCCAGATAATTACTCATGCCAAGGTTGCGGGAGATGCGAAAAGTCCGGGCCCACCACAGCATGATAGATATCGTCAGTAGCGCACCGGCGATCAACCACCAACCACCATCATTTAACGGCGGGATGGAGAGGCCATACTCCGGTCCGGGGGGGTCCAGAGAAAGCCAGAACAGCTGACGAACGAACTGGACAGGGTCCCAGTTCACGGATGCCAGCATATTCATGCCGATGATCAGGAAGGCAAGAGCGCCCGTAATCAGTGCAAATACGCCAAGGGTTCCAAGGTAAATCGGCCCTAGTTGCGCGTCTCCCAGCTTGCCCAGTAAGTGGTTGTGGACGATGCCTTTGGTACGATTACGCCCATCTTCGCCAATCGGGACGCCCGGATAGTCAGGCGCGGACACCTGAACTTGCGTGAAAATGTTTTGATACTCTCTCATGACGCCGTCCCTCCTTAATACCAAACCGGCAGCTCGAGCCACCAGTTCCACCATTCAGGCCAACCACGAGTCCAGAAAGGCCCGCTGATAACAATGCAAACCGCGCTCCAGAAGGCCGCTGAGATGGCGACAAATACGCCAAGGCGATGAATGCCCAGGGCGCCGATCGAGTAGCCGATGTCGTCCCGGAAAAAGGTGTTTTCGTGCTCACCGGTCTTCACCGTCTCGCCCTCACGGGGATCAGTCGCCATCAGAATCAGTGAGCCATGCATGGACAACGCCAGTGCGGTTGTGAAAAAGAAGGTCACAGCGATCATGTGCGCCGGGTTGTAATGAAAATGGAGGAACTGGTAACCCACATTGGAGACCCAGTCGAGGTGACTGAGGATGCCGTAAGGAAAACCATGACCCCATGCGCCCAGTAGCACTGGTCGGACTATCACCAAGGTGACGTAGGCGAGTACGGCAAAGCTGAAGGCAAAGGGGATGTGTAATCCCATGCCAAGCTTGCGTGATATCTCAACCTGACGCATCGCCCACGAAGCAAAGGCCAAGGTGGCGCAAATGGTGATCACTTGCCACAAGCCGCCTTCCTGCATGGGCGCCAGTGCCAATCCATAGGAAAGATCGGGCGGCGCAATACTGATTTGCCAGATATTCCAGGTTGGCCCAATGGCGGCGCCATAAATCAACAGGCCGGTACCCAGGCTGGCAAAAAATGCCGTGGTTACGCCGAAGAAGCCGACCCAGAAGGGACCAATCCAAAAATCGAATAGATCCCCGCCGAGTAGAGTCCCTCCCCGGACGCGATACTTTTTTTCAAACGTCAGCATCGACATGACATGACTCTCCCTGTTTGGCGACGAGCGCCAGTTTCATACAACGTCCATCGACCTCGGCTTCCTGCTTAGGTCGATTGGGTTAAATCTTCATGAAGGCGTAGGGCGTAAGGCTATAAGCCTCGCGCCGCGCCTCCTGCCAGCAGCTGTCCTTGCTGCTGCCCCTTTGCAACGTGACTGACTTCAGTACTGCGGCGAACAGGAACCACGCGAACACCATCAGGAACAACAACCGAAATTGCAGTTGATCCCAAATGCTGTGTGGCCCATCGCTTGTTTTATTGTGAGTTGCCATGAGTCTTTCCCCCCCAAAGGGCGTGTTTGTCACTGTCGAAGTCGTGCTTTTATTCATGCGGCATCTCCAAATTGCAGGCTCTCGCTTGCATGCTGAACATGCTCAATTTCTACCGTTGCAACACCGGCCGCGCGCGCAACCTGTTCTGCGGTATCCCGCAGCCGTTTAGCTGCAGAAATCCGAACCAGAATGGGTTGTGCTGCGACGATGCGGTCAAGACCGTTTTGTGCGGTGTCTGCCCAACTCAGTGTTTCCGCCGCGCGAGCTGGCGTTGCCTCGACCTTGTCGAGCTCGCTGCCCAACGGGAGGATATTGAATAGTGCGTCGAACAACGCGTTACAGACCTCCTGCACTAAATAGCAGGTGCCGGCGTATCCCATAAATGGGGTGCCGGTATGGCGTCGAATAATCGTTCCCGGGAGCGAGGCGGGGATATAGATACTTTTGTTGCCCGCTTCGTTCACATACATGCGCTCGTTGTAGCCGCCAAATACCAGCAGCGCCCCGGATTTATGAATAGCCTCACGGACTTGCTGGTTGTCGGGCTTAACGCCCGCTTTGCGCGAAAAATGGAAAGCGCAGGGCAGTCCTAATTCTCCCTCGAGGAAGTGGCGTAAGCCCCGGGTATAGGTGTCGGTGGCGACTACACCAAAGCTCGCCGTCCCGAAGAAATCCTGCGTGACGGAACGCCACAAATCCCACACGGGTTTGAGCGTCGTGTGCTTTTCCTGTTCGATAAACGGTTCTGGGTCGAGCCCTAATTCTTCGCCGAGTGCGCGCAAAAACTTGGTTGTGCTGTCGAGGCCAATCGGTGCCTGAAAGTAGGGCATTTCAAGGGCTTCGCAGAGCTTGCGTCCATATTCGCGGTACAAACAAATGTTGGCGTCGGCATCTGCTAATGCAACGACGTCGTCTAGCGGGCAGCCCAGCGGAAAGATCAGGTTGATCTCTGCACCAATACCCTCAATCAGTCGTTGGATTTCGGCGAGGTCGGAGGGGGTATTGAAATAGCCGTAGGCCGGTCCAATAATGTTCACCCGCTTTATGGTGTCTTCGGCCTTTTTGGCTTTACGCTTTTTGGCTTTGGCCTTACCGAACTGATCCCACAGCCACACCAGCGCTCGATCGGCGCTCTGCCATTGATCTTCATCGATGGTTCGCGGCAGGAATCGCTGAATGTTCGTATCTTCCGGAGTAACGCCGCCACCGATCATCTCTGCGATAGAGCCGGTGACCACGACGCTGGGTTTTTTCGGATCCAGGGTTTGATGTGCACGACGCAGAGCACCTTCTGTACCTCTCTGACCGAGCTCCTCCTCAGCGAGGCCGGTGACTACAATCGGCAGCTCATGTGGAGGTAGCGCATCGGTGTAATGCAGCACCGAAGTCACCGGTAGATTCTCGCAACCGACCGGTCCATCAATAATCACCTGCAGGCCTTTGACCGCCGTGAACATATATACGGAGCCCCAATACCCACCGGCGCGATCGTGATCAAGAACCAGCATCAGCCCGGTCCTCCCGCGCCAGAGCGAGATATGATCTGGGGTGTCCAGATGCCAGTCTTGGCGCCACTGCCCACGCCGGCGAAAAATGACTCCATCGCCTCAAAACGTTCGCGCCCTGCGATCGCGGTGTTGATGACCTGGGCAAGAGACCCAGCGCCTGCGACACCCATGAGCGGTCTGGCCGAGATCAGGTTTGTAAAGTAAAGGCTGGGTATTGAGAGTTCTTTGGCGCGTTGTACTACCGGCGTGGTGCCGATGGCGATATCGGGTTCGAAGGTGTTCATCGCGTACAGGTCATCTTCGAGAGAAGCGCGGAATTTCACGCTGACGCCGTGCGACTCGAGCCACTCGCAGTCATGGATTGACCAATCTGATTTGGCGCATGCGGTCCCTACGTAGCGGACGTTGGCGCCGCTTTCTATTAGTAGTCGGGCCACTATCAGCTCGGACCCCTCATAGCCGGAGAGGGTAATGCAGGCGTCGATTGGATTTTCTTGCAACACACCACGAATCGCAGACAGCTGGGCATTGATGGCAGCATCGATCCGTTTTTTGGGCAGATTCATCACGTCACCGAGGTGGGCCAACCAATCCCGCGTACCCTCGACGCCGACCGGCGCAGATCCCAGGAGCGGACGCCCTGCCGCTTTGAACTCCCTTGCGGTGGCGGCATAGAACGGGTGCAGCATGGCGACTGCGGCACAATCGAGTGCGGCGTAGAGTTCGCGCCATTCGCGCGTCGGGATCACAGGCCCCGCTTTCAGACCCATTGGTTGCAGCATTCGGCCGATGGTGATCGCGTCTACCGGGAAGATCTCACCCACCATCGCAATACTGGGTAATGTGGTATCGGTTTCGAGGCCCGCGGGTCGCGCCACCGGCCCGGCCTGCACTTCGCTTCGTGCGTAACGAAGCATGGCGCCCGCCAAAACGTCTTTAGCCTCGGCATGAGTAGGGACACCAAATCCCGGCACATCAATGCCTATGATGCGCACCCCGTTAATCTCGTCGGGCAGCAGATCAAGCGGCACCCCCGATGCGGTCGGCACACACAGGTTGATCACCACCACTGCGTCGTATTCGTCAGGATTCGCGAGTTCGTGCACGGCTTCGCGAATGTCCTCAAACAGCTTTCCCGTTACCAGTGATTCGGAGTCAAAGGGCACATAGCCAACGGTTCGCTTGGCGCCGTAAAAATGAGAGGTAAAGGTCAGTCCATAAACACAGCAGGCAGAGCCCGATAGCACCGTTGCCGTGCGACGCATTCGCAACCCAACCCGCAACGAGCCAAAGGCGGGGCACATGCTTTGCGGTTGATCGTGCGGGCCCTTGGGATAGTCCTGATCAAACTGTTCCAACTGCGCTGTTTTGCCGGCGTTCGCAGCGGCATCACGCATGACTGATTCGCCCGCATGGCAACCCGCCACTTCCGCAGTGGTATCTCGGTCAACAGCAATGACGGTGTCAGATACTGTCATAGATCACTTCCAGTGACGGCTTGTTCAAGTGCTCAACATTGCAAAGATCTTCGAGACTTGCGGGTTGCAGGACCACATCCCGTCCAACCGTGTCGCCGTCAAACAATTCCAATAAGCCGTCTTGAGACAAGGGCTCTGGTTTGTGAGGAGGGGCGTCGGCGACATTAAGAGCGAGTTCGCTGAAAAGGGAGCCCCATTCGCTCTCGGGGCGTCCAATAATTTCGTAGGAGGCGCTTTTGCGCCGGATATCGTCATTCGCGGGGATTGAGGCAAGCTCTGGAATGCCGACGGCTTTGCAGAAGGCTTGTGCCTGTCCCGCGCCGTCGTCCTTGTTGGTGACCATGCCCGCGACACCCACATTGCCGCCGAGTTTGCGGAAATACTCCACGGCGGAGCAGACATTGTTCGCCACATACAGCGACTGCAGATCGTTGGACGCGACCACAATCACTTTTTGGCACATGTCTCGAGCAATCGGTAACCCAAAGCCGCCGCAAACCACATCTCCCAGGAAATCGAGCAAAACATAGTCAAAGTCCCAGTCGTGAAAGCCCAGTTTTTCCAGCGTTTCGAAGCCGTGAATGATGCCTCGGCCGCCGCAACCTCTGCCGACTTCCGGACCTCCGAGTTCCATGGCGAAAACGCCATCCCGCTTGAAGCAAACGTCACCGACGGAGACCTCATCTCCCGCTGCTTTCTTGGCAGACGCGGTTTCGATAATAGTGGGGCAGGCCTTGCCGCCGAAGAGCAGGGAGGTCGTGTCACTCTTTGGGTCGCAGCCGATCAGGAGCACTTTTTTGCCCTGCTGCGCCATCATGTAAGAGAGGTTCGCAAGGGTGAAACTCTTCCCGATTCCCCCTTTGCCATAAATCGCAATGATCTGGGTTTTAGGCGCATCGTCACCGGAAGATGCCAGTAAATCGGCACGCTCCCGCGTCGATTCAAGGCCCGGGTCGTATAGCTTGGCACTCTGCGGTGCGTTCATGCGTTTCTCCAGTCGAGGACCATTTTCAAGCAGCGAGGGTCAGAAAACGCTTGTTGGTAAGCGTTTTGGGCGCTGTCGAAGGGTTGGTCGTGGGTGATGATGCCGCTCAAAGACAGGTCTCCCCCAGAGACCAAAGCCATAGCGGTTTCCATATCTTCGGGTTGCCACTCGGCACTGATGCGAACATCAATTTCACGCATAAATGCCGCGGGAAAATTGAATTCGATGGGTGCAGCGTAAAATCCTGCCAGCAATACCGTGGCGTGTTTGGTCAGGTGGTGCACCACTTGATCGATAATAGTGGCGGTGCCACTGACGTCGCAGATGCGTCGATAGTCCCGCTTGTCATCCTCTTCGGGATGCAGCACGGGGTAGCCAAAGTTACCCTCGCGACGCTCCACTGCGGTTTCCCAGACGGTGGGAGTGACCTGATATCGGGCTTCAGTCACCCGCGCCAGCAGTCGCCCTAGGGCGCCATGACCCACGATGAGTTCGGGTGGCCCCAAGTCCTCAATGCGCCTCACTGCGTGGCAAGCTGTTGCTGCCAGCGCCAGTAAAACACCTGTCGATTCCATTTCTACCGGTAGTTGTACCAGTCGCTGGGCGGGGACCACCAGAGAGCGCGCTGCGCCGCCAAAAAGTCCGCGCACGTTGGTAAAGCCGCGGCTTCCAGGAACAAATACCCGCTGCCCGATATCGAGACCGGTGTCTGCACCGCAGGCCACCACGGTGCCCACGCTTTCGTAACCGGGCACCAAGGGGTATGCCAAACCAGGGAACGAGGGCATACGCCCGTCCCAGAGCAGCCTTTCGGTGCCCGTGCTGATGCCGGTCCAATGGACCTCTACAACGCAATCTGTGCTGTGGGGCTCTGGCAACTCGACCGGTCTTAGTGACATTTGGCCGGGTTGCTCAAAAACCACCGCAGTAGACGTTGCTCCCATGGCGGTACTCTCTACCTACGTTCTCGCTACTTTCATTCTTACTATTAAGGCCCTGATGACCGCCGCTTTTGGACGTTTGAGCACCTTTTTGGGGCGCTCGAGATCATTCGAGTCCTATTGTCATAATAAATTAACACGTAAATGTGTCAAATAATACATACAATTTGAATTTTTCATGCGTGCTGACTGGAGCCTAAACCGGCTATTTTTCGGCGACCAGTAGCCGGGTGAGTGCCGGGATGGGCGTTTTGAATTCGCGGACTCGGGTGAAACCCGCGGCGAGGCACATCGCTTGTAATTCCTCGGCCGTACGGGGACGCCCGCTACCCATGGCCCAGAGGTAGAAGCTGAAATAAGTGTCGCCAATCGGTGCCGCCCCTGCGGTACCCGCCATGGGTTCGGCGATAAGGAGGTGACCGCCAGGTCGCAGGGCGTCATATAATCTGGCCAGCAGATGCTTTACGGGCTCATCATCGTGATCATGGAGCACCCGAATCAGCGAGAAGAGTTCAGTATTTTCGGGCAAAGGCGACTGAAACATATCGGTCGCAATAAAGCGTGTTTTATGCTGTATTTGTAGGGTTTTGGCTTCACTCACCACTTCGGGCAGGTCCAAAACTGTCGTGCTCAATTCAGGGTAGCGTTGCTGCACGAGCCGCGTGAATTGCCCGGTTCCCCCAGCGACATCAATCAATGATTGATAATTGGTCAGCGGGTAGCTGTCGAGAATATGGTCGGCGATCAGGGCGAGAGAGCTGCTCATCAGGCGGCTGTATTCGCGATGACTCTCCTCTGGGTGAGTGCCCCCCGGGACGTAGCTCCAGTAGTTGCGGAGCCCGGTCTTTTCTCGGTGGCGCAGAACCGCCAGCGGGTCGGCCAAATCGCGGTATAGCACTGCGTGGTGGCGGACCATATCGGCCACCGCTGGATTGCCCAGCACGGAGGCGCCTAATTCCCCCACCATCCAATGTCCTGGGCTCACTTCGTCGGTGAGTTTCAGTGCCCGAGCGGCGGTCAGCAGTGTAAAAGCCGCCTGTGTAGTCAGCCCGCACATGGCGGCGACCGATTTGGTGGTCTCGATCCGACCCTGCAACACGGCCAGCAGATTACTTTGTATTACCGCGGTCAATGTTTGTGTGTAGACAAATCCGGCGGTAAGGTGATGAAGTTCAACGGCTTTTTGGCTGGCAATGCGCCTGACAAGGGGTGTTTTTGCCGCCCATTTTTGGAATCGCGGGTTGGCCAGAATCCGGTTGCGAAGCAACCGCCACCGACAGCGCCAGTCGGAGGGGGTGGGCTGGGGGTCTGGCCAGGTGTCCGGGTCGGCGAGCATGAATCAGGCCGCGGTGCGACCCATCTTTTCAGGCACGAATCGCTCTGATTGTGCGCGAACGAGCCGCACTAAATTGGCTCTGCCGGCGCAATGGGGGACGCTATCCAGACCCTCCTCGAGCAACTGCTTGAGGCGGTCGGTCGCGCCGTCCATACCGAGCTCCTGTACGGCACTGGGGCGTCCCAGCTTGGCATCGATGCCTACTGGCTTGCCAATGATGTCGGGGTCACCGACAGCGTCTTTGATATCGTCGGCGACCTGAAAAGCTTCGCCAATACAGGCCCCTAGATTGACCCAGGGGCCGGGGTCCACCCCGGCGGAGGCGGCGCCAGCGCAGGTTGCGGCAATGAATAGCGCGCCGGTTTTAGCCCGGTGATAGCGAGAGACGTCGACGCTGGACTCGCACTCCCATGCCTGGCCTGCGGCGATACCATGGGGTGCGCCCACGCCCCGCGCCAGTATCGACAGCACTAGCGGTACGCGCTCTGACCGCACGTGGTGTATGGCATGAACCGCCAGCGTCTGAAAAGCGGCAACGATCAATGCGTCACCGGCAAGAACGGCGATGCGCTCACCAAACTTGGCGTGCACCGAGGGCTGGCCTCGCCTTTCATCGGCATCGTCGAAACAGGGCAGGTCATCATGCACCAGTGACGCGCAGTGCAGAAACTCCACCGCTGACGCAGCGGCGGCGGCCAGCGGTCTGTCGCTACTGTTATTAGCCAACGCAACCGCCATGCAGAGCTGTGGACGCACCCGGGCGCCCCCCGGAAACACGGCATATTGCATTGCCTCGGCCAGTAGCGGTGGGCATTGGGCGGTCACGTGCTCCGCAAGGTACTCGCGAATATCCGCCTCGCAGTCAAGTAGTGGGTCCCGCATTACGCGCACTCCCATATATGTCATAATAAAACGACATTTTTAGTGTTATATTAATATGACACGCTACGCCACTCGTTGGCTGGGCGCAACCCCCATGAGCGAAACAACCGTGATGGCTTCTTCTACCCCCGCGCTTGCCGGTATGGCTGCGGCGGGACTCGGCTTTGATCGAGCGGTCAATGCGGGGGGGTATCGCTGGTGGTATGTCGACGGTTTCAGCGACTGCGGCGGTTTTGGTCTTACCGTCATTGCATTTATCGGTAGCGTATTCTCGCCTTATTATTTTCGGTCGCGCCGACGCACACAGGCGCGCGCCGAAGATCACGTGAGTCTTAATGTCATTCTTTACGGCCGTGGGAGTAACCGCTGGTGCATGACAGAGCGGGGTTCGGCCTCACTCTTGCAGGAGGCAAACAGGTTGGAGATTGGCCCCAGCCGGATGTGCTCGTCAGACTCGGGACTCGTTATTGATGTGCGAGAGCGCGCCACGCCGCTGGGGCAGTCAGTGGCGGGGCGCATCAGCCTGTCCCACGAGGGGATATCAGATGAATGCTTTGATCTGGACGATCAGGGTGGACATTGGTGGTGGCCTATTGCGCCTCAGGCCAGAATCGAGGTCGAGATGGCGCAGCCCGATCTGCGGTGGTCGGGAGGCGCTTATCTCGATTCCAACGCCGGCAGTACGCCGATAGAAAACGCGTTTACCTCCTGGAACTGGTGCCGTGGTCACGCCATGAACAGAGGATGTGAGATTCACTATGACGCGCAATTGCGCGACGGCAGCGAAAAACGTTTGTCGCTTCGCTCGGATGATCGGGGTCGGCTGATGAGAACCGAGACGCCCGGATTACGGCAGTTGCCCAAAGGTCCCATATGGCGAGTGGCGCGCCCCGCGCGTCTGGGTGCCACCGGGCCGTGCCGCATTCAAACGCTGGAAGATACGCCTTTTTATACGCGATCTCGCATCGAGACCGAGAATAGCCAGTTTATGCATGAGAGTCTGGATCTCCGGCGATTCAGCAAGTCTTGGGTGCAGTGGCTGTTGCCCTTCAGAATGCCCAGAGTGGCGGGAGGGCGCCTTGCTGGCTAGTCCTGCTTGGAAGAACGGCCATTAATGGCCATCTCGTCGCGTTGCTCCATCACAATGAACAGCTCCAGCATCCAGGATGCGCTGGGTGAAAATCGTCGGGGAGCGGCTGGATTTTGCCACTCAGCACCCCGCGGGACGGCATCAATCAGGAATTGATTCTCTCGGGCGCAGGGTGCGGATAATACCGCTGGATTGGCAGGTGCACCGCGGATCAAGCCCATCAGAATTTGGCACTTGCGCGCTCTCGATACCACGGCGCGCTGGCTGATGGGGTCATAGCCTGTCTGTGCGACCCTACGACCAATCTCTGCGTACAGTCGCCGTGCGGCCCATATGCCGGGACGACAGCGTCGGGGGAGTTGCCGGATGCCCTCATCTGCCCGTTGATAACGCAGATCAGCCTCGCTGAGCAGGTGGGTCAGTACTGCCGTCAAGGCGCTGCTCGGTTTCGGATTTCGAATGAAGTCATCACAGTCGATGCCCTGTTCCCGGAGCAGCGAGCGCGGCAGGTAGAGGCGGCCCGCGCGAGCATCCTCGCCCACATCGCGGCAGATATTGGTGAGTTGCATCGCCACGCCCAGATCTGCCGCTCTCGACAGCGTGTGAACGTCCCTGACGCCCATCAGGATCGCCATCATCACCCCTACGGTCCCTGCAACCCGCGCACCATAGTCCAATACTTCATCCAGGGTTTCGTAGTGACGACCGGTAGCGTCCCATTCGAAGCCCTCGAGCAGGGCGTCCAGAAGCGCCCTCGGTAATCCATAGTCGGTGACAATTTGACTGAGGACCCGGTCGACGGAGTGGTTTTCGGGTGCTGCCGCATAGATCAGATCAAGCCTGCGGTGCAGGGTATCGAGAGCCTGACGGGGGTCGCTGCCCAGATCCACGAGGTCGTCGGCGATCCGACAAAAAGCGTAAAGACCGCACGCGGATTCTCGAAGCCTCAGCGGCAAGAACTGGGATGCAATGTGAAATGAACGTGAGCCGTGATAAAGCAGATTGCGACACGCGCTCATGTCGGTGTGCGGCGTGGTAATTTGCAGGTCGTTACGCACGCGCTGTAACCGGTGTCGGGACCAGCTGGTCGATCACTTTGGCTGAGGAGATGACTGCCGGCATACCGGCTCCCGGGTGGGTCCCCGCGCCAACCAGGTAAAGTCCCGAGATGTCCTCGCTACGATTGTGGGGTCTGAACCAGGCGCTCTGGGTTATGCGGGGTTCAAAGCTGAAGCCAGCGCCTTTAAAGGAGCACAATCTGTCCTGAAAATCTTGTGGCGTGAGTAATCGCGACGTGACGATTCGTTCGCTCAGGCCGGGGAGCATGGTTTCCTCCAGTCGCGCACAGATACGTTGTCGAAATGTTTCACCGTAGCTTTCCCAGTCGACGTCGGCATCAAGATGAGGCACTGGCACCAGGGCATAAAACGTATCGCAACCTTCGGGCGCCATGGACGGGTCGGTTTCTGTAGGTCGGTGCAGGTAAAGACTGAAATCTTCGGCGAGGATTTTGCGTTTGAAAATATCGGTAAGAAGGCCCTGGTAACGGGGACCCAGAATTACCGAATGATGCGGTACATCGGAATATTGTCCGCGGGTGCCGAAGTACCAGACGAAGAGACCGTTTGAGTAATGGGAGCGTTCGATTTTTGCATCGCTCCAGCGTTTACGGTGCCTTGCGGGAATCAGGTGTCGGTAGGTCCAGGCGGCATCGGCATTAGAGACGACGAGGTCGCTGTGGAGATCACGCCCCCCCTTTAATCTGACGCCGCGCACTGCGCCTTGCTCGACCAAAATTTCCTCAACTTCGGCATTGCACTCGATCTTTCCACCCTGTCCTTCAATCAATGACGCCATGCCTTTAACGATGCTGCCTGTACCCCCCATGGCAGACCAGACGCCAAAGCGCTGCTCGAGAAATGAAATCAGCGTGTAGACGCTGGTGACCGAAAATGGATTGCCGCCAATGAGTAGTGGGTGAAAGCTCATGGTCATGCGCAGCTGTGGGTCGCGAATGTAGCGCGACACTAACCGGTAGACGCTGCGATCACTGCGCAGCTTGATGAGCTGCGGCAGAAACTGGAACAGCGCGTTTAGCGAGTCAAAAGGCTTGTCGACTAGGCCCTCAAAGCCTACCTTGTAGCGCTCCTCGCTGGCCTTGAGGTAGCGCTCGTAACCTTCAGCGTCATCCGCGTTAAACGTCTTAATTTGTTCGATATTGCGCGCCTTGTCGCCGCAATAGTCAAAGATGCGGCCATCGTCAAAGCGCAGACGAAAGAACGGATCCATGGGTCGAAGGTCAACGTCGTCTGCGAAGGTTTTTCCGCACAGTGCCCACAGCTCTTCCAATAGGAAGGGTGCGGTAACGATGGTGGGGCCGGCATCGAAAGTGAAGCCATCCTGACGGTAGACATAAGCGCGGCCCCCGGGAGCATCCAGCTTTTCCAGCATGTGCACGCGATAACCCTTGGCGCCCAAACGGATCGCCGCAGCGAGACCGCCAAACCCCGTGCCAATCACCAATGCGGTGGGGCGAGAGTCCGTGGCGCCTAGGGTTTCGAAGGCAGACTGCGCAATATTCATAAAATAAAGACACTTAAGCTGTCACTTATATTTGACAGTGTAGCAGTGCGCCATCACCCGTGCACAGCTTTCTTTTTAGCCGGCGATGGCCTGTCTGGAGACCATATCGTGAAAAATATCGACAAAGGTCTGGGGGTGCTCTTCGTGACCTAAGTGCCCCAAGCGGGGTACCCGGAGCGTGCGGCAGTGTTGCAGCGCCGGCGCCACGGCCAGGCTACGTCTGGGTGGAATGGTTCGGTCGCCTTCGCAGCCCACCAGCCAGACGGTTGCATTGAGCTCGGGCAATCTATCGAGTAACGGCGGCAGGTCCCATCCCGCCATCATGCGCAGCGTGCCCGCGATATGGTCGGGGTCAGCGAGCAACGTGTCGTAGCATCGAGAGCTGAGTGCTGTCACGGTCGATCCCGTGTCGGAGAGCATCGATGCGGTCGCGCGCCAGCGCAGTGTCGGCGAGGCGAGTGCTTGAGGAAGCCAACGGCTCCTGGAGAGCCATCGGGCGGCGCTGCTGAAGAACGGTGCGGCCATCGCCCCGAAGGGCTGGAACGCGGCATTGATACACATCAGGCCGCGGACTCTGTGAGCCAACTCGAGCGCTAATTGCGCGGCAAGGGCTGAACCTGCCGAGTGTCCGATAATCCAATCGGGTGACGCATTCAGCGCTTCGAGCAGTGCGCGTAAGTAGGTGGCGAAACGCCCTAATCCCACGCCTTCGGGCGGCAGCAGCGCGGTGAACCCTTGACCCGGCAAGTCGGGGCAGATCACACGGTAGTGCTCAGCCAGCCGGTGCGCCATACCCGAAAAAGAGTGGCTGGACGCACCCGCACCATGCAGCAGCAGTATGTCGGGCCCCGTCCCGGCAATCTGAACATGAAAGTCGATGTCGTGAACCCGAATGAACTGACTGGCGGACGCCAGTGGCCAGAAATCGGCGACTGCTGACCATCGCTGTTCGGGAGTCATAGTGTCGCTGCTCGAATCGTCCGGTTCAGCGTTTGGGCGTCGGCCTTGGGCAGGGCGATGTAGGCGCTGTTTAGCGTCTCGGCCAACTCTCTGGCGCGGGGCTGCGGGCGCTGCGCCGTGTCGATGACAAGGCCGGCTATGGCGCTTCGTGCCATCGCGCGTGCAGCGGCCAAGGCATCCCGTGTGCCCGCTTCACGATTTCTAACGCCGTCACGCGCTACATTCGCAGCGCCGTCGGTGAGTAACACGTAGTGGATGGTCAGGCCTTGTTTCGCGCCTCG
Organism: Halieaceae bacterium; assembly: GCA_008081075.1. Lineage (GTDB taxonomy): Bacteria > Pseudomonadota > Gammaproteobacteria > Pseudomonadales > Halieaceae > Luminiphilus. The sequence continues at coordinate 16,908 of VMDB01000170.1, forward strand.
CTGTGCGGTTTCCCGCGCGAGGTCGAGCGCAGCGGCCATGGGGGTTGCGCCTCCGCCGGGAAGGGCGGCGAGTACTTTTTTGGCGCGGACCAGAGAGCGCGTAGGTGGTAGCAGCAGTTCTGCGCTCTCGTCACGAAAGGCGATAAGCGCCACCTGGTCGCGACGCACATAGCAATCGGCCAGTAGGAGTTCTACCGCGCCCTTGGCTTCGGCGAGGCGCTGCAGTGCAGCTGAACCCGAGGCGTCCACCACAAACAGCGTGAGTGTTTCGCGACGCTGCTGAAAGCGGGTTAGGTGAATATCGTCGCGCCGAATTTCTAGGGCGCGTGCGCGGGGGCCGCGCTCTCGTTTGCGCAGTGGTTGCCAAGGTGCTGCCGCGCGCAAAGTTGCCAAAATATTGACTCGACCGCCTTTGCGGTGATCGCCGCGAAAAACACCCGTAGGGCGACCTCGATGCAGATGCCGGTGTTGAGCACCGGACGCCCCAGCACTACTTTGCCTGAGTCTTGCGGCCCGGGTCTGTATTTGCTCAAGAAGCCCTGGAGGTAGTGTTGCCATTGCGGCCTGCAACAGGCGATCTTCTTCGGGTGTTGGTTGATCGGGTCTGGGCGGCACCTGATCCTTATCGCCATCTTCCTGCGGTGGTGGCTCTTCTTGCTCGGTTTCGCTGAACTCGGGGAGTTGTTGCGCTTTCGGCAGTAGACACAGGCGCACGGCCAGAGAGATGTCCGCGTCGTCGGTCGAGGCTCTCCCCGCAATGGCTGCACAGGCACGCATGACTTTTAGACCCGCGATCAATGCCCGCGGCGACGCGATGCTGAGGGACACCCCAATGGCGCTCAATACGTGGTAATGCTCAGCGGATATCGCGACGCTTGGCAGAAGGGCTTTCGCCTGCGCGATATCTGCGGCATCAAACATTTCGTCCTCTGCGTCGTGAATCCCAATATTCTCTAGGTTCACCGTTACGCCCAGTCGATCAGCCAGTGCAGGATGCAAGCTTTCCTCGTCGGTGCCCTCGTCACTGGCGATAACGGTGATCCGCGCCATGGCATTGCCCGTGATGCCATCCCGCGCGATGCGCACTTGACCCTCATCAAGCGCGGTGCATACATGATGTACCGTATTGCGTGGCATGCGCTCCGCCATGGCAGCGATCACAATGCGCTCATCGCACTCTGCCAGCATGCCCATCTCAGCGATCGGCTTTCCATGCCGCAGTGTTGCGCTCAGATCGGTGCCGCCCAGCAGTCGCCCTTCCGGTACGGTTGCCGGCATTTTTCTTAAAACGGATTGCCCTGAGAGGTCTCGGACCCGCTCCAGCCAGTAATCTCTCACGGGGCCCGGAGGCGCCCGCAGATGCGCCCCGCCGAGGGTATGGCCGAGAAGGGCCAGCAATGCCGCCGCCCACTCCGCGTCGGCCCAAGGCGACGTATCAGCTGTTGTTGTCATGTCCGAATAGTTCAGACACAGCGCGTTCAACGCGGCTGTCAGCACTCGACTCGTCAAGGGGATCGCGTCTGAGGCGATGTCGCAACACCGACGTCGCTACGGTTTTTAGATGAGAGAGTGTGGCGACAGGTTTGCCCTGTAGCGCCGCCAGCGCCCGTGCACTGCGCACGAGCGTCAGCTCTCCCCGCAAGCCGTCTGTGCCCAACGAAAGGCAAAGGTGGGCGGCGGTTTCCAGTAGCTCTGCGGGGGTATCTATGTCATCGAGGCTCGCTCTGGCATGCTGTATTTTTCGGCGCAACGCGCTTTCTTTGCGCGCCCATTTTTTTCTGAAGGCGGCGCGGTCATGATCGAAGTCTTCCCGTTGGCGAATGATTTCAACGCGGGTGGAGACGTCTTTGGGGGTGCGGACATCGACCGAGAGGCCGAAGCGATCCTGAAGCTGAGGACGGAGTTCGCCTTCTTCCGGGTTGCCGCTACCTACCAATACAAAACGCGCGGGATGGCGAACGCTTAAGCCTTCCCGTTCCACCACGTTCTCTCCCGACGCCGCGACGTCGAGCAGCGCGTCGACGATGTGGTCTTCCAATAGATTGACCTCATCAACGTACAGAAAACCGCGATTGGCCTGTGCCAGCAGACCGGGTTGGAAGGCTTTTTCGCCATTCACCAGCGCGCGCTCGATATCCAGCGCGCCGACGACACGATCTTCGGTGGAGCCCAGCGGCAGGTCGACCACCGGTATGGTGACTGCACGCGTGGCGGGGGTTTCACTGGGCTTGCCGCAGTGGGTGCACAAGCCGGGACGCGGGGCAGTGGGGTCGCACTGATAGACGCAGTGATCGACAACATCGATAGTGGGTAGCATGGCGGCCAGCGCGCGAATAGTGGTGGATTTGCCGGTGCCGCGCTCACCCAGTACCAGTACCCCACCTACACCGGGATCGACTGCGGCGATCATCAGCGCCTGCTTCATGTCTTCCTGCCCGACGATCGCGGTAAATGGAAAAGCGATGCTCATCAATGCCCCCTATAACGTTCGGTTGGGTCGGTCGTTTTCCTCCGAGCGGTGAAGCCGGCCGCGCCCCCTCTTTGTTTGGGGGGGCTACCCCTTTTACTGTCATACAAACTATACTAATAAAATGTCAAATGTCATTGATGGTTATAACATGGCTAAGCCGCTGACGCCTGCTTTGGACGCGGAACAATTTGCCTTCCCGCTTGCCGGTGGGGTAACGCTTCGCGGCTATCGAGGGGAGGTCGCCGAGGGCCCCCCATTGGTGCTGATGCATAGTATCAACGCGGCGCCCAGTGCAATGGAAATGCGTCCGCTGTTCGAGTATTACCGCGATAAGCGGCCCGTCTGGGCGCCCGATTTGCCCGGATTCGGTTTATCAGACCGGCCCGACGTCCGCTATAACAGTAGCCTCTACGCCAGGTGGCTGGCGGAGTGGTTGGAGAGCCTGCCCGGGCCGGCCGATGTGGTGGCGTTGTCACTGACAGGCGAATTTGTGGCGCGCGCCATTTTGGAGCAAGGTGCCAAAGTGCGCAGTCTCAGTTTGATTTCGCCCACCGGCATGGGCATCCGCACACCACGGCCCTCATCCAATGGCTCGCCTATCGATCGTTTCTTGGGGTCACGTTGGGTGGGTCAACCCTTATTCCGCCTGTTAACCTGCCGGCCGAGCATCCGGTGGTTTTTGGGCCAGGCCTTTGTCGGCAGTACCCCGGAGTATTTGGTGCGGTACGCCTGCGAGACCACGCGACAACCGGGCGCCCACTTCGCCCCGCTCAAATTTCTGACGTTCAATTTGTTTACTGAACAGGCGATTTCCAGGCTCTACAGTCGCTTGAAAAATCGGTGCTTGGTGCTGTTTGACCGTGACCCGAATATTGGCTTTGAGCGATTGCCCGAATTAACCGACGTGCACAGTAACTGGGCGGCGAAACAGCTCTCTCCGAGCCTCGGCTTACCCCATTGGGAGCTGACGAGAGAGACGATTGCTGCACTGGAAGATTTTTGGGTGCCCCCTGGACGAGAAGCAATCGCTTCAGCCGATATCGCGGAGAACAGTGCGCGCCGCCAGTCGGCCTGAGAGTGTGGCCATCGGCACGCCGGGGCCCGGATGGACGCTGCCTCCAGACAGATACAGACCCTTTAATCGACTTCTCGCGCCCGGGCGGGTGAAGCTCGACCAAATGCCGTGAGAGGATCCTCCGTAGAGTGAACCGCCGCTGGCGGGAAAACGACCGTGCCAATCTGAAGGGGTCGTGCTCACACAATCGCTGTCGCGGAAGTTCAAATTCAGACCGCAGCGGTTTAACACCGCAAGCGCGTTGTCGCGGGTTCTGGCGACTTGGTCGTTGTCCCATGTGTGTTGGTCGCCATCCGCTGGAGCGTTGACCAGCATGAGCATGCGCTCTGAGCCATTAAGTGAGCGTTTCGGACCTCGGTCCTGCGCGCAGAGATAAACGGTTGGTTTTTGCGGAATGCGGCGATCGTGGAACAGCGTGTTGAACTCGCTGGGGTAATTGGATTCGAAGAAGACATTGTGGTGGTCGAGGTCAAAGCCGGAGCTGCTGCCCTTGATGCACCAAGTGAGCGCCGAGAGCCCACGCTTTTGTGCTGGTCTGGGCCTGGCTGCGCGCATGGCGGCGACGCCCAGTTGGCCAGTCGCCAACGCGTTGCTGTCGCCATTAAATACAACAACATCGGCAGGTAGCGT